>NZ_JBEYZY010000011.1:46674-55230 GCF_040646295.1 Streptomyces sp. NPDC046197 | reverse complement strand
ACCAGCCGGGTCCCGAGCCAGCCAAGAACCAGCCCGGCCCCGAGCCGGCGCGCGATCGGCCGGGTCCCGAGCCCGCCAAGAACCAACCCGCCTCTCAGCCCCACGAACACCACCCCGCCCCGGGCCCGGTCAAGCGTGACGACATTCCAGCGGAGGGAGACTCATGAACACGGACGAACTCGTCGAACTGGGGCAGCAGTTGCGGGTCGACAGCATACGGGCCGCCGACGCGGCGGGCTCCGGACACCCGACGTCCTCCATGTCCGCGGCCGACCTGATGGCCGTCCTGCTGGCCAACCACCTCCGCTACGACTTCGACCGCCCCGACCACCCCGGCAACGACCGCTTCGTACTGTCCAAGGGGCACGCCTCGCCCCTGCTGTACGCCGCCTACAAGGCGGCCGGCGCCATCGACGACGAGGAACTGCTCACCTTCCGCAAGCTGGGCAGCCGCCTGGAAGGACACCCCACGCCGCAGCGGCTGCCCTGGGTGGAGACGGCCACCGGATCGCTCGGGCAGGGCCTGCCGATCGGCGTCGGCATCGCGCTGGCCGGCAAGCGGCTGGACCGCGCCGACTACCGCGTGTGGGTGCTGTGCGGCGACAGCGAGATGGCCGAGGGCTCCATCTGGGAGGCCGCCGAGCACGCGGGCCACGAACAGCTCGACAACCTGACGCTGATCGTCGACGTCAACCGGCTCGGCCAGCGCGGCCCCACCCGGCACGGCCACGACCTGGACGCCTACGCCCGCCGCTTCCGGGCCTTCGACTGGCACACCGTCGAGATCGACGGTCACGACGTGGACGCCGTCGACCGCGCCTTGGGCGAGGCGCTCTCCACCGCCGGCCAGCCCACCGCGATCCTCGCCCGCACCCTCAAGGGCAAGGGCGTGCAGGCCACCGAGGACCACGAAGGACTGCACGGCAAGCCGCTGAAGAACGCCGACGAGGCGATCGAGGAGCTCGGCGGCCTCCGCGACCTCCGCGTCCAGGTGCACCAGCCGCCCCCCGTCCGGTCGCCGCACGCGGTGGGCGACGGCAGCCTGGAGCTGCCCCGCTGGGACAAGGGCGAGGAGGTCGCCACCCGGGACGCCTACGGTCAGGCGCTCGCCGCCCTGGGCACCGCACGCCCGGACGTCGTCGCCCTGGACGGCGAGGTCGGCGACTCCACCCGCTCGGAGTTCTTCGCCAAGGAACACCCCGACCGCTACTTCGAGTGCTACATCGCCGAGCAGCAGATGGTCGCGGCGGCGGTGGGCATCGCGCGGCGCGGCTGGGTGCCGTACGCCTCCACGTTCGCGGCGTTCCTGACCCGTGCGTACGACTTCGTGCGCATGGCCTCCATCAGCGGGTCCGGCATCAACCTCAACGGCTCCCACGCGGGCGTCTCGATCGGGCAGGACGGGCCCAGCCAGATGGGCCTGGAGGACCTGGCGATGCTGCGGGCGATCCACGGCTCGACCGTGCTCTACCCGTCCGACGCCAACCAGACAGCGAAGCTCGTCGCCGCGATGGCGGACCTGGACGGCATCCGCTATCTGCGCACCTCGCGCGGGGCGAGCCGGGTCATCTACGGGCCGGACGAGGAGTTCCCCGTCGGTGGCAGCAAGGTGCTGCGCTCCTCCGACCGGGACCGGCTGACGATCGTCGCCGCCGGCGTCACGCTGCACGAGGCGCTGGCCGCCGCCGAGGCCCTCGACCAGGAGGGCATCCAGGTCCGGGTGATCGACCTGTACTCCGTGAAGCCCGTGGACCGGAACACGCTGCGCCGGGCCGCCGAGGACACCGGCTGTCTGCTCACGGTCGAGGACCACCGCGAGGAGGGCGGCCTCGGGGACGCCGTCCTCGACGCGTTCCTCGACGGGCGCCCGGTGCCCCGCCTGGTCCGGCTCGCGGTCCGTACGATGCCCGGCTCGGCGTCCCCGGCCGAGCAGCTGCACGCGGCGGGCATCGACGCCGAGTCCATCGCGGTGTCCGCGCGGCTGCTGGTGGAGCGGGCGGTGGTGCCGTGAGCGACGAGGTCCGCAGGGTGCGGGCGGGCCGGCGCACGGTCGAGGTGCACCGGCCCGACAAGGTCCTCTTCCCAGGCGACGACGGCGCCAAGGAGTACACCAAGGCCGATCTCGTCGACTACTACCGGTCCGTGGCGCCGTACATGCTGCCGCACCTGCGCGGCCGCCCGCTGATGCTGGAGCGGCACCCGGACGGCCTGCACGGCCCGGTCTTCATGCAGAAGAACACGCCGGAGAACTACCCGGACTGGATCACCCGCGCCGAGGTCGCCAAGGAGGGCGGCACGGTCACGCACACCGTCTGCGACGACACAGCCACCCTCGTGTACCTGGCCGACCAGGCATGCCTCACGCTGCATCGCTGGCTGTCCCGGGCCGACCGGCCCGAGCGGCCGGACCGGATGGTCTTCGACCTCGACCCGGCCGAGGACGACTTCGCCGCCGTGCGTGAGGCGGCCCGGCTGCTCGGGGACCTGCTGGACCGGCTCGGGCTGCCCTCGGCGCTGATGACCACCGGCTCGCGCGGCCTGCACGTCGTCGTACCGCTCGACGGTCGCCACGACTTCGACGAGGTGCGCGCCTTCGCCCGGGACGTCGCCGAGTCGCTGGCCGCCGGTCATCCCGACCGGCTCACCACGGCCGCCCGCAAGAAGGAGCGGGGCGACCGCCTCTACCTGGACGTACAGCGCAACGGCTACGCCCAGACCGCGGTCGTGCCGTTCACCGTGCGGGCCAGGCCGGGCGCGCCCGTGGCCATGCCCGTCTCCTGGTCCGAGCTCGACGACCCCGACTTCGGCCCGCGCCGCTGGACCATCGCCGACGCCGTCGACCAGGCCCGTACCAAGCCCTGGTCGGGCGCGATGAGCCGCGGCCGGGCCCTCGGGCCGGCGCGACGGCGTCTCGACGCGTTGCATGGCTGAAGGTTTGGCCAGGGCACCTGCGGCCACACGGAGAGGAGAGGTGGCCATGGCGAATACAAGGAACACATCAGAGTCGCAGGATTCACAGGAGCCACAACACAAGCCACGGAGTTCTCAGGAATCACGCACCGACGACGACAACCGCGCGACGGCGCGCCGACCGAAGCCGAAGCCAATGGAGGTGCTGCGCGAGGCGCGCGCCCAGTTCGCGGAGCTGACCGGCCTGAACGTCGAGTCCGTCACGTCGTTCGAGCAGACGGAGGACGGCTGGTCGCTGGAGGTCGAGGTCCTGGAGATCACCAGGGTGCCCGACACCATGAGCCTGATGGCGAGCTACCTGGTCGAACTGGACTCCGAGGGCCAGCTCGCCGGTTACCGGCGGCTGCGCCGCTACGAACGCGGTCGGGCCGACGCACACCGGCCGGGCGGCCGCTAGGCCGCCCGCGCACCAGCCCATCCGCAGCAGTCCTGCGCACAGACGACAAGACAGTCCCGCAGAAGAACGACGAAGAACGACAAGGCACTGCCGCAAAAAGACGACAAGGCAGTCCGGCACAAAGACGACAAGGAGGAACATCCGGCATGACCGTTGTCCCGGCACAGACGTCCGGTGGTGGAGGCGGCAGCAGTGGTCTCTACGACGTATTGGAGCTCGTCCTCGATCGGGGACTGGTGATTGACGCGTTCGTGAGGGTCTCTCTGGTCGGCATCGAGATTCTGAAGATCGACGTGCGTGTCGTCGTCGCCAGCGTCGACACCTATCTGCGCTTCGCCGAGGCGTGCAACCGGCTCGACCTGGAGTCCGGTCCGCACAAGGACCCGGGCCTGCCCGACATCGTCGGCGAGGTCACCGAGTCCGGCGCGCGCGGCAAGTCCAAGGGAGCGCTGTCCGGCGCCGCCGAGACCATCTCCGACGCCTTCAAGCAGGCACGTGGAGAGGGCGAGACCGAGTCCCGGCCGCGGCCCCGCAAGAGCACGGCGGCGCGCAGGAAGGAGGAGCAGGAGTGAGCACATACGTCTACGGGATCACGGCTTCCTCGCACCCCGCGCTGCCCGAAGGCATGGGAGGCGTCGGCGAGCCACCGCGCCCGGTGCGCATCCTGAAGGCGGGCGAACTGGCGGCCGTCGTCAGTGACGCGCCCGAGGGTCTGCGCCCCAAGCGCAAGGACCTGCTCGCCCACCAGAACGTGCTCAGCGAGGCCGGCGCGGCCGGCTGCGTGCTGCCCATGAGGTTCGGCAGCATCGCCCCGGACGACGACACCGTCACCGGCGTGCTCACCGAGCGCGGCGACCACTACCGGGAACGCCTGCGGGCACTGGACGGCAGGGTCGAGTACAACGTCAAGGGCAGTCACATCGAGGACGCGGTGCTGCACCGCGTGATGGCCGAGAACCCGGACATCCGGGAGCAGGCGGAGGCCAACCGGCAGGCCGGCGGCGGCGGTTACGAGGACAAGCTCCGGCTCGGCGAGATGGTCGCCGCCGCGGTCAAGGCCCGCGAGGCCGACGACGCCGCCGAGGCGGTCCGTGCGCTTCAGCCGTTGGCCGCCGACGTCAGCGAGGGGCCGGAGTCCACGGGCTGGCTGCTCAACGCCTCGTTCCTGGTGGACCGGAACACGGCGGAGGACTTCCTGGCCGCCGTCGAACAGGTCCGCGCGGCACTGCCGCACGTCGAACTGCGTGTCAACGGACCGCTGCCGCCGTACAGCTTCGTCGAGCCCGGTTCCACCGAGCCCGCGGGCGCGACGGCGGGCGCGGACACGGGAGCGGGGTAGTGCCATGGGACTCATCTCGGAGGTGCTGCTGCTGCCGTTCGCACCGGCGCGCGGCAGCGCCTGGGTGATCAGACAGGTGGTCCGGGAGGCTGAGCGCATCTACTACGACCCGGCCACGGTCCGGGCCGAACTCGCCCAGCTGGAAGAGCAGTTGGAGGCTGGAGAGATCACCGAGGAGGAATTCGACCGCCGGGAGGACGAGCTGCTCGACCGGCTGGAGATCGGCCTGCGCGGGGGCGCGGGGACAGGTGAGGGGACGGCACGATGAATCGAATGGGACTCGGCCTGGCGGTAGGGGCCGGATACCTCCTGGGACGGACGAAGAAGGCGAAACTCGCGCTGGCCGTCGGCAGCATGGTGGCGGGCAAGAAGCTGAACCTCGGCCCGCGGGCGATCGCGGACCTGGTGAACCAGCAGCTGAAGGACAACCCCCAGTTCAAGGAGATCGGGGACCAGCTGCGGCAGGATCTGCGGGGCGTCGGCAAGGCGGCCTCGGGCGCGATGGCCGAGCGGCAGATGAACGCGCTCGCCGACCGGCTGCACAGCCGCACCGCCCAGGTGCGCGACCAGCTGTCGGGCGTGGTGCCGGACGCCGAGGGTGACGAGCCCGAGGACGACCACCGCGACTACGAGGACGAGTACGACGACCGCGAGGGCCGTGAGGCCGGCGACGAGCCGGCCGACGAGGACGAGTCGGCGCAGGCTGAGGAGGAGGCCGAGACGGCACGGGAGTCCGCGCACGACCGGAAGGGCTCCGCGCAGGACCGGAAGGGCTCCGCGCAGGACCGGAAGGACAGGGGCGCGGGCGCGGACGCGGCGAAGAGGGGGCCCGCCAAGAAGGCTCCTGCCAAGAAGGCGGCGAAGAAGGCCCCCGTCAAGAAGGCGGCGGCGAAGAAGACGGCGGCCCGCAAGTCGGCCGCGAAGAAGACGGCCGCGGCCGGCAACGCGACGCGTGGTGCCGGCTCCCGGCTGCCGAAGGGTGGCGGTGACCGATGACCGAGGCCCTCGGATCCGCGAGGTCCGCGGCCGGCAAGGCGGCGGGCGGGCCGACGAATGACACCCCGCTGAGCGACCTGGCGCACAGCGAGGCCGCCGAGCGGCTCAAGGCGGAGGTGCAGGAGTACCTCGCCGCCCAGGCCCAGAAGATGCTTGCCGGCTTCGGCCGCAAGCTCGGTGAGACCACGGGCAAGCTCAACGACATCGCCGCGGGCAACAGCCCCGGCTTCGCCAAGCTGGCCCTCGACGCCGGCCGCAAGGTCGCCGAGGGCAAGGGCCCGCTGCGCTCCGCACTGGAGATCGGTGCCTCCCGCGCCAAGGAAACCGTCATGGACAAGCTGAGGAACCTGGGGGGCGGCAAGGGCAAGGGGAAGCGCGGGGGCAACAAGCCCATCGTCATCATCGAGTCCCTCGATGTCGGCGTGCCGGTGCGCACCGCCTACGACCAGTGGACCCAGTACCAGGACTTCAGCGTTTTCGCCAAGGGCGTGAAGAGCGCCAGCCGCTCCGACGACACGAACTCCGACTGGCAGGGCAAGATCTGGTGGTCCAACCGCAGCTGGAAGGGCCACACCGTCGAGCAGATCCCCGACTACCGGATCCAGTGGCAGACGGAGGCCGCCAAGGGCACCCACAAGGGTGTCGTCAGCTTCCACCGGCTCGACGACAACCTCACCCGCATCCTGCTGGTCATGGAGTACTACCCGAGCGGCTTCTTCGAGAAGACCGCCAACCTCTGGCGTGCCCAGGGCCGCCGGGTCCGCCTCGACTTCAAGAACTTCGACCGCTTCATCACCCTCAAGGGAGAGGCGGAGGACGGCTGGCGCGGCGAGATCCGTGACGGCGAGGTCGTCCGCACCCACGAGGAGGCGGTCGAGGAGGAGCAACGCGCGCAGGAGGAAGAGGAACAGGAGGAAGGCGCACCGTCCGAGGAGGAGCCCGAGGAGGAAGAGGGCGCCTACGAGGACGAGGAGCCGTACGAGGGCGAGGAAGAGGCCGAGGAAGAAGGGGAGGAAGAAGGCGAGGAAGAGGGTCCGTACGCCGAGGAGGAGAACGGCGAGTACTACGAGGAGGACGAGGAAGAGGGCTCTGAGCCCGAGAAGGAAGCCGAGGACGAGTACGAGTACGCAGAGGGCGGGAGCCGCCGATGACGACGCCCGGGCGGCTGCCCGAGCCGTACGGCCCGAGCAGCGGCGCCAACCTTGCCGACATCCTTGAACGCGTGCTCGACAAGGGTGTCGTCATCGCGGGCGACATTCGCATCAACCTGCTCGACATCGAACTGCTCACCGTCAAACTGCGGCTCGTCGTCGCCTCCGTCGACAAGGCCAAGGAGATGGGCATCGACTGGTGGGAGAGCGACCCGGCGCTCTCCTCGCGTGCCCGGCGCGACGAACTCGCCCGGGAGAACGCCGAGTTGCGCGAACGGCTGGCGCGACTGGAGGAGCTGGAGACCGGCCGCGTCCACAGGGAGGCACCATGACCGGACTGCGGTACGTCTACGCCGTCTGCCGCCCCCTCGGTGCGCCCCTCCAAGCGGAGCTGAGGGGGGTGGCGGGCGCCCCGGCCAAGCTGCTGAACCACCACGGCCTGGTCGCCGTGATCAGCGAGGTACCGGAGCGGGACTTCGGCGAGGACCCGCTGCGGGCGCATCTGGAGGACCTGGACTGGCTGGCCGCGACCGCGCGGGCCCACCAGGGCGTCATCGACGCGCTCACCGCCGTCACCACACCGCTGCCGCTGCGCCTCGCCACCGTCTTCCGCGACGACAGCGGTGTCCGCTGCATGATCGAGGCCGGCGAGGACCACTTCCGGCGCACCCTGGAGCGGCTGGAGGGGCGGGTCGAGTGGGGCGTCAAGGTCTACGTCGAGGAAGAGCCCCGGGAATCCGCGGAGCCCGCCCCGAAACCCGCCTCGGGCCGGGACTACCTGCGGCAACGGCGGCAGCAGGCGAGGGCGCACGAGGACCTGTGGCAGAAGGCCGAGGCGTTCGCCACCCGGCTGCACGAGAAGCTCTCCGCCTTCGCCGAGGACGCCCGGCTGCACGCGCCGCAGAACGCCACTCTTTCCCGGATCCCCGGGCGCAATGTGCTCAACGCCGCCTACCTCGTGCCGCGGATGAGCTCCGAGGAGTTCGTGGAGCTGGTGGACCGCACGAAGGACGACGCCCCGGGACTGCGCGTGGAACTCACCGGCCCCTGGGCGGCCTACTCGTTCGCCGGGACGTTCGAGGGAGAGTTCGAGGGGGAGGGGGAATGACGGTCGTCGAACGCCGTGAGATCGCCCTGGTGGACCTGCTCGACCGGCTGCTGGCCGGAGGGGTCGTCATCACAGGGGACATCACGCTGCGCATCGCGGACGTCGACCTCGTCCGTATCGACCTGAACGCGCTGATCAGCTCGGTCAACGCCCAGGTGCCGTCACCCTTCGAGGAGCCGCAGTGACGCCGCGCAAGAGCAACCGTGTGAACCTGGAGCCCGACACGGTCGAGCGTGACCTGCTCAAGCTCGTCCTCACCGTGGTGGAACTGCTGCGCCAGCTCATGGAACGCCAGGCCCTGCGCCGCTTCGACGTCGGCGACCTGACCGAGGAACAGGAGGAGCGGATCGGGCTCACGCTCATGCTCCTGGAGGACCGCATGGCCGAGCTGCGCGACCGCTACGGACTGCGGCCCGAGGATCTGAACCTCGACCTCGGTCCTCTCGGACCGCTGCTCCCGCGGGAGTGACACAGGACCATCGGTACGGCTGCCCGGGACGGACCATCGGTACGGCTGCCCGGGACGGACCATCGGTACGGCTGCCCGGGACGGACCATCGGTACGGCTGCCCGGGACGGACCATCGGTACGGCTG
>NZ_JBEYZY010000011.1:0-46575 GCF_040646295.1 Streptomyces sp. NPDC046197 | reverse complement strand
GCCCGGGACGGACCACCGGCACGGCTGCCCGGGACGGACTACGGGAGCCGTCCGGATCACCCGGAAAATCCCGGGATCAGGCCTTTCGGCACAGGATCTCGCCGTGCATGACGGCGAACCAGCCGTCCTCCTGCCGCCCCCACTCCCGCCACGCCTCGGACACGGCCCGCAGCTGCTCCTCACTCGCGTGACCGCCCTCGACGGCGCGCGCCGCGTACGCCGAATCCAGGGTGCGGTCGGCCCACAGTCCGCTCCACCACCGGCGCTCGGCCGGGGTCGAGTAGGTCCAGGTGCTGGAGGTGGCGGTCACCTCGGTCAGGCCCGCCCGCAGCGCCCAGGACTTCAGCCGGCGCCCCGCGTCCGGCTCACCGCCGTTGGCCCGGGCCACCCGCCGGTACAGGTCCAGCCAGTCGGCCATCCCCGGCACCTCGGGATACCAGGTCATCGCCGCGTAGTCGGCGTCGCGGACGGCGATGAGGCCACCCGGTTTCGTCACCCGCGTCATCTCCCGCAGCGCCCGCACCGGATCGCCCACGTGCTGCAGCACCTGGTGGGCGTGGACGACGCAGAACGTCTCGTCCGGGTAGTCCAGGGCGTGCACGTCCGCGATCGCGAAGTCGACGTTCGTCAGGCCGCGTTCGGCCGCCGCGGCCCGGGCCCGTTCCAGGATCTCCGCCGCCCGGTCGACGCCGGTGACGTGACCGTCGGGCACCAGCTCCGCCAGGCCGGCGGTGATGGTGCCCGGGCCGCAGCCGATGTCGAGGACCTTCATGTGCGGCTTCAGTGAACCGAGGAGGTAGGCCGCGGAGTTGGCGGCGGTCCGCCAGGTGTGCGAACGCAGTACGGACTCGTGGTGCCCGTGCGTGTAGACGGCGGTCTCCCGCGGCTTCGGCATGGCTGTGCCCCTTCTCTCGCAGCGCTCCGCACCCTCCCCGCGGGGTCCGTGACCCCCGGGGCGGTACGGATCACCGTACGCCCGTGTGCCGCATAATGAGATCCGCGTTTCATAATGTGGACGAGGGGTGAGAGGGCGACGGGGCGACGCGGGCGACCTGGGCGAGCCGGCGGTCGGTCAGGCGCCCGGCAGCGGCCGGTACACCGTCAGCGCCTCCGGCAGCTTCTCCAGCCACACCTCCCCCTCCGCCTCCGTCACCTCGCCGTCATAGGCGAGCGGGGTGCCGGGGGCGACGCCGGTCAGGTGCAACCGGCCCACCTGAACCGCCGCATGGGCGGGGGAGCGGGTGAGCGGGCCCGCGAGCGCGGCGGCGAGCAGCCGCAGCGCCGGCCGCCGGCCCCCGTGCACCACCCGGACGTCGAGCCTGCCGTCCGCCAGGTCCAGCCGCCGGCCCGGCGCGAGGCCCCTGCGGTGGTACGTGCCGTTGCCCGCGAACAGCAGCCACAGGGGACGGGTCCGGCCCTCGAACTCCGCCCGAAGCGGATGGCGGTCGGCGCGCAGCACCCGCAGCGCCGCCAGCACCCCGGCCGGCCACCCGCCGATCCGGTCCGCCCAGCGCTCCCGCTCGCGCACCAGCTCCGGATACACGCCCAGGCTGAAGGTGTTGAGGAAGATGCCCCGCTTCGTGCCGGAGGTGAAGCCGCCCACGTCCACCCGCACGCCCTCGCCCCGCTCCAGGGCCCGGCTCAGGCCCCGCACGTCCTCCACACCCACGTCGTACGCGAAGTGGTTGAGAGTGCCGCCGGGCAGCACCGCGAGCGGCAGGCCGTGGCGCAGGGCGAGCTCCGCGGCCGCGTTCACGGTGCCGTCGCCGCCGCACACCCCGAGCACCCGGGCCCGGGCGGCCGCCTTCGCCAACTCGCCCCGCACGTCATCGGGTCCACACTCGACCACCTCCGCCCTGGGCAGCGCGTCCCGCAGCGCGCGGGCCCGGTCGGCCGTGCCCGAGGCGGTGTTCGCCACCACGACCAGGCCTTCGCCGGCGGCCAGCGCGGGTACGTGGGCGCGGGGCCGGGCGGGCGGGTCGGTCCCGGCACGGGGCGGCACCAGGCCCCGTACGGCGAACGCGGCACCCGCGCCCAGGGCCGCGCCCGCCAGCACGTCGCTGGGGAAGTGCACGCCGGTGTAGACGCGGGAGGCCGCGACCGAGAAGGCCAGCGGGGCCACGACCGCACCCCAGCCCGGGGACTCCAGGGCGACGCCGGTCGCGAAGGCGGCCGCGGAGGCCGCGTGACCGGACGGGAACGACGTGGTGATCGGCTGCCGCTTGAGCCGCCGCACCACCGGCACCGGGTCCAGCACGGGCCGGGGACGGCGCACCGAGCGCTTGCCCAGTGTGTTGATCGTCAGCGAGGCCAGGCTCAGTGAGGCCACGCCGCGGGCGGCCGCCCGGCGCGCCCGCGGCGTCCGGCTCGCCGCGATGGCGGCCGCCGTCGCGAACCACAGCACCCCGTGGTTCGCGCTCCGGCTCAGCCGCGGCAGGACGGGCCCGGCCGCGGGCCAGTGCCGCTCGGCCGCGAACTCGAACAGCCGGCAGTCCAGGGTGAGCAGGCGCCTGAGCACATCGTGCGCACCGGCCTTAGGGGTGGTGAGGTCGACGTCTGGGGTCATACAGGGACCGTTACCCTGAAGTGGCCGTTTCTTGTGTGCCCCGACAGCGGCACCGACCGCACGGCGGCACCGACCGCGTAGGAACCCCTGTATGCGCCTGCTCCTCATACGTCACGGCCAGACCCCGTCCAACGTGGACTTCCTGCTGGACACGGCCGTCCCGGGCCCGGGCCTGACCGAGCTGGGCGAGCGGCAGGCCGCCGCCCTGCCCGGGGCGCTCGCCCACGAGGACATCGAGGCCGTCTACGCGTCCACCCTGGTGCGCACACAGCTCACGGCCGCCCCGCTGGCCGCCGCCCGGGGACTGGACGTGCCGGTCCGCGACGGCATCCGCGAGGTGACCGCCGGCGACCTGGAGATGCTGCCCGGCGGCACCCGGCGCGGCCAGGAGTACATGAGGACGGTGCTCGCCTGGGCCGCCGGGCACACCGAACTGCGCATGCCGGGCGCCGAGAGCGGTGGGCAGGCCCTGGCGCGCTACGACGCCGTCGTCGCCGAGGCCGCGGACAGCGGGGCCCGGACCGTCGCCATGGTCAGCCACGGTGCTGCCATCCGGCTGTGGACCGCCGTGCGCGCGCACAACCTCGACGCGGACTTCGCGGCCGCCCATCCGCTCGACAACACCGGGGTGGTGATCCTGGAGGGCTCGCCCGGCGACGGCTTCAAGGCCCTGTCCTGGGCCGGCGCGGTCGTCTCGCCCGCGGGGGAGGGCGGCCCGACGGGACGGCCGGTCCAGGCCGGATAAGGGTTTGCCGCTGCCCGTGCGCGGCCCGCAGAATGCCTGCCCATGGGACATCTGGAAGCCGCGCACCTGGAATACCACCTTCCCGACGGGAGGGCGCTGCTCGGCGATGTGTCCTTCCGGGTGGGCGAAGGGTCCGTGGTGGCCCTCGTCGGCCCCAACGGCGCGGGCAAGACGACGCTGCTCCGGCTGATCTCCGGGGAGCTCAAGCCGCACGGCGGCACCGTCACCGTCAGTGGCGGTCTCGGAGTCATGCGGCAGTTCGTGGGCTCCGTGCGCGACGAGAGCACCGTACGTGACCTGCTCGTGTCGGTCGCCCCGCCGCGCATCCGCGAGGCGGCGAAGGCCGTCGACGCGGCCGAGCACGCCGTCATGACCGTCGACGACGAGGCCGCCCAGCTGACGTACGCGCAGGCGCTGGCCGACTGGGCGGAGGCGCGCGGCTACGAGGCCGAGACGCTGTGGGACATCTGCACCACGGCCGCGCTCGGCGTGCCGTACGAGAAGGCGCAGTGGCGGCAGGTGCGGACCCTGTCGGGCGGCGAGCAGAAGCGGCTGGTGCTGGAGGCGCTGCTGCGCGGCACCGACGAGGTCCTGCTGCTGGACGAGCCGGACAACTACCTCGACGTGCCCGGCAAGCGCTGGCTGGAGGAGCGCCTGAAGGAGACCCGCAAGACCGTCCTGTTCGTCTCCCACGACCGCGAACTCCTCGCCCGTGCCGCCGAGCGGATCGTGTCGGTCGAACCCGGCCCGGCCGGCGCCGACGCCTGGGTGCACGGCGGCGGCTTCGCGACCTACCACGAGGCACGGCGGGAACGTTTCGCGAGGTTCGAGGAGTTGCGCAGGCGCTGGGACGAGAAGCACGCACAGCTGAAGAAGCTGGTGCTCAGTCTCCGTCAGGCGGCCACCGTCAGCCACGAGCTGGCGTCCCGCTACCAGGCCGCCCAGACCCGGCTGCGCAAGTTCGAGGAGGCCGGACCGCCGCCCGAGCCGCCGCGCGAGCAGGAGATCACCATGCGCCTGAAGGGCGGCCGCACCGGCGTGCGGGCCGTCACCTGCGCGCAACTGGAACTGACCGGCCTGATGAAGCCCTTCGACCTCGAGGTCTTCTACGGCGAACGGGTCGCCGTCCTCGGCTCCAACGGCTCCGGGAAGTCGCACTTCCTGCGGCTGCTGGCCGGGCAGGACGTCGCGCACACCGGGCAGTGGAAGCTCGGGGCGCGCGTCGTGCCCGGGCACTTCGCCCAGACCCACGCGCACCCCGAGCTCCAGGGCCGTACGCTCCTCGACATCCTCTGGAAGGAGCACTCCCAGGACCGCGGCGCGGCCATGTCCCGGCTGCGCCGCTACGAGCTGACCGGCCAGGCCGAACAGGACTTCGACCGGCTCTCCGGCGGCCAGCAGGCCCGCTTCCAGATCCTGCTGCTGGAACTGGCGGGCGCGACGGCCCTCCTCCTGGACGAGCCCACCGACAACCTCGACCTGGAGTCCGCCGAGGCCCTGCAGGAGGGCATGGAGTCCTTCGAGGGCACCGTCCTCGCGGTCACCCACGACCGCTGGTTCGCCCGCTCCTTCGACCGCTACCTGGTCTTCGGCACCGACGGCCACATCCGCGAGACCGCGGACCCGGTCTGGGACGAACGACGAGTGCAACGAGCGCGTCAGACGCGCTGACCCGCGGCGTTCTTCGAGCGGGCCATGGTGGCCGGTCGGCGGGCGGCGCGGTGTCCGCCGACCGGTCCCCGAGTCGGCCGGGCCGTTTCCGGCCGGTGGCGGGGCGGTCCCGTCGGCCGTGGGGCCGCCGGTTTGTCACTTCCAGCGGAGGATGGCGCCCATGCCGCCCGCGGGTTCGTCCTCCGCGAGCGCCGCGGCCACCGGGGCCAGTGACAGCGCGGTGGCGTCCGTGGCGACGGCGCAGCGGAGCAGGGCGTCGTCGGCGCGGGCCGGCCACGAGTGCTGCTCCCCGAGGATCTTCAGCTCCGTGCGGTGCATCGCCAGCTGGTCGGGATCCTCGCCGACCCACACCTCTTGCTGCAGGTCGGGACCGTCCGACCGGATAAGCAGCTCCTCGAGGCGGTGCATGCGGCCCGCCTCGACCAGTTCGGGCACGCCCTCGACGGCCCGGACCCGCCCCTCGTCGTCCGGCGCACGGGCCGCCCGGAACCGGTCCAGCTCGGCCTCGACGCGGCGGCGCACGTACTCGGCACGGATCTGCTCCACGTCCTCGTCCAGCAGCCTGCTGCCGGTGCCGTGCGAGCTCTCCACCACGCGGTCGTGCAGTCGCTTGGGCAGCCGCTCGTGCACCTCGCGCCGCTCTCGTACGTCCCCGACGAGAATCAGCAGGTCCGCCTGGACCTCCTCCTCGCAGACACTGAGCGCGTCCGCTATCTCCGCCGCGTTGTGCTCCCAGGTGTTCTCCACCTTCAGCTGGAAGTGCTTCTCCGACCAGTCGGCGGTCTTCGTGCGCCGGATGGGCCACTGACGGCCCACCACCGCGCCGGCCTTCTGCCGGCCCAGCGCGCTGCGCAGCTCGAAGTCCGCACCCTTGCGGTCGACGTACGCCACGATCGCGACCGGGTCCTCACCCGCCAGGTCCAGCAGCGGCGCCACGCGCGGCAGTGGCGCCCACACGACCTGGTAGGCACCCTGCGGGGGCCGGGCCAGGGATGGGTCGGCGACGATCGTGCCGGCCCGAGCGAACAGTGCCCGTCCGTACTGGTCGGGGGAGTGGCGCAGGTCCTCGATCGCGTTGAGCACAGCCCGCCAGGTGGCCTCGTCGGCGCCCAGCTCACCCAGCTCCCTGGCCGCACTGTCGGCGGCGACATGCAGCTGCTCGGGCGTGTCCTCCGCGTGCCGGGAGGTGTCGACGTACACGGAGGCCCACGGGCCCGGGTGTTCGTACAGTGGATTCAGAAAGGCGAGATCCATGGCTCCCTCCCGGATGCCGTTCGGTGGTTGTCCTCGCCGGGCGGGTACCCGGACCACATGAACGAACACGACGAGCGGGGCAACACCATGACCGGAGTCGACCCGGCCCGACTGGACGACCAGCAGCTCATGAAGGAGCTGGAGAACATCCACCGAACGCGTCACGACACCCTGCTGTACGGCTCGAACGACGCGCTGCGGGCCCACAACGAGCGGATGGCACAGCTCGAGGGCGAGTGGCTGCGCCGCAATCCGCGCCGCGCCGTCGCCTCGGCACGCACCCGCGAAGGTGCCCGGGAACGCGGCTGCGGGGAGTCGGCGACTCCGGCCACCTGACCCGCGCCCCGCCCCTGGCGCGGTCACGCCCGCGGGCACGCGAGGAGCGCGCCCACGGGCGTGACGATGTCCCGGCTCCGGTCCGTTCCGGTCCCGGTCTGTTCCCGCTCCGGTCCGTTCCGGTCCCGGTCTGTTCCCGCTCCGGTCCGTTCAGCCCGCCTTCTGTGCGAACACGTCGAGGAAGGCCTCGCAGAACGCCTTCAGGTCGGCCGGCTTGCGGCTGGTGACCAGCTTGTTCGGGCCGTTCTCGCAGATCTTCACCTGCTCGTCGACCCAGGTGCCGCCCGCGTTGCGGATGTCCGTCCGCAGACTCGGCCACGAGGTCAGCACCCGGCCGCGCACGACGTCCGCCTCGACCAGCGTCCACGGCGCATGGCAGATCGCCGCGACCGGACGGCCCTGCTCGAAGAAGTCCCGCACGAATGCGACGGCCTTCTCGTCCATCCTCAGGAAGTCCGGGTTGGCCACGCCGCCCGGCAGGACCAGCGCGCCGAAGGAGTCGGCCGACGTGTTGCCGACGACCTCGTCCACGGGGAACGTGTCCGCCTTGTCCAGATGGTTGAAGGCCTGGATCTCCCCCGACTTCGTCGATACGAGCACGGTCTGGTGGCCGGCTTCCGAGGCCGCCTTCCACGGCTTGGTGAGCTCGACCTGCTCGACGCCCTCGGGGGCGCAGAGAAATGCGATGCGCATGATGGTTCAACGTCCTTTCCTCGCGCGCCGCGGGGCCCGCTCGGCCCCGGCGCGCCTCTTCCTCGTCCTGGCCGCCCGTCGGCAGCGCAGCAGCTCCTCGCCGTACGGCAGCAGCACGCACGCACCGATCGCGGCGGCGACGCCCGCCAGGTAGCCGGGCGACAGCGGGCGGCGACGCGGCACCAGACGCCAGGCGTCCCGGTCTTCGCGGCCGCCGCGCAGCAGCGACTTCACCTGGTCGGAGTGCAGGCACATCAGCGAGGCCAGCGCGGCGAACGGCAGCGACTCCAGGAAGCTGTGGATGTGCTGCTCGACCGGTTTGACCTCGCGGTCGCTGCGGACGGCCGTCCGTACGTCCCACAGCGCGGTCGCCTCGTGCACCGCGGCACCGCCCAGCTGCACCGCCAGCAGCAGCGGGTTGACCTCGTAACGCAGGGTGAGCGCGATGGGCAGGCCGACCTCGGCCATCATCAGCGAGTGGATGAGGGACTCCTTAGTCCCCGCCGTCTCCTCGATCCGGGTGCGCCGGTGCATCGCCCAGTCGGCGAGGCCGGGGACGAACCAGCCCGGCAGGAGTCCGTACAGGAGGTAGCGGGTCGTGGCGTCGCCGACATCGACGGCGGCTCCACCGGCGGCGATCTCGGTGGCCTGACCGTGGCTCATGCGGTGTCCCCGGCGTCCGGCTCGGCCCGGCTGATGTCGGCGAGCGCCGAGTGGGGGTCCTGGGCCTCGGCCAGGTCTCCCAGGCTGACCATGCCGACCGGCAGACCGTCCTCGACGACGGGGAGCCGGCGCACGGCGCGCTCGCGCATCAGCGCGACGGCCGCCGACACAGGGTCGTACGGAGCGACGACGAGCGGGTTCGGGGTACACACGGTGCGTGCGCTCACGGCCTGCGGGTCGAGGCCCTCGGCCACGGCCCGCACCGTGATGTCACGGTCGGTGAGCACACCGACGACGTCCTGTCCGTCGGCCACCACGACGTCCCCGATGTCCTGGGCGCGCATCAGCCGGGCCGCCTCTACGAGCGAGGCGTCCGGGCGGACGGCGACCACGCCCGGGGTCATGACGTCCCTCACGAAATCAGCCATCACGTCAGGCCCTTCCTGCCTTTCTGCGAATGGGGGGTGCTGCGGTCGTGCGGTAGCTACGACGTCCCGCAGTACCCCCGGGCCAAGGGCCCATGCGGATGCACCGGGCCAAGGACCTACGCGGATTCACCTGCTTCCCCGGATTCGCCGGATCCGGACCGCCCGGCCTGCACCACCGCCTCGGCTAGTTCCTCCAGGTTGGTGTAGCGCGCCTTGCGGGGCAGGCCCTCCAGCGCTTCGATCACGGGGTCGGGCGCGTTCTTGCGGCCCGCGATGCGGCCGAGGTCGGCCGGACTCGCGGGGAAGTCGCCGCGTCCCACGTAGCGGGCCAGCTCCACCCGGACCGCCGCCAGGGACATCCGGGGGTCCAGCGGCGCCACCGGCCCGCGCCACACCTCCGGATCGTCGTCGGCGGTCGGCTCCGGGTCGTGCCACTCCTCGCTCCGCGTGGGGTGCCCGGACCTGAGCAGGCCCTGCAGTTCGTGCTTCATCTCTTCGTCACGGTGGACACTCAGCCGGTCACTGCCTCGCTGCATGTCTCCCTCCAGATCTTCGGGGTGGCCACCGCGTACCCGTGCACGGGCGGCCGACACGACTTTTCGGGCCGGATCGCACCCCGGGACGAGCCTCACCCGCGCCGTGTGCGGGGAGCCGACCTTCCGCCGGCGCCGCACGCTGCCGGCGGCCTCGGTGTCGAGACCTGCCGGACCTGCCGGACCTGCCGGACCGCAGAAGCCACAGCCGGCGCCCTGCCGGCTCACCCCCGGCCGCGCCGGAGGACGCGGGCGGGGATGCGGGGGTTTGCGGCCGGAGGGAGGGGGCAGGCGGACACTCAGTGCTTCGGACCGGAGGCACGTCCGTGGGAGCGGCCATCGAGCCGCCGCACGTGCGGCCGTCCGGATCGCGGCGCGCTCCCACGGTGACCGTCCACCCCAGAGCACTCCGAGGGAGTTGCGACGCACCATGCCTACTCACGCGAGCGCGAAGCCCCACCCGCACGACGACGCCCCCGACACCGCCGACGCATTCCGCAGGCTTGCCGCGCTCCCCCCGGGGCCCCAGCGCGACGCGCTCCGCGACGAGATCGTGCGGGCCTGGCTGCCCATGGCCGAGCGGCTCGCCGGCCGCTTCCGCAGCCGTGGCGAGAGCTACGAGGACCTGCGCCAGGTGGCGGCCCTCGGCCTGGTCAAGGCCGTGGACCGCTACGACCCCGACCGGGGCAACGCCTTCGAGAGCTACGCCGTGCCCACCATCACCGGTGAGATCAAGCGGCACTTCCGGGACCACCTGTGGACCCTGCACGTGCCGCGCCGGGTGCAGGACCTGCGCAACCGGGTCCGCTTCGCCCGCATGGACCTGGCGCAGACCATCTCGGGCCGGCAGCCCACCATCGCCGAGATCGCCCAGCAGGCCGACCTCAGCGAGGCGGACGTCCGGGTCGGCCTGGAGGCGCTGGAGAGCTTCACCGCGCTCTCCCTGGACGCCGAGCTGCCCGGCAGCGACGACGGCTACTCCCTGAGCGACTCCCTCGGCTCACCGGACCCCGCGCTGGACATCGTCGTGGACCGCGAGGCCGTCAGGCCGCGGCTGGCGGCGCTGCCCGAGCGGGAGCGGGCCATCCTCTACATGCGGTTCTTCGGCGACATGACGCAGAGTCGGATCGCCGAGCAGCTGGGCATTTCGCAGATGCACGTCTCACGGCTGATCAGCCGGTGCTGCGACCGGCTGCGGGACCAGGTGCTGCGGGACGCGGTCTAGAAGGGCCAGAACCCCAAGATCTTCATGACCCTTCTAGGGGCCCTTCGCCCGGCGTGACGGCCGGCGTCCCGGCCCGCGCGGCCGGCCCTCGGGTTCACCCGATAGGCCGTTCGTGTCCCGCCAATGGGTCTCGGCCGCGCGCGCGGGACGGCTCATGGGGCTCTGATGGCTGCAGAGGCATGAAACGTCGTGCCCGACCGCCGTCCAAAGGAGTTCACTCCATGCGTCGCACCGCCCATGCCCTTTCCGCCGCCGTACTGGTCGGCCTCATAGCCGGAACCAGCGCCCCGGCCGCCTTCGCCGCCCCGGCCGCGCAGGCGGGTCCGCTCGCAGCGGCACCCGCGGCTCCCTCCGAGGGAACCCAGCAGGACACCGCCGGGGACGCCGCGCCCGGCGCCCTCGCCCAGGACCCCTCTCTCGACTCGGCCGCCCAGGACCCGTCCCAGGGCGCCTCGGGACAGCAGCCCCTCCTCGACCCGTCCGACCGAGTGTCCGCCCAGGACCCGTCCACCGACGCGGCCCCCCAGGATCCGTCCACCGTCGCACTGCCCCAGGGCAACTCCAACGACGGGACGTCCCCGAGCACCAGCCCCACCGGCGGGGTCTCCTCCCAGGGCAACTCCGCCAGCGGGAACACCAGCCCCGTGCAGCAGGTGGTCATCCAGAACCCCCAGACCCAGAACCAGAATCAGAACCAGAGCGCGGCCGCCAACTCGCAGGGGCGCAACGAAGACCGCCACAACGAAGGCCGCCACAACGAAGGCCGCCACAACGAAGGTCGCCGCGAACCGGTCGTCATCGGGATCGGCGTCCCCCGTCAGCCCGTCGTGGGCGTCGTCGGCAACATCGGCGGCGTCGGCGGCGTCGGCGGCGTCGCGGCCCCCGCCACGTCCGTCGTCGTCCCCCGCGGGGGTGTGCAGGCCGGTGAGGGCGGCTCGTTCAGCCCGTCCGTGCCCGCTCTCATCGGGGGAGGTGTGCTCGTGGCCCTGGGGTGCACTGCCGCGGCACACCGCGTGTTGCGCCGGAGGCGGGTCGGCTGACCCGACCCGCGGCCGCCGTGTCCGTGTGACCTTCGCAACCCCGCCGGACGGCCATGGGCCGACGGCAACCTGGGTACTCACGCCCCCAGGGCGCGTCCCCGCCGTACGAACGGGCCTCGTTGGCGTACGAACGGGCCCCATTCCCCACGACGGGCCCGCGGCGGGCACACGGACCCGCACGGCCCTGCGGCCACCAGCACGGGCACAGGACAGGGCACCAGGGACTGCGCGGAGGTAGCCATGCGGCGGACGGACCCGGAAGGTCACGGCCCCGTCCGCTACGGGCCGTCGACCCTGCCCGACGACGGACTCCCCGTGCTGCCGGAGCTTTCCGCCGCGCTCGCCGCGGCGGCGGGCCGTGCAGCGGAACGGCCGATCGGCGGCGGCACGGGGCTCCTTGACGCGGCCCGCGGCTACTGGCTGCGGCGCGGGCTGCCCACCGATTCCGGCCACGTGGCGGCCGCGCCCGGCGCGCCGTCCCTGCTGCTCGCGCTGACCGCCGCGCTCGGCGGCGATGTCCTGGTGCCACGGCCCTGCGCGGCCTGGTGGGCGCCCTACGCCCGCCTGTTGGGCAGACCCGCCTTCCACGTGGCGACACCGGCCGAGTCCGGCGGCGTACCGGACCCGTACGCCCTGCTGGAGACCGTCCGCAGGGTCCGCGCCGAGGGCGGCGACCCGCGCCTGCTCGTGCTGTCCGTCGCCGACGACCCGACGGCCACCGTCGCACCGCCCGAACTGCTGCACGAGACCGTCGAGGCCGCCGCGGGGGAGGGGCTGCACCTGGTCAGCGACGAGACCTGGCGCGACACCGTCCACCTGCCGCACGAGACCGTGCTGCTCAGCCCCGCCGAGATGCTGCCCGAACGGGTCACCGTCGTCACCGACCTGGCCGGCGCGTTCCTGCCGACCGGCTGGCCCGCGGCCGTCGCCCGCTTCCCGGCGGGCGGCACCGGCGACGCCCTTCACGCGCGCGTGCTCGACGTCCTCACCGCGCTGGACGCCCGCATCGCCGCACCGGTCGCCGTCGCGGCCGCCTACGCACTGGACGAACCCGAGCCCGTCACCGCGCGCCTGACCGCCTCCGTACGCCTCCACGCGCGCCTGGCGCGTGCCGCGCACGCCGTCGTCGTCGCCGGAGGCGCGCTCGCGCGGCCCCCGCAGGCCGGCCGCCACCTGTACCCCGACCTCGGCCCACTGCGCTCCGGGCTCGCCGTGCACGGGGTCGGCGACGCCCAGGAGTTGGAGGACTTCCTCACCACCCGGCTCGGCATGCCCGCGCCCGGCGGGCACCGCTTCGGTGACGACCTCGGCGCGCTGCGCGTACGGCTGTCCACCGCTCACCTGCTCGGCGACACGGACGAGGAACGCGTGGAATGTCTCATGTCACCCGCGCCGTTGGAACTGCCACATGTGCAACGCGCGTTGATGTCCTTGAAGTCGGTCCTCGACGATCTCCGCGACGACGCTCAGCGATGGGAGCCTCCTCGATGACGCAGCAGTCCGAGTCGACCACGTCCACGACCACGCCCATGCCCCCGACCCCGACCGTGTCGACTGTCCCGCCCGTGTCGGTGGTCCTGCCGGTGGCGACGGCCACGACGGCCGGGGTGGCCACGACGACCGGGGTGGCCACGAACACCGCGCGGGAGGCCGCGACGCCCGCGCGGGGGGCCGACGATCCCACCGTCTCGTCCCCATTCCCGTTCCCCTCCCCACCGCTTGCCGCACCCCGGCCGCTCGGTGAGCGCCGGGTCTGGCCCCGTACCTTCCACGACCGGCTCACCGCCCCCCTGCCCGGCCTGAAGGCCTTCGCCCGCTTCGCCCGCGAGGGCGCCGTACGGCCCGGGAAGGAGGGCCTCGCCGACATCCCGCTCGTGCCCCACCGTCCCGGCCCGCTGCCCCGGGCCGACTCCCGCACCGTCGCCGTCACCTGGGCCGGCCACGCCAGTTGGATTCTGCGGATCGGCGGCCTGACCGTGCTCACCGACCCGGTGTGGTCCCGCCGCATCATCGGCACCCCGGCCCGCATCACGCCCGTCGGCGTCGCCTGGGAGTCCCTGCCCCGCGTCGACGCCGTCCTGATCAGCCACAACCACTACGACCACCTGGACGCCCCGACCCTGCGCCGACTCCCGCGCGACACCCCGGTGTTCGTGCCGGCCGGTCTGGGCCGCTGGTTCCGCCGCCGCCAGTTCACCTGCGTCACCGAACTGGACTGGTGGGAGGCGGCCGAACTGCACGGTGTCCGCTTCGACTTCGTGCCCGCGCACCACTGGTCCAAGCGCACCCTCACCGACACCTGCCACAGCCTGTGGGGCGGATGGGTGGCGACCGCCCCCGACGGACAGCGGGTCTACTTCGCCGGTGACACGGGCTACGGCCACTGGTTCTCCCGCATCGGCCGCCGCTACCCCGGTATCGACCTCGCCCTGCTGCCCATCGGCGCCTACGAGCCCCGTTGGTGGCTCAGCGACGTCCACTGCGACCCGGAGGAGGCGGTGCAGGCCACCCGGGACCTCGGCGCCCGCCGCATGGCCCCCATGCACTGGGGCACGTTCGTCCTGTCCGCGGAGCCGGTCCTGGAACCGCTCATCCGGGTCCGCGCGGCCTGGAAGGAGGCGGGCCTGGCCCGGGAGAAGCTGTGGGACCTGCCCATCGGGTCCTCACGGGTGCTCGACCGGACGACCGAGGAGGCCGCGCGGGAAGCGAGCCGGATATGAGCGAGGAGGACCGGACCTGAAGGCGGAGGGCCGGTCCGGGTGACGAGGGCCGCGTCCGAGCGAGGAGCGCCGGACCTGAGTGAGCGGAGCCGGTCCGGGTGACGAGGGCCGGGCAGAGGGGAGCGCGCCGGGCGGGCTCGGTGGATCAGCCCGACCGGTGCACCGGCGAGGTCCGCCGGATCCGGCGCCACATGCTCGGCGCCGTGCCGAGCAGCACGGTCAGTGCGATCGCGGCCGCCACGCCCTCCCAGGGTTCCGGGAACAGCGAGCCGCCGAGGGCACCGATCAGCTGGTACGTCAGGGCCCAGGCCAGGCAGGCCGGCAGGTTGCCGCGGGCGAAGCGGCGCAGCGGCCACTTGGCCAGCAGGCAGGCCAGCATCACCGGGATGCGGCCGGCCGGCACCAGCCGGGACAGCACCAGCACGGCCACACCGTGTTCGGCCAGGCTCTCCTGAGCCTGCGTCAGCCGGTCCTCCGGCGCCCGTGACCGGATCGCCTCCAGCCACCGGGACCCGTTCTTCGACCGCATCCCGCGCCGCCCCAGCCAGTACAGCGCCACGTCCCCGAGGAAGGCGGCCAGGGAGGCCGTCAAGAACACCAGCGCCGACGAGAACGGCGCCGTCTGATGGAAGGCGACCACCGCCGCCGAACTGACCAGCGCGCCCGTGGGTACCACCGGCACCAGCGCCCCAGCACCAGCAGGAACAGCGACGGATACCCGATCGCCTGCTGAGTGGACTCCGTCGGCACCACCGTCGTGACGGCGGCGGCCAGCCGTATCACCGGGCGACCTCCAGGAGCACGCTCGCCCCGTGCCCGAGCCGGTGCACCACCACCCCGGGCGCGCGCTCGGCCGCGAGGCGCACGAACTCCTCGCCGGGCGCATGGAATTCGTGCGGGCGCACGGCGTCCATCCCGATCGGTCAGTACGTGCCGTAGTGCACCGGCACCACGCTGCGCGGCGCCAGCCGGGCCGGCGCCTGCGCCGTCCGGCCCGCGTCCAGGTGCCCCTCGCCGAGGTACGGGCCCCAGCCGCCCACCGGAAGCAGCGCCGCGTCGACCGGCCCGACCTCCGCGGCCATCGAGTCGAACAGGCCGGTGTCCCCGGCGAAGTACGTCCGCGCCTCGCCCTCGACGACGTAGCCGAGCGCGGGAGAGCGGTGCGGCCCGACCGGCAGCCGCCGCCCGTCGTGCCGAGCGGGTACCGCCCGTACGACCACTGCGCCGATCTCCGTCCGGTCCCCGGGCGTCACTTCGGTGATCCGCAGATGGCCGAGCCGGCGCAGCCCCGGCACCGCCCGGCATGCGCCCCGGGGCACCAGCAGGCGCGTGCCGGGGGCCAGTCGGGCCAGCGAGGGTACGTGCAGATGGTCGGCGTGCAGGTGGGAAACCAGCGCGACGTCCGCGGGGAAGGCGCCCGGCGGCGGCAGCGCCCCCCGGCGACGCCGCGGGTGCGCGAACCGGCGGGCGAACAGGGGATCGGTGACCACACGCACGTCCGAGTCCTCGACCGCGCAGGTGGCGTGACCCCACCAGGTGATCTCCACCGGCACCTTCTTTGCCTCCTTCGCGCGACTCCCAAGAGCCTACGGGCAGGAGTAGGGTCGGCGGCGAAAACCCGGAGGTGAGGGGGACGCCATGGGACAGGTACGGGGTGCCATCGGCGGTTTCGCCGCGGTAGTGGTCCGGGTCACGGCGATCGCGAGCCTGACACCCCTGGAGGAGCTCAACGACGACCCCTTCCTGGTGGACTACCGCAGCCAGCACGCGATGTGCGCGCGGTGGGCCACGGAGCGCGGATACGTGGTCGCGCGGGAGTTGCTCGTGCGGCGGCTGCGCACCGACCACTGCGCCCTGTGGGAAGGGGTCCGGCCCGGGGTGGACCTGTTCGTCGCGCCCAGCCGCCGCGTGCTGGAGAGCGCGCTGTCGTCCGTGGACGAGTTCGCCGCGGAGTGCGCCCGGCGCGGGGTGCGGGTGGAGACGGTGGGTCAGGCCGAACCGTCCTACGACGCGCAGATGAAGGCGCGGGTGCATCGCAGGCTCTCCATGCCGACAGCGGGCTACGACGGCCGGTAGACCGGGGCACCCGGGACCTCAAGGGGTTGCGGGCCGGTCACCTCGTGGGTGCCGGGTGATGGCCGAGGATTGGACCCGGCGAGGTGCGGCGGCGTTGTCGGCTCCTCCGTCACGGCCGTGGGCCTCGGTGGGCCGTATGACAAGCCGAGGCCGGGCCCGTGCGGACGACCGGGCCGGACGTGAGGGGTGCTGGGCGTGCGTGGCGGGCGGTGGCGGAGGGGCGCCGGTCAGGTCGGGCGGAGCGTTGCGGTGTGGGTCGTCTCCACGGTCACCATGCTCGTCCTCGCCGGGGTTCTGCCCGACTTCCAGCTGCAGTCCCCCGACGACGACAGCGCCACCCGGATCGCCGTCACCGCCGCGCTCGGCGCCGGGGCCTTCGGTGTGCTGTCGGCCGCCGTCTGGCCGCTGCTCGTCCGGCTGCTGCTGCTCGTGCCCGCGCTCGTGCTCGGCCTACTGGTGTTCTTCCTCAACGGCTCGCTGTTCCTGCTCGCCCTGCGCATCAACCCCTCCGGACAGGCCGAGGCGGCCCCCGAGACCGCCGTCGTCGTCGCCGTGATGTCCGCGGTCGCCTCGGCCACCGGCGCCGCGCTCGCCGTACGTGACGACGACGCCTACCGGCGCAGGCTGTACCGGCTGGCCGACCGCCGCCGCAGCGGACTGCCACCCTGCTCGTCCACGCCCGGCACCGTCCTCGTACAGCTCGACGGCGTCGGCCACGACGTGCTGCTGGACGCGGTCGGTCAGGGCCTGATGCCGACCGTCGCCGGCTCGGGACGGACCCCGGCCCGCTCGCGGTCTTCGGCCCCGGCGCCGTCGACGCGGTCCGCCGCACCCACTCCTTCCCGCACACCGCCGACATCATGGTCAACTCCTGCTACGACCCGGCCCACGGCGAGGTCCTCGCGTTCGAGGAGCAGATCGGATCCCACGGCGGCCTCGGCGGCGCCCAGGCCCGCCCCTTCCTGCTGTCACCGCTCGTCTGCTCCCCGCCCGTGGGCGAGGGCGAGGAACTCGTCGGCGCCGAGCACGTCCACCGCGTGCTGCGGCGCTGGCTGCGCGAGTCGGCCGGACCCCAGGTGCCGCTGCCCGCGCCGGAAGACCGCCGGGCCGCCTGAGCAGGCCGCCCCGCCGGCGCACCGCCCCGCCGACGCACCGTGCCGTCGGCGCACCGCCCCGCGCAGCCGCCCGCGGTCCGGTCCTGCGGGTGTGCCGGGCCGGAATGTGATCGGATGGTGCCGTGGCCCGGAGACGGGACCACCCACAGAACACAGCCAGAAAGCGGAAGGATTCACCGTGGCAACCACGCGCACCGCTCACACCGTCTGGGAAGGCAACCTGCTCGAGGGCAACGGCGTCGTCACCTTCGACTCCTCCGGCATCGGCCGCCAGCCGGTGTCGTGGCCGTCGCGCGCCGAGCAGGCCAACGGCAAGACCAGCCCCGAGGAGCTGATCGCCGCCGCCCACTCCAGCTGCTTCTCCATGGCGCTGTCGCACGGCCTGACCGGCGCCGGCACCCCGCCCGCCAAGCTGGAGACGAAGGCCGACGTCACCTTCCAGCCGGGTGAGGGCATCACCGGCATCCACCTCACCGTCGAGGGCACCGTGCCCGGCATCGACAACGACGCGTTCGTGGCCGCCGCCGAGGAGGCCAAGAAGAACTGCCCCGTCAGCCAGGCCCTCGCCGGCACGACGATCACCCTCGACGCCAAGCTCGCCTGACGGTCCCACCCGGACCGTCGCTCGGTGCCGCGCCCCGTTCCGCCGAACGGGGCGCGGCACCGTTGTTTCCGCCCGGCCGGGGTACGCGGCATTGACAACGGCGCACTCAAGTTTTGTGCTGGGAAACGGGACACGCCCAGGCGGAAGGGGACGGAGATGGCACGCGCGGTCGGGATCGATCTCGGGACGACGAACTCGGTGGTGGCCGTCCTGGAGGGCGGCGAACCCACCGTCGTCGCCAACTCCGAGGGTGCACGGACCACGCCGTCGGTCGTGGCCTTCGCCAAGAACGGCGAGGTTCTCGTCGGCGAGGTCGCCAAACGGCAGGCCGTGACGAACGTGGAGCGCACGGCGCGCTCCGTCAAGCGCCACATGGGCGACGGGCACTGGCGGTTCCCCGAGCAGGGCTCGGTCGACGGCACCCGGTACCGGGCCCAGGAGCTGTCGGCGCGGGTGCTGCAGAAACTGAAGCGGGACGCGGAGGCCTACCTCGGCGAGGACGTCACCGACGCGGTGATCACCGTACCGGCGTACTTCGACGACGCCCAGCGGCAGGCCACGAAGGAGGCCGGAGAGATCGCCGGCCTGAAGGTCCTGCGGATCATCAACGAGCCGACGGCCGCGGCCCTCGCCTACGGCCTCGACCGCGGCGAGGAGCAGACCGTCCTCGTCTTCGACCTCGGCGGCGGCACCTTCGACGTGTCCCTGCTGGAGATCGGCGACGGCGTCATCGAGGTCAAGGCCACCAACGGCGACACCCACCTCGGCGGCGACGACTGGGACCAGCGGATCGTCGAACACCTCGTCAAGCGGTTCAAGGGGCAGTACGGCATCGACCTCGGCCAGGACAAGATGGCGGTGCAGCGGCTGCGCGAGGCCGCCGAGAAGGCCAAGATCGAGCTGTCGTCGTCCACCGAGACGACGATCAACCTGCCCTACATCACCGCCTCCGCCGAGGGCCCGCTGCACCTGGACGAGAAGCTCACCCGGGCGCAGTTCCAGGAGCTCACCGCCGACCTGCTGGACCGCTGCAAGAAGCCCTTCCACCAGGCGGTCAAGGACGCCGGCGTGAAGCTGTCCGCCATCGACCACGTGATCCTCGTCGGAGGCTCCACCCGTATGCCCGCGGTCACCGAGCTGGTCCGGGAGCTCACCGGCAAGGATCCGCACAAGGGTGTCAACCCCGACGAGGTGGTGGCCGTGGGCGCCGCCCTCCAGGCGGGCGTGATCCGCGGTGACGTCAAGGACGTCCTGCTCCTCGACGTCACCCCGCTGTCCCTGGGCATCGAGACCAAGGGCGGCATCATGACCAAGCTGATCGAACGCAACACGACGATCCCCACCCGGCGTTCGGAGATCTTCACCACCGCCGCCGACAACCAGCCGTCCGTCGGCATCCAGGTCTACCAGGGCGAACGCGAGATCGCCGCGTACAACAAGAAGCTCGGCGTCTTCGACCTCACCGGCCTGCCGCCCGCCCCGCGCGGGGTGCCGCAGATCGAGGTCGCCTTCGACATCGACGCCAACGGCATCATGCACGTCTCCGCGAAGGACCTGGCGACCGGCCGCGAGCAGAAGATGACCGTGACCGGCGGTTCCGCCCTCCCCAAGGAGGACATCGACCGCATGATGCGGGAGGCCGAGCAGTACGCCGAGGAGGACCGCGGTCGCCGGGAGGCCGCGGAGACCCGCAACCAGGCCGAACAACTCGTCTACCAGACCGAGAACTTCCTGCGCGAGAACGCCGACAGGATCCCCGCGGACACCAGGAGCGAGGTCGGGGCGGCGGTCACGGAGCTGAAGGGCCTGCTGGAGCAGAACGCCGAGACGGGTGCCCTGCGCACGGGCGTGGAGAAACTCGCCTCGGTCAGCCAGAAGATGGGCCAGGCGATGTACGCGCAGGCCCAGCAGACGGCGTCGGAGGGCACCGAGCAGCACACCGCGCCGCAGGACGACGAGAGCGTGGTGGACGCGGAGATCGTCGACGACGAGAAGGACTCCAAGGGAGGAGCCGCCTAGGGGGTGTCGGCAACACCTGGGTCATCGGGCGGCCTGGTGGACGTCGGGGACGCGCCGCCCACCCCGGCCGTGTCGTCCTTCGCCGTGGCCGCGGCCCTCCGTTAGGCTCGCGTCGCCACACAGGTCCCGATCTTCACGGAGGGCACAACGGCGGGGATCAAACGCGAGCGCCTCGTCCGAACGCTGACGTTCTGGCTGCGTCCCGCCTTCGCGCTGCGAGTCGTCAACCGGTTCCAGAAGATCGTGGGTTTCGACCGCTCGATGGCGCTGGCGTCCAGCGCCCTGACCGCGCTCGTCCCGCTCGCGATCCTGAGCAGCGCCGTGCTGACCAATGTGGTGCACTACGACGCCGCCGAGCGGATCGTCAGACGCTACAACCTCACCGGCCAGGGCGCCGAGGCGGTCAACTCCCTCTTCTCGTCCGGGGGCACCGCCACCAGCGTGGGCGTCTTCGGGATCGTGTTCCTCATCATCTCCGTGCTGAGCTTCACACGAACATCGCAGCGGCTGTTCGAGCAGGCCTGGGACCTCACGCCCCTGAGCGTGCGCAACACGCGCAACGGCCTGTGGTGGATCCTGCTGCTCGGCGGCTACACGGCGGTCACCGGGTGGCTCTACGCGGTCCTCGGCCAAGGCCCGCTGGAGCTGGTGGCCACGGTGTGCGAGGTGCCGGTGACCGCCGCCTTCCTCGTCTGCAGCGGCCGGCTGCTGTCCGCGCAGCGGATCACCTGGCCGGACCTGCTGCCCTTCGGCCTCACCGCCGCGCTTCTGTCGGCGGCGTACACGGTGGGCGGGAAGATCTACCTCCCACGGCTGTTCAACTCCTACGCCTCACGCTACGGATCGGTCGGCGCGGTCTTCGCGATGATCTCCGCCCTCTTCGCCGCCATGCTCATCATCGTCGGGTCGGCGGCGCTCGGACGAGAGGTAAGCGACGAACTCACCCGCATCCGCCACGGCGACCGCCCCTCCGACAACGAGGTCCGCCGCCAGTGGGACAGCGTCGTCGAACACGCCCGTTCCCGCTGGCGCACCGCACGTGAACAGGTCTCCCAACGGCGCACCGGAGAAACAGACAACGGATGACCCGAACGGGCCGCGCGCGGCCTGCGGGGTCAGGCGTTGCGTGCGGCCCGCCTGGGCAGGCCGCGCTCCCCGTCGGGTCGGACTGTGCGCGGCCCGCTGCGTCGGGTCCTGCGCCCGACCGGCCGGGTCAGGTCTTACGTGCGGCCCGACCGGGCAGGTCAGGCCTTGCGCCCCACCCCCGCGTACACCGGCACGGCACCCTCCGCGGCGGCTGCGGTGTCCTGCGGCTCGGGCCGCCATTGAAGTACCGGCACGACGCCCGGCTCCAGCAGTTCCAGCCCGTCGAAGAAGCGGGAGAACCCGGCGTGCGTACGCGGGTGGAAGGGCGTGCCGCTCTGCCGGAACAGTTCCACCGCCTTGGCGACCCCCTCGGGGCTGATGTCCTGCGTGACCTGGGACAGGATCAGGTGGCTGCCCGGCGCCAGCGCCTCGACGTACCGCTCCAGCAGGCCGTACACGTCGTCGGTGTCCTCCGACAGGTAGTGGGTGAGCGCCACCAGCGACAGGGCCACCGGCCGGTCGAAGTCCAGCGACCGGCCCGCCAGCCGCAGGATGGTGTCCGGGTCGCGGACATCGGCGTGGACGTAGTCGGTGCTGCCCTGCGCGGAGCCGTGCAGCAGCGCCTCGGCGTGCCGCAGCACGATCGGGTCGTTGTCCGCGTACACGACCGCCGCCTCGGGGGCCGCCTGCTGGGCCACCTGGTGGAGGTTGGGCTCGGTCGGGATGCCCGTGCCGATGTCGAGGAACTGGCGGGTGCCGGACTCGGCGACCGTGCGGACGGCCCGGTGCATGAAGCGGCGGTTGGCCCGCGCCCCGCGCACCGCGGTGCCGTCCGCGGCCAGGATCCTGCGGGCCAGTTCCTCGTCCACCGGGTAGTTGTCCTTGCCGCCCAGCCACCAGTCGTACACCCGGGCCGGATGGGGGCGGCTGGTGTCGATGCGGGTGGGCGTGGCGTCCGATCCGTTCATGCGGTGTCTGCTCCTCGGCTTGGTCGGGGCGTTGGACAGGAGAAAGGGAGAACAGAGGGAGAACAGAGGGAGAACAAAGAGAGAACAGGGCCAGGAGTTGGGGCGTCAGAAGTTCTCGCGGCACTCCCGCAGGATTTCCCGGGTGCGCTGCGCCGAGGCCGCGCGTGCCGTCATGTGGTCCAGGACCTCCAGATGCGTGGAGACCTCCGTACGCGAATCGAGATAGAGGGCGCCCGTCAGGTACTCCGTGTAGACCATGTCGGGCAACTCCGGTTCGGCGAAACGGAACAACGAGAACGGCGCATACGTCCCCGGGTGCGGGCCGCTCGCGAACTCGGCGACCTGAACCGTGACCCGGTCCCGCCCGGCGTACTCCAGCAGCTTGTCGAGCTGCTCGCGCATCACCTCGTCGCGTATGCTCACGGGCCGCCGCAGCACCGTCTCGTCCATGATCACCCACAGGTGCGGCGGGTCCGCCCGTTCCAGCAGCCGCTGACGGGCCATGCGCAGCGACACATGCCGCTCGATCGCCTCCGGGCCGGTCTGCCCGACCGTCCCGGCCTCCAGCACGGCACGCGCGTACTCCTCCGTCTGCAGCAGCCCGGGCACGAAGTGCGGCTCGTAGGAGCGGATCAGCCGGGCTGCACCCTCCAGGCTCACATACATGCTGAACCAGTCCGGCAGCACGTCGTGGAACCGCTGCCACCAGCCCGGCCGATTGGCCTCCTCGGCCAGCGCCACGAACGCGGCGGCCTCGTCCTCGCGCACCCCGTACGTGGTCAGCAGCAGCTGCACATAGGGGATCTTCAGCCCGACCTCGGCCGTCTCCATGCGCCGGACGGTCGCCGCGGTCACCCGCAGCACCCTGGCGGCCTCCTCGCGGCCGAGGCCGGCAGCCTCCCGCAGCTCCTGCAGTCTCCTGCCGAGCACCACCTGGCCCACGGTGGGCGCGGCCCGCCGCTCACTCACGCCACGCCTCCCCACACGCGCCGAATTCTGCGAGCAGCAGTGTGTCATGCGCCGCCGGACCGCACACGAGCGCGAAGCCTGCACAAGCGTCACATGGCCGTCAACCCAGCATCGAGTGAAGGTACTTGACCGTCGACGGATCGGCGGGCAGGAACGTCTCGATCGCCAGCTCCGCCACCGTCACGTCCATCGGCGTGTTGAACGTGGAGATCGAGGAGACGAACGACAGCACCCGGCCCTCGTGCTCGACGCGCATCGGCAGCGCGAAGTACGGCACGTCCTTTGCCGGTTCGTCCTCCACCGCACCCTGCGGCACCGGATACGCGGCCACCTCCTCGTACAGCGCCCGCAGGCGAGCCGAGCGGTGCAGCGCGATCTGCCGCTCCATCTGCGCCAGCAGATGCCCCCGCCACTCGCGCAGATTGCGGATCCGCGGCGCCAGCCCCTCGGGGTGCAGGGTCAGCCGCATCGCGTTCAGCGGCGGCACGAGCAGCGACTCCGGGACACCGTCCAGCAGCATCGTGATGCCCCGGTTCGCCGTCACCACGTCGTACATCGCGTCCACCACCAGCGCCGGATACGGCTCATAACCCCGGATCAGCCGCTCGAGTCCCTCACGCAGCGCGCCCAGCGCCGGATCGTCCAGCGACGTCTCCGGGTAGTGCGGGGCGTAACCGGCGGCCAGCAGCAGCGCGTTGCGTTCCCGCACCGGCACCTCCAGATGCTCCGCCAGCCGCAGCACCATCTCCTCACTCGGCCGTGACCGGCCCGTCTCGATGAAACTGATGTGCCGGGCCGAGGAGTCGGCGCGCAGCGCCAACTCCAGCTGACTGACCCGGCGCCGCTGCCGCCAGGCCCGCAGCAGCGGGCCCACACCCTGACCGGCGGGGGCAGCGGACGACATGGCACTACCGGAGGCGACAATGGTCATACGCACGACCGTAGTCGAGGAGGGGCGCATGACCGAGTCGTGGAAGCAGAGCTGGGAGGCGACGGCGGTGTACCGCGCCAGAGTGCGCGGCTGCCTCCTCGGCGGCGCGGTCGGCGACGCCCTCGGCTACCCGATCGAGTTCAGCTCCCTGGACCGCATCCGTGCCACGTACGGCCCGCGCGGCGTGACCGGGCTGGTGCCCGACGGCGAGGGCGTGGTGGGCCGCGTCAGCGACGACACCCAGATGACGCTGTTCTCGGCCGAGGGCATCCGCCAGGCCCACGAGCGCGAGCGGCTCAAGGGCATCGGCGGCGGCTGGTCCCGCCTGCTGCGCTGGTCCTACGAACGCTGGCTGGAGACCCAGCTCCGGCCGGGCCCCGAGGCGAGCGAGCCCGCCAGGCCCTCGGGCGGCGGCTACGAGGGACCGCGCGGCGGCCTGATCACCGAGCCCTGGCTGTACGCCCGCCGCGCCCCCGGAAACGCCTGCCTGTCCGGGCTCTCCCAGGACCATGTGCCCGACCCCCGGGCCGAGTTCGGCCCGCCCGGACCGGTCAACCCCGACTCAAAGGGCTGCGGCGCGGTCATGCGCTCCGCACCCTTCGGCCTCACCCGTACCGACCCCGTGCAGGCCTTCACCATCGCCGCCCACTGCGCCCAGATGACCCACGGCCACCCCACCGGCTACTACGCGGCCGGCGCACTCGCCGCTATCATCTCCTGCCTCGTCTCCGGCGACTCCGTCGAGGGCTCCGTGCTGCGCACCCTGCGCCTGCTCGCCCGCCACCCCGGCCACGAGGAGACCAGCACCGCCCTGCACCGGGCCCTCGACCTGGCCGCCGACGGCAGCCCGGCCCCGGAGCGGCTGGAGCGGCTCGGCGCCGGCTGGGTCGCCGAGGAGGCCCTGGCCATCGGCGTCTACAGCGCGCTCACGACCCACCGCGTCGAGGACGCGCTGCTGCTGTCCGTCAACCACTCGGGCGACAGCGACTCCACCGGCTCAGTCTGCGGCAACATCCTCGGCGCCCGGCACGGCGACCACGGCCTGCCCCACGAGTGGGTGGAGCGGGTCGAGGGGCGCGCCCGCATCGCCGCGCTCGCGGACGACCTCGCGGCCGAATGCGTACGCAACTGACCCCCGGCCACCCTTCTGACCAGGGACGCAGCGGCCGACCTGTGGCAGTCTGGGCAGGAACGCGCCCATCACGCCACCCCCAGGAAGGGAGCGAGCCCATGGCCGTCGAACCGCTGTCGCAGAAGGAGGTCGAGGACCGGCTGGCCGAACTGCCCGGCTGGTCCGTCGACGGGGACCGCCTCACCCGCTCCTACCGGCTCCCCTCGCACTTCTCGGCCACGGCGATGGTCGTGCACATCGCCCAGGTGCAGGAGGAACTGAACCACCACTCCGACCTGACCCTCGGCTACAACACCGTCGCCCTCAGCGTGCACACCCACAGCGCGGGTGGCGCGGTGACCGAGAAGGACTTCGAACTCGCCCGCCGGGTGCAGGACCTCGCACCGGGGCACGGGGCGAGCTGAGCCCGACCGGCGGGCGAGCCGATCGTCACCGAGGCGGGGTGCACTGAGCCGCACCGGGACGGGGTGAGCTGCCGCACCGGGACGTGTAGTCGGGTGCCGGCCCGGGACGACGGAGTGAGTCGGGTGCCGGCCCGGGACGACGGAGTGAGTCGGGTGCCGGCCCGGGACGACGGAAGGAGTCGCGTGCGCGGCCGGTGACGACGCGGGACCGCGTGCACGGACAACGACCACGGGGGGAACCACGTGCTGGATTACGACAAGGAAGCCGAGCACTACGACGCCTCGCGGGGCGGTGAGCCCCGGGCGGCGGCCGCCGCCCAGGCCGTGCTGGGCCTGATACCGCCCGGAGCACGCACCCTGCTGGATGTCGGCTGCGGCACCGGCATCGTCACCCGCAGGCTCGCGGCCGCCCGCGACGGCCTGCGCGTTACCGGGCTCGACCGGGCGCCCGCGATGGCCCGGCAGGCCGCCGCCCGCCTGCCCGGCGCCGTCGTTCTCGCCGACAGCACCCGCCTGCCCTTCGCGAACGGCCGGTTCGACGCCGTGACCAGCGTGTGGCTGCTGCACCTGACGGGCGGTCCCGACGCGGCACGGGCCGTTGTCGCCGAGTGCGCCCGCGCTCTGGCTCCAGGCGGCGTGTACGTCACCACCGTGGACAAGGCCGCCGCCCACAACGTGGGCAGTGACATCGACGCCGTCCTCGCCGCCCGGCCGCGCAGCCCCGCCCGCGACGCCGCCGGCCTCGTCGCCGACTATGCCGCGGCGCACGGCCTGGTACCCGCCGGGCAGGCCCGCTTCCCCGGCCGCGGCCAGGGCCGCAGCCCCCGCCGCACCATCGCCGACCTGCGGCGCGGCTGGTTCGTCACGCTGCCGCCCGGCGAGCCGCTCACCGAGGACTTCGCCGCCCGGCTGGCCCGGCTGCCCGACCAGGACCGGCCCCGCCCGGACCCCGTGTTCAGCCTGCGGGCGTTCCGGAAACCGCTGGACGGGTGAACTCGTACCTCGACCTGTGCGAGCGGTGCGGCAACTCCGGCGGTGTGCACAGCCCGAATCCCCGGAGATGACGCGGACGGCGGGATCGACCTCCAGGTTGCTCGGGTCGCTCGGATTTTTTTGGTTAACCGTGCAACCATCCGGGTTCTTTGCAAGTCCTTCACGTGTACATCACCGAACCCTGGGGGGATCATGAAGCACTGCACCCGCGTTCGTCTCGCCGCGCTCACCGCCGTGGCCGCGCTGGGACTCACCGCCTGCGGCTCCGGCGAGACGGTCGTCGACAAGCCGAAGGCGAAGGCCTCCACCAAGGCCGACAGCGGCAGCGGCACCGGCAAGAAGCCCGCCGCCGCGAAGAAGTCGGCCGCTCCCGGAGTCGCCAAGATCGGCGACACCCTGTCGCTGAAGGGCATGGACGACGGCAGTAAGCTGGACGTCACCGTCGTCAAGGTCGTCGACCCGGCGAAGTCCGCCGACGAGTTCACCGTCCCCGCGGACGGAAAGCGCTTCGTCGGCCTCCAGTTCCGCCTCGTGAACACCGGCACGAAGGCCTACGGCGACAGCCCCGCCAACGGTGTCCAGATCGCCGACGAGCAGGGCCAGCAGTTCGACACCACCTTCGCCGACATCACGGCCGGCCAGTCCATGTCCTCGGACGTGCGGCTCAAGCCCGGCGCGAAGGCCCTCGGCTGGATCGTGTTCGAAGTGCCCAAGGGCGTGAAGCCTGCCACCGCTCAGTTCGCGATGGACAGCGGCTTCGCCGACCAGACCGGCGAATGGAAGCTGCGGTGACGCGGTAGCGAACAGGCTTGGCCGCTCGTGGCAGCGGCCGGGCCGCACCTCGCAACGGACCCCCGGGCGCCCCGGGTCAGTCCTCCCGAGCCAGACCCCGGCGGATGGCGAACTCCACCGCGGAGTAGTCGCCGTCCGGCCGCCGCAGCTCGTAGGGCACCGCCGGGAGCAGCGGCGGCTGGGCCATGAAGCGGGGGCGGGTGCCGTGGTGCGGCTGGGCGGCGTGCACGAGGAACGGGTGGCAGAGATAGACGTCACCCGGGCGGCCGGTGGCGTGGGCGAGCGGCCGGTGCGCGGTGGCCTCGACCAGCCGCGGCGCGATCTCCAGGCCCGACACGCCGGCCTCGCCGTACGGCGCCAGCAGCGGCGGCACGTCGAGGTGCGAGCCGACCCGGATGCGGGTGGGCGCGTCGTCCTCGGTCACCTCGGAGAAGAGGAACAGCATCAGCAGGGCGCGGTCCTTCGACCGGAGGTTGGCGAAGTACCAGCTCTCGCCCTCGGGCAGATAACTGCCCTCGATGTGCCAGCCCGCGTCGTCCGGCTCCCGCGGGTGCGGGAACCGCAGCGGAAACGTGCCCAGTGAGTAACGCGGCTCCCAGCGGCCCTCGCCCACCAGCAGGTCGAACGCCTCATGCAGTACGGGGGTGTTGGCGGCGGCCGCGAACGGGCCCTGCGCCATGCCGGGCACCCAGTACACCGGATCCTTCCACGTGCCGGGATCGAGTGGATCGTATCCGGTCTCCCGCCACAGCAGCCGGGCGCAGTCCTCGGCGACGCGCCGCGGAAAGGCGCCCTCGATCTTCACGAATCCGTCCCGGAGGAACCGTTCCACCAGCTCGTCGTCCATCCGGCCATCCTCGGCGACCGGACCGGCGCGGCGCACCCGGTTTTTGCCGCCCCGGCAACACTGCTGGCCGTTCGGCGGTGCGTCGGCGCAGGCTGGGCGCATCGAGAGGAGAGGCTGACCACCATGGCGGACGAGCACCACAACCACCGGCACCACCAGGGCCACCGGGACCAAAGCGACCGGGACGAGCAGGGCCACCGGGACGAGCAGGGCCACCGGGACCAGGGCCACCAGGACGAGCAGGGTGACCGGGACGAGCAGGGCAGCCGGGACGCACAGGGCGGGAACGGCCACGCAGGCCACCACGGCCATCACGACCACCCCGGCCACACCGACCTCGACTGGGCCGTGATGGCTCCGCAGCTGGAGGCCCAGGCTGAACTGTTCGCGCCCCTGTACGAGCGGGCCATGGCGTGGCTGGCGAAGGAGGTGACCGAGCCGGGTCTGATCGTCGACGCGGGCAGCGGGCCGGGGGTCGTCTCCTGTCTGTTCGCCGAGACGTTCCCGGGTGCCCGGGTCGTCGCCGTGGACAGCTCCGAGCCGCTGCTGGAACGAGCCCGCGCCCGGGCCGCCCGCCTCGGCGTCGCCGACCGTTTCGCCACCGTCGCCGGTGAACTGCCCGAGGCGCTTGGGGAGTTGGAGTATCCGGCCGACCTGCTGTGGGCCAGCAACAGCCTGCACCACCTGGGGGACCAGCGGGCCGCGCTCGCCGCGTTCGCCGAACGGCTTGCTCCCGGGGGCACGCTCGCCCTGCTGGAGGGCGGACTGCCCGCGCGCTTCCTGCCCCGGGACATCGGCATCGGCCGTCCGGGTCTTCAGGAACGGATCGACGCGGTGCAGGCGGACTGGTTCGCGAGGATGCGGGCCGAACTGCCCGGCTCGGTCGCCGTGACCGAGGACTGGCCGGCGCTTTTGACCGCCGCGGGGCTGAAGCACACCGGTACCCGCAGCTTCCTCCTCGACCTGCCCGCACCGGTCGCGGACCGCGGCCGTTCCTACGTCGTCGCCTCCCTGACCTGGCTCCGCGAAGCGCTGGAGGACGGTCTGGACGCGGAGGACAGCGCCACGCTGGACCGGCTGCTGGACCCCGAGGACGAGGCGAGCGTGCACCGCAGGAACGACCTGTTCGTGCTGAAGGCGCACACCGTGTACACCGCCGTGCGGACCTCCTGAGCCCGCGGTCGCCCCTGGCCGACTTCGAGGACGCTGACGGGTGAGGCCCGGTACCCCGGCCAGATCACGGTACCGGGCCCGCCTTCTCTTCCGGCTCAGTTGCTGGCGATGAACTGCTTCGCCAACTGGTCGCCCAGCGCGACGGCCGCGCTGTGGCTCTCGATGGGGGAGACCTTCGAGTCCTTGAACAGGATGTACGTCACCCCGGAGTCCGCCCCGCCGGTCGCCGGGTCGGGGTCTATGCCGAGCGCCTTGGCGGTCGCGTACGAGGCCTCGCCGATGATCTTCGTGGGGCCGGTGTCGCCGACGACCGCGTACTCGACCTTGTTGTTGTAGATGACGGCGACCACGCCACCGCCCTTGATGCCGGCGCTGGAGTAGTTCCAGATGCTGCTGGAGCTCGGGACCACGACGTACGGCAGTGACTCCGCCTTCAGCGGCTTGCCGTCGGACTGGTGGAAGGCGGTGTCGTTCAGGAACCACGGGTCGCGGTCCTCGTTGCAGTTCGTGGTGCGCTGGCCGTCGCAGTCCACGTCCATGTCGGCCTTCCAGAACACGGCACCGTTCTTGCCGCACACGGGGATCGTGGCCGAGGTCTCGTCGTCGGTCTTGTACTTCCCGTTCGAGATCTGCTGACAGGATGTCACCTTGGCGAGCAGGTCGGCCGCGCTGACCGTGCCCTCCTGGGCCGACCTGGGGGTGGCGCCGCCGGAGGAGGCGTTCGCGGGGAGCACGCCGGCGGCGAGCAGGGCGGCGCCGGAGGACGCGGCGAGGGCCAGGGATCGCATGCGCACTGTGGGAGACCCTTCTGTTAGGAAAGTTTCCTTACTGGCGCGGTACAAGGTGGACCTGGCGGCATGGCCGCGTCAAGCCCCCCAACAGCCTTGCCTGCGGGCCGAGTTGCTCACCGCAGAGCGAATGCGCAGCTCACAGCCTAGTGAAAACAGATGCCAGAGTGATCGGCTGACGGGGCCTCGGCGCGTGAGCCGCACCCGAAATGAGGAGTGTGAGGAGTGTGAGGAGTCCGCCGCGTAGTCCGTCCGGCCGTGGGCCGGCCGCCGGGGCCGTCAAGCCGTCCTGCCTCCCTGCCATCGGCCGTCGGCCGGTGGCGTCGGGCCGCCTTGCTTTCGGCCGCCTGCCGTTGGCCGTCAACCCGCCCTGCCGTCGCGCCGGCCGGTGGCCTCCAGCGCCCTGTCCGCGCCACCGCAGGCAGCGGCGCGCCCCGGAACCACGCGGGGAGCGGGTCCGGGGCGCGCCGGAGAGTGCGGTCGGTGGATTGTGCGTCAGGCCATGAAGGTCGCCGGGTTCGGGCCCAGCCGCCGGTCCTCGTTCAGCGCGCTGATCGCCGCGAGGTCCTCGTCGTCCAGGCTGAAGTCGAAGACCTGGATGTTCTCCTCGATGCGGGACGGCGTCACCGACTTCGGGATCGCGATGTTGCCGAGCTGGATGTGCCAGCGCAGTACGACCTGGGCCGGGGTCCGGTTGTGCTTCTGCGCGATGGCCACGATCGCCGGGACCTCCAGCAGGCCCTTGCCCTGGCCGATCGGCGACCAGGCCTCGGTGGCGATGCCCTGGTCCGTGTGGTACTCGCGGGCGGCGTGCTGCTGCAGGTGCGGGTGCAGCTCGATTTGGTTGACCGCCGGGATCACCGAGGTCTCGGCGATCAGGCGCTCCAGGTACTCCGGAAGGAAGTTGGAGACGCCGATCGCCCGGACCCGGCCGTCGGCGAGAAGCTTCTCGAACGCCTTGTACGTCTCGACGAACCTGCCCTTGGGTGCCATCGGCCAGTGGATCAGGTACAGATCCAGGTACTCCAGGCCGAGCCGGGCCAGCGACGTGTCGAAGGCGCGCAACGCGGAGTCGTACCCCTGGTCGCTGTTCCAGAGCTTGGTGGTGACGAAGATGTCCTCGCGGGGAATGCCGGAGGCGGCGATGGCCTTTCCGGTGCCCTCTTCGTTGCCGTAGATCGCCGCTGTGTCGATGCTGCGGTACCCGGCCTGCAACGCGGTGGCGACAGCCCGCTCCGCCTCGGCGTCCGGCACCTGCCAGACGCCGAAGCCCAGCTGGGGCATCTCGACGCCGTTGTTGAGGATGATCGGGGGGACCTTGCTGCTCACGAGCTCTTGATCCTTCGGTTGTCGTCAGGTGGAACTCATATCGTCAACGATCACGGGCGGTGATGCATTCCTGACCGCCCAATTCGTCGGCAACTGACCAGGGAGTCAGTTCGCGGGAGTGGGACTGGCCGGAAATGCATCCGACCTCATCGGTCCGGACCATTGACCGGGCCACGCCGTCCCGCGACTCTGTGTCGCGCCACCGAACGCTCCCGTGAGCTTGATGCCGGCCCTGTCTGTCCTTCGGGAAAGCAGGTGCGTACACATGAATCAGACCTTGACCGAGGCCTTCGAGGCGGAAGCATCCGTTCAGGAGACATCCGATGAAAAGGTCTGGCAAAGCCCCGGGTTCCATGTCGTGGAGAACACGCCGACGAAGTCCCGCAGTTCCTCGCCGCGTTGCACCAGGAGGGCCGGCAGCATGACACCCCCAGGATCGGATCCGGCCGGCGGCGCCGTGCCGGGCTCAGGTCCGGTACAGCGCGTCCACCTCGTTCGCGTACGCGTTCTCGATGGCCTTGCGCTTCAGCTTCAGGGACGGCGTCAGCAGACCGTGTTCCTCGGTGAAGGGCTGGGCGAGGATGCGGAAGGTGCGGATCGACTCGGCCTGGGAGACCAGGGTGTTGGCGGCGACCACCGCCCGCCGCACCTCGGTCTCCAGGTCGGGGTCGCGCACCAGCTCGGCCGGGGACATCCGGGGCTTGCCGCGCATCTGCAGCCAGTGCTCCACGGCCTCGTGGTCGAGCGTGACCAGGGCGGCGATGTAGGGGCGGTCGTTGCCGACGACGATGCACTGGGAGACCAACGGGTGGTCGCGCACCCGTTCCTCCAGCACGCCGGGGGAGACGCTCTTGCCGCCGGAGGTCACCAGGATCTCCTTCTTGCGGCCGGTGATGGTCAGGTAGCCGTCCTCGTCGAGGGAGCCGAGGTCGCCGGTGGCCAGCCAGCCGTCGTGCAGGGTCTGGTCGGTGGCCTTCTGGTTGTTGAGGTAGCCCTGGAACACGTTCCCGCCGCGCAGCCACACCTCGCCGTCGTCGGCGATGTGCACGGTGACGCCGGGGACGGGCTGCCCGACGGTTCCGTACCGGGTGCGCTCGGGAGGGTTGGCGGTGGCGGCGGCGGTCGACTCCGTCAGACCGTACCCCTCGTAGATCTGCACACCGGCGCCCGCGAAGAACAGGCCGAGCCGCCGGTCCATGGCCGAGCCACCGCACATCGCGTTGCGTATACGGCCGCCCATCGCCGCGCGCACCTTGGAGTACACGAGCTTGTCGAAGAGCTGGTGCTGCACGCGCAGCCCGGCCGACGGGCCGGGGCCGATGCCCCACGCCTTCGCCTCCATCGCGTCCGCGTACTTCATCGCCACCTCGACGGCCTTCTCGAAGGGGCCGTCCCGGCCCTCCTTCTCCGCCTTGCGGCGGGCCGCGTTGAACACCTTCTCGAAGATGTACGGCACCGCGAGGATGAAGGTCGGTCTGAAGGCCTGCAGATCGGGCAGCAGGGCGTCGGCGTTCAGCTGCGGCTGGTGGCCGAGGCGGACCTTGCCACGGATCGTTGCGACCTCGACCATCCGGCCGAAGACGTGCGCGAGCGGCAGGAACAGCAGCGTCGCCGCCTCGTCGCCCTTCTTGGAGTGGAACACCGGCTCCCAGCGCTCGACGACGGTGTCCGCCTCGAACATGAAGTTCGCGTGCGAGAGGACACAGCCCTTGGGGCGGCCCGTGGTGCCGGAGGTGTAGATGATCGTCGCGACGGAGTCCGGGGTGACCGCCTCGCGGTGCCGGTGCACCACCTCGTCGTCGATGTGCGCACCCGCGTCGTAGAGCTCCTGCACGGCGCCCGCGTCCAGCTGCCACAGCTGTCTGAGCTGCGGCAGCCGGTCGATGACGGTGGCGATCGTCATCGCGTGGTCCTCGTGTTCCACGATTGCCGCGGACACCTCGGCGTCGTACAGCATCCAGAAGCACTGCTCGGCCGAGGACGTGGGGTAGACGGGCACCACCTGGGCCCCGATCGTCCACAGCGCGAAGTCGAACAGCGTCCACTCATAGCGAGTACGGGACATGATCGCGACCCGGTCGCCGAAGCGGACGCCCCGGGCGAGCAGGCCCTTGGCGAGGGCGAGGACCTCGTCGCGGAACTCGGCGGCGGTGACGTCCCGCCACTGCCCCGTCTCGTCCTTGCGGCCGAGTGCGATGTGCAGCGGGTCCTCCTGGGCATGCCGGAAGACGGCGTCGGCCAGTCCGCCCACCGGCGGTGCCGACGTCGACGGAGGGCTGGTGTACTCGCGCAAACCCCGCTCCCGCTTCTCAGTCGTTCGGTTCGCCTCCGGGACGCTGCAGCCGGTCCGGCAACCTTGTGACGCTCCGCACAGTGCCGTGAAAGCTACCCCACCGGCGAGCGGGGCGGGAGGGGCGTCGAAAGCGAGCAGTGCTCACGTACGCGCGGGTAAGGGCGGAAATTCCCCTCACATGGGTAAGGGTGGGACGGAAATCCTTGCGGTTCAGTAAGTTTCGGTGCGGCAATCTCCACCGAATCTGTACGACCCGATTACCGGCGGCCCGGCCCGCTCCGGCGGCACCACCCCGGCCCGCTCCGGCGTGCTCCGGCGTGCTCCGCGGGGTGGAGGCGGTGCCTTGCCCACGTGCAGGCGACACCCCTAGCGTCCGTGCAGCCGGTCCCCGCCCGCAAGAATCGCCGCCGCCAGCGCGTCCGCCGCGTGCTGGGCGGAGGGGCGCCGGCGGCCGTGCACCAGGACGAAGTCGACCTGCCCCAGCTCTGGCAGACCTGCCCGTTCCGGCACCCGTACCAGACCCGGCGGGATCAGTCCCCGCGAGTGCGCCATCACGCCGAGGCCCGCCCGGGCCGCCGCGATCAGCCCGTTGAGGCTGCCGCTCGTGCACGCGATACGCCAGGGCCGCCCCTGCCGCTGCAGCGCCTCGAAGGCCAGCGCCCGCGTGATCCCCGGCGGAGGGTAGACGATCAGCGGCACGGGCCGGTCGGGGTCCAGCCGGAGCCGCTCCGCGCCGATCCACACCAGCCGGTCGTGCCGGACGAGCTCGCCCTGCGGGTCCTCGGGGCGCCGCTTGGCCAGCACCAGGTCGAGCTTCCCGGCGGCGAGCTGCTCGTGCAGCGTGCCGGACAGCTCCACGGTCAGCTCCAGGTCGACCTCGGGATGCTCGTGGCGAAAGCCCTCCAGGATCTCCGGCAGCCGGGTCAGCACGAAGTCCTCCGACGCGCCGAAGCGCAGCCGGCCGCGCACCCGGGTGCCCGTGAAGAACGCCGTCGCCTGCTCGTGCACCTCCAGGATGCGGCGCGCGAAGCCGAGCATCGCCTCGCCGTCCTCGGTCAGCCGCACCGAGTGGGTGTCGCGTGAGAACAGCAGCCGGCCCGTGGCGTCCTCCAGGCGCCGCACGTGCTGGCTGACGGTCGACTGGCGCAGCCCCAGCCGCCGCGCCGCCTGCGTGAAGCTCAGGGTCTGCGCCACGGCCAGGAAGGTGCGCAGCTGCGCCGGGTCGTACACGAGGCCAGGTTATCGCGAATGGCGATGACAGTGAGTGCGGTATGACGGTTTCCCGATCGGCCGGGTGAGGAGGACGATGGACCGGGGACCCGTCGGTCCGTACCGCCGTGACCGCGCCCCGTGCGCAACGCCGGGAGCCCCCGGCCATCGCCCAGAGACCGAGCAGAACCGAGCAAGTGGAGCACCGTGAAACGCCTGCGCCGGCCGAGTCGGATGCCGATCGACCCGTACATCCTGCTGCTGCTCGGGACGGTGGGCATCGCGGCGCTTCTCCCGGCCCGCGGCACGGCCGCCCACGTGGCCTCCGGCGCCTCCACCGCCGCGATCGCCTTCCTGTTCTTCCTCTACGGCGCCCGGCTGTCCACCCGTGAGGCCCTCGACGGGCTGAGGCACTGGCGGCTGCACGTCACGGTCATCGCCTGCACTTTCGTGATCTTCCCGCTGCTCGGCCTCGCCGCCCGCGGCCTCGTCCCGCTCCTCCTGACCCGGCCGCTCTACCAGGGGCTGCTGTTCCTCACCCTGGTTCCGTCGACCATCCAGTCGTCGATCGCGTTCACCTCGATCGCCCGGGGCAACGTACCCGCCGCGATCTGCGCCGGGTCCTTCTCCTCGCTGGTCGGCATAGTTCTCACCCCGCTGCTCGCGGCCGTGCTCCTCGGCGGCAGCGGCGGCGGCTTCTCCGCGCACTCGCTGGTCACGATCGTGCTGCAACTGCTCGTGCCGTTCCTCGCCGGGCAACTGCTCAGGCCGTGGATCGGCGGCTTCGTCGCCCGGCACAAGAAGGTCCTCGGCCTCGTCGACCGCGGCTCGATCCTCCTCGTCGTCTACGCAGCGTTCAGCGAGGGCATGGTGCGGGGCATATGGCACCAGGTCAGCCCGGCCCGGCTGGGCGCACTGCTGGCCGTTCAGGCCGTGCTGCTCGGCGTGATGCTGGTCGTGACCTGGTACGGGGCCAAGGCGCTGCGCTTCGGCCGGGAGGACCGGATCGCCATCCAGTTCGCCGGCTCGAAGAAGTCCCTCGCCTCCGGCCTCCCCATGGCGAGCGTCCTGTTCGGCGCGCACGCCTCCCTGGCCGTGCTGCCGCTCATGCTCTTCCACCAGATGCAGCTCATGGTGTGCGCGGTGATCGCCAAGCGCCGGGCACATGACGCCGAGGCACGGCCGGAGATCACCGGGCAGGCACCGGACGCAGCGTCACGAACCGCGGTCGGTACCGGGACACGTCCCCGTTGACACCGGCCGCCGCGGTCGCCGGGTCCAGCCAGTTGACGTCGTAGCTCAGCACCAGCCGGCCGCCGCCGCTCAGCGCGGGGTGCACCTGCGGGTTGTACGCCGTGACCCGCCCCCGGGGCAGCGGCGGACGGAAGTCCCCCGCCGGGCCGTACCACGGCCCGGTCGGGGAGCACGCCCAGTACGACGTCACGGTGGTCAGCCCCCGCACACCGGCCGCCATCGTGAACAGCAGGTACGTGCCACCGTCCGGCACGACCGAGAACGCGCTGCCCACGCCCGTGTGCCGCCCGTCCCCCAGCACCGGCCGCAGACCGGCGCCACCGGCCGCCCACCCCGAGCCGTTCCAGTACCGCCAGGCGCCCGGCTCGCCGAGCTGGCCCTCCGGCACCCGCGCCAGGTACGCCGACGAGACCGGCCGGGACACGGCCTGCCCGTCGTCGCCGCCGAACACGTACGTCCAGCCGCCCCGGGCGACCAGCGTGGTCCCGAACAGAACGCGCCGCGAGGCATCCGGTACGAGCTGCTGGTCGATCACCCGTACCACCGACTCCACCAGAAGCCCGGGCAGCGACAGGGTGGCGACCTCGGTGGCGGTGGGCACGCCGTAGATCCACGGGGCTGGACCGGCCGTGCGCACCCACAGCAGGACCCGCACGACCTGTTCCCGCGACCCCGGGGAGCGGGGTTCGACGCGGGCCGCGACCGGCCAGCGCCACTGGTCGGGCGCCGGATCGGGGAAGACAGGCGCGGGCAGCGTGGACTCGGGGCGCCCGGCGGGGTTCGTCATCACCGCCGAGTTGCGCACCAGTGGCGCGGTGGCGTCGCGCCACGCCGCGGATCCGCCGGCCGGGTCGGGCGGGGCGTGCACCCGGCCCAGGTAGGTGTCGGAGAAGAGCCACAGCACCCGGCCGTCCGGCAGCCGCACCGAATGGGTGCCGTCGCCACCGGTCCAGTCGTCGGTGCGGGTGGCGTCGTCGCCGTAGCGGGCGAACGCGTCGGTGAGCCGCCGGTCGGCCGCCCAGGAGCCGACCGTACGCGGGGCGCAGGTGCCGCCGCCCTCCCGGTGGTGGTAATGCGGGAAGGCGGTGAGCAGCACGGCCGCGAGAACCAGGACCAGCAGGAGACCGGCCCCGGTTCCCGTCCGCTGTCGCACTCGTGCGTCCTGAGGCACAGCGAGGGACGTTAGTGGCTGTCGTCCACCCGGTCCATGGGCAGCCACGGCGCGCTGCCGTGCGGGATCCGGGCGTTCTTGGTGCGCACGGCCGTGAGTTCGTCGTCGGTCAGCGCCGGGTCCCGGGCAGGCAGAACGGTCAGGGCCGTAGCACCACCTTTCCGAGGTTGCGGCGCGACTCGATCACCTCGTGCGCCCCGGCCGCGTCCTCTAGTGCGAACTCCCCGTGGACGGCGGGCTTCACCGCGCCCTGCGCGAACAGCCGCCACAGCTCCTGCCGCCACTGCTCGTACAACTCCGGCTTGCCGCGGGCGATGCGCGCCATCTGGAAGCCGATCACCGACTTGCCGCCGACGAGCAGGTCGTACGCCTCGATGGTCCCGCCGCCCGAGCTGTACGCCACCAGCCGTCCGCCCGGAGCGAGGGCGGCGATCGCCGGGGTGAGCAGCTCGCCGCCGACCGCGTCCAGGGCGTAGTCGACGGGATCCCCCCAGCTGTCGTCGCCGTAGACGGCCGTCTCGTCGGCGCCGAGCCCGCGGACGAAATCCGCCTTGGCCGCGTCGGAGACGGCGCCGACGACCCGGGAGGCACCCCGGGCCCGCGCCAGTTGCACCGCGAGATGCCCGACGCCGCTCGCCGCCGCCGTCACGAGTGCCGCCTCGCCCGGCTCGGGCCGTGCCGCATGGAGCGCGCCGAGGGCGACGAGCCCGCTGCGGACGAGGGCGACCGCGTCGACCGCCGAGGCTCCGTCGGGGACAGGCGAGGCCATGGCCTCGTGCAGCGGCGCGAAGTCGGCGTATCCGTGGCCGAAGCACAGGCCCGTGACCCGGTCGCCGGCCCGGAAACGGGTGACGCCCGCGCCGACGGCGACCACCTCGCCGGCTATCTCGCCGCCCAGGGGGATCGGTTCGGCCGCCTCCGTCACCTTGCGGACGACGGGCAGCGTGACTCCGACGGCCGCGCAGCGCACCAGGAGCTCGCCGGGGCCGGGTTCGGGGACGGGCACCTCCTCCAGGAACAGGGGGCCGCCGGTGGACTCGTACCGGACGCGACGCATCGCACCTCCATGGGTGAGGGAGAAGGGGCATGAGTGAGGGAGAAGGGGCATGGATGAGGGGGAGAGGGCATGGGTGAGGGGGAGAGGGCATGAGTGAGTGAGGCACAGGGGCCGCGGAAACCGCCGTCGGACCCCTTGGCATCGGACCCCTTGGAATCGTTGGAAGTCCCAACGGTATCCCTGCTTCGTTGGGAAGTCCAATGACTTTTCGTTAGGCTGCCGTCATGGCCGAAGCCCAAGCTCACCTCGCCGCCATCCGCTCGCTCCCCAGCTGGATCCTGGGCAGGGCCGCCGCCCGCGGCCGCGCCCTGGTCGCCGAGGCCCTGGCCGCGCAGGGCATGAAGATGTGGCACCACGTGGTGCTCTCCGCCGTCCGTGACCTCGCCCCCGTCGCCCAGGCCGATCTCGGCCGCAGCATCGAACTCGACCCCAAGGACCTCGTGGGCGTCCTCAACGACCTGCAGTCCGCGGGCCTCGTCGTGCGCGAGCCGGACCCGAGGGACCGGCGCAAGAACGCGGTGTCGCTCACCGGCGAGGGCGGGCGGCTGCTGACCCGCTGCGAGAAGGCGGCGCGCGAGGCGAACGACGCGCTGCTCGCGCCGCTGTCCGCGGCCGAACAGGACCAGTTCATCGGCCTGTTGATCCGGATTTCCGGTACGGACGGGTGATGGCGGCTAACGTTCCGTCATGACCGCACCTGACGCACTGGATCCCGCGCGCTCGGCCCTCGTCCTCGTCGACCTGATGGACCGCATCGTCGCGCTGCCCCTCGAGCCCCGCAAAGGCACCGAAGTCCTCGCCGCCGCACAGGAACTGGCGGCAGCCTTCCGCGCCGCCGGGGCGCCCGTCGTGCTGATTCGCGTCGAGCGGCCCGGCGTCGCCGAGCAACCGCCCGGCAGCGACCTCGTCGCCGGACTGCGCCACGACGGCGACATCGAGATCGTCAAACGGACGATAGGTGGCTTCCAGGGCACCGGCCTGCACGAGCGGCTGCGTGAACGAGGCATCACCACCCTGGTGTTCGGCGGCATCGCCACCAACCTCGGCGTCGAGTCCACCGCCCGCGCGGCCGCCGACCTCGGATACGGGCTCGTCTTCGTCGAGGACGCCATGGCCGCGTTCACCACGGCCGAACACCGGGCGTCCGTCGGGCTCGACTTCCCACGACTGGGCTCGGTGACGCAAGCGGCCCACCTGCGCCTGAAGACGGACTGAGCCGCCGGTCGTCAGACCGGCACGCCCGTCGACCACGACCACCACCGAGCCGGTGCTGTAGCCGCCGCGCATCAGGTACAGGTACGCCTCCGCGACGTCCTCCGGCTCGCCCACCCGCCCCACCGGCAGCGACTCGGAGGACGACCGGAACAGCCCCTCCCGCTCCTCCTCGGTCAGGTCCCGCCACAACTCGGTACGGACCACCCAGGGCGACATCACATTGACCCGGACCGGGGCGAGTCCCAGCGCCGGCGCCCGGGTGAGGGACTCCATCACCCCGCACAGAGCCGCCGCGACCGTCGTGCCCGGCATCGGCCGCCGCCCCGCGGTGCCCGTGGTCAGCACCACCGAACCGCCGTCCCGGATACCCGCGGCCCCGTACTTCACCGTCGTGTACGCACCCCACAACCGGGTGTCCGGGAAACGGCGGCCCGCGTGAGGTCCGACTCCGCGAGGCTCTCCATCAGCAGCGACTCACCGGCCGTGCGGACCAGGTGGTCGAAACCGCCGACCTGTGCGAAGAAGGCCCGCGCCGCCGCGTCGTCGGTCGTGTCCAGGACATGACCCTCGGCGCGCTTCGGCAGCCGCTTCAGCGCCGCGTCCACGCTCTCCCGACGCCGCGAGGCGACGACCACCCCGGCTCACCTACGTGCCCGTGCCCGGCGCCGAGCCCGACGAGGTCCTGCTCGTCCGGGCACGACCACCCCGGCTCACCTACGTGCCCGTGCCCGGCGCCGAGCCCGACGAGGTCCTGCTCGTCCGGGAGGCCGGGCGCCGCTCACCCCCCGGTCGCCGTGTTCTCGCCGGACTCCCGCGGACGCGCGGCCGAGACGGGGCCTGCGGCGCAGCGGCGCTGACTGCCGGCCGCGGCTGCGCCGCCGGGCCGCGGGAAGCCGGTCAGCCCCAGGAAGCCGGTCAGGCCCCGGGAAGCGGGGCTCCGGGAAGCGGGTCAGCCCCGGGGAACCGTTCAGCCCCGGGAAGCGGGTCAGCCCGAAGAAGCCGGTCAGCCCCGGGAAGCGGGTCAGCTCGGGAGGCCGGTCAGCCCCCGGCGGCCGTGGTCCGCAGGGCGACGCGGTCCTCGCCCGCGTAGACGTTCATCGAGCGGCCCCGCAGGAAGCCCACCAGCGTCAGCCCGGTCTCCGTGGCCAGATCCACGGCCAGGGATGACGGCGCCGAGACCGCCGCCAGCACCGGGATGCCCGCCATCACGGCCTTCTGCGCCAGCTCGAAGGAGGCCCGGCCGGAGACGAGGAGGATCGACCGGGACAGTGGCAGGTCACCGCTCTGCAGGGCACGGCCGACCAGCTTGTCGACCGCGTTGTGCCGGCCCACGTCCTCCCGTATGTCGAGCAGCTCCCCGTCCTCGGCGAACAGGGCCGCCGCGTGCAGCCCCCCGGTCCGGTCGAAGACCGTCTGGGCCGCGCGCAACCGGTCGGGCAGGCTCGCGAGCAGTTCCGGATCGACACGGACCGGCGGAGTGTCGGCGATGAGCCAACGGGCCGTCGTCCGCACCGCGTCCAGGCTCGCCTTGCCGCACAGGCCGCAGGAGGACGTGGTGTACACGTTGCGTTCGAGGGTGATGTCCGGGACGGCGACCTCGGGGGCGGTCTTCACGTCCACGACGTTGTACGTGTTCGAACCGTCCACGGTCGCACCCGCGCAGTAGACGATGTTCAGCACATCGGATGCCGCGGCCAGTACACCTTCACTCACCAGGAAACCGGCGGCCAGCGCGAAGTCGTCGCCCGGGGTGCGCATGGTGATCGCGAGCGGCCTGCCGTTCAGCCGGATCTCCAGCGGCTCCTCGGCGACCAGCGTGTCCGGCCGGGAGGAGACGGCCCCGTCCCGGATGCGGATCACCTTGCGTCGTTCCGTGACTCGTCCCATGTCCTGATCAGCCCCGGTTCTGTACGTGCTGGTGGCCAGACGGCCCTTGATGCGGAGGGTTCCCCGTGGGTCACCGGGTTGTCGTGCGGAGTGGTGACCTTCACGATCTCATTGTCCTGCACCTGCGGAGTGAGGTGCCGAAGTGCTCGGGCGTCCGAGGGTCTGACCGAAGCCGACAAGGCGTACACCCGAATGCTGTGGCCTCACCTGCCGCGCTACCCGCGAGTCACTGATCAGACTGGGGCATCCCGTTATCCAAGGCAATGAGGGGGATCGCCCAATGAACGGCTCGCGCATCGCCGCCGTCGGCCACTACCAGCCCGCAAAGGTGCTCACCAACGAGGACCTGGCGGGCATGGTGGACACCAGTGACGAGTGGATCAGAAGCCGGGTGGGCATCCGCACCCGTCACATCGCGGGTCCCGACGAGCCGGTCGACGAACTGGCCGCGCACGCGGCCGCCAAGGCGCTCGCCGCGGCCGGCCTGACCCCGGCCGACATCGAACTGGTCCTCGTCGCCACCTGCACGGCCACGGACCGCTCCCCGAACACCGCCGCCCGCGTCGCGGCCCGGCTCGGCATTCCCCGGCCGGCCGCGATGGACGTCAACGTCGTCTGCGCGGGCTTCACGCACGCCCTGGCCACCGCCGACCACACCGTGCGCGCGGGAGCCGCGCGCCGGGCCCTGGTCATCGGTGCCGAGAAGATGTCCGACGTGACCGACTGGAGCGACCGTACGACCTGCGTACTCGTGGGTGACGGCGCGGGGGCCGCCGTGGTCGAGGCGTGCGCCCCGGGCGAGGAGCCCGGGATCGGCCCGGTGCTGTGGGGATCTGTGCCCGAGATGGGGCACGCGGTGCGGATCGAGGGCGTCAGCCCGCGGTTCGCGCAGGAGGGGCAGAGCGTCTACCGCTGGGCCACCACGCAACTGCCGCCGCTGGCCCGGCAGACCTGTGAGCGGGCGGGCATCGCGCCCGAGGACCTCGCCGCGGTCGTCCTGCACCAGGCGAACCTGCGCATCATCGAGCCGCTCGCCGAGAAGCTGGGCGCGGTCAACGCGGTGATCGCACGCGACGTCTCCGACTCCGGCAACACCTCCGCGGCGAGCATCCCGCTCGCCCTCTCCAAGCTCATCGAGCAGGGCACCGTCTCCTCGGGGGACCCGGTGCTGCTGTTCGGCTTCGGCGGCAACCTGTCGTACGCGGGCCAGGTCGTGCGCTGCCCATGAACGAGGACTCGCCGGGCGCCCACTCATACGCGGCGAATCCCGGCTCACCTCGTCCCGAGGTGACGTCACTCATAGCTGACGTCAGGTGACTGTCGGCGTTCCCGCCGCGTCGGTAACTTCGTCCGTACGACCTCTCGCGTCCGTCCGTGGACCGTCCGCCTCAGCGCTCTGCAGGACGGCAGAACCTCGCAAGACCTCCGTACACGGCAGCGCGAGCCGGGTCGGACCGGGTCCGCCGTGCGAGCCGTGCGCCGGACGAGCCATGTGATCACCGCCCCCGACTGTGCACCGAGAGCGGAGCAACCGATGGCACCCACCCTCACCCTCAAGTCCGGTACCTCCTGGGCCGACGCCTGGCAACGCTGCCTCTCCGTCGCGCCGGAAGCCTTCCGCGACGACCGCGTCCTCAACCTCTGGAACGCCGCCTGGCAGCAGGACGGCCGGGCCCTGCCCGCCACCAGCCCCGTCGACGGCAGCCCCATCGTGGGCCCGCCCCGGCTGGACGCGCCCAGCGCCCACCAGGCCGTGCGTGCCTCGCTCGACCAGCACCGCGCCTGGCGGCACGTCGCCCTGGCGGAGCGCCGGGCCCGGGTCGCGGCCACCCTGGACGCGTTGACCGAACACCGCGAACTGCTCGCCCTGCTGCTCGTCTGGGAGATCGGCAAGCCGTGGCGGCTGGCGCAGGCGGACGTCGATCGGGCCATCGACGGCGTGCGCTGGTACGTCGACGGCATCGAGCCGATGGTCGCCGGCCGGGCCCCGCTGAACGGCCCGGTGTCCAACATCGCGAGCTGGAACTACCCGATGAGCGTCCTGGTCCACGCCATGCTGGTGCAGGCCCTGGCGGGCAACGCGGTCATCGCCAAGACCCCGACGGACGGCGGTGTCGCCTGTCTCACCCTGGCCTGCGCGCTCGCCGCCCGTGAAGGGCTTCCCGTCACCCTCGTCAGCGGCAGCGGGGGCGAGCTGTCCCAGGCGCTGGTGCGCGCGCCCGAGATCGGCTGCGTCTCCTTCGTGGGCGGCCGCGACACCGGCGCGGCGGTGGCCACGGCGGTGGCCGACCTCGGCAAGAGGCACGTACTGGAACAGGAGGGCCTGAACACCTGGGGCATCTGGAACCACTCGGACTGGGACACGCTCACCGCGCTGGTCCCCAAGCTCTTCGACTACGGCAAGCAACGCTGCACGGCCTACCCGCGCTTCGTCGTCCAGCGTGAGCTGTTCGACGAGTTCCTGGCGGCCTACCTCCCGGCGGTCCGCAGGGTGCGCGTCGGCCACCCGCTGGCCGTGGAGAAGAGGGACGACCCGTTGCCGGAGCTGGACTTCGGCCCGGTGATCAACGCGGCCAAGGCCAAGGAGCTGCGCGACCAGGTGGTGGAGGCCATCGACCGGGGCGCCGTTCCCCTCCACCGCGGCAAGCCGGCGGACGCCCGCTTCCTGCCCGGCCAGGACACGGCGGCGTACGTGCACCCCGTGACCCTGCTGAACCCGCCTCCGTCCTCCCCGCTCCACCATGCGGAACCCTTCGGCCCGGTCGACACGATCGTCCTGGTCGACACGGAGGCGGAACTGCTGGCCGCGATGAACGCGTCCAACGGCGCGCTGGTCGCCACCCTGTCCACGGACGACCGGGCGACGTACGACCGCCTGGCCCCGCAGATCCGCGCCTTCAAGGTCGGCCACGGCAAGCCCCGCTCCCGCGGCGACCGCGACGAACTGTTCGGCGGCCTCGGGGCGTCCTGGCGCGGCGCCTTCGTGGGAGGGGAGCTGCTGGTGCGTGCGGTGACACAGGGACCGGCGGGGGAGCGGTTGCCGGGGAACTTCCCGGAGTACCAGCTGATGCCCTGACCGACACCCCGGGCCACGGCACGCGGCGAAGCCCCACGGTGACCACCCGGGCACTCACCGTCAGTCCTGCACCGCGGCCCCACGCCTCCTTATCGTTCCGCCCGCGCCCGGATACGCAGGTGAAACGCACTCCGAAACCTTGGTATTGTTGTCCTCGTCGCCGCGGGGAGGACCCCCGGCCAGGCGGCAGACACCTGGTCCGGGTGGCGGAATGGCAGACGCGCTAGCTTGAGGTGCTAGTGCCCTTTATCGGGCGTGGGGGTTCAAGTCCCCCCTCGGACACAACGCTTGACGATACGGTGATGAGGGCCTCGACCTTACGGTCGCGGTCCTCGTTGCATGTTCGTAGCTGATTGTGATGCCCAGGGCTTCGTAAAGTGGGCCCTTCTTGTCGGCGCTGGCCGTGCGGATGCGCCGTGCAATGTCTCCGAGACTCTCAGTGACCTGACGGATCTGTTCCGCGTTGAGCTACTACGCCCAGGGCTACAAGCACCGGGTTACCGGACTGGACATCGGCAGCCCCGGCCGCCCGGCCTGGACATGGTGGCGCGTCTGCCCCGACTGCGGACACGTCCGCACCCACCGCGCCGAGGACGACTCCTCGCCTTGCCCCCGAATCGGCGGCGGATCGGCAGAACGCTGAGGAGACCCCCGCAGCCGTGCGCAACCCCGCCTGGGACGAGGTCATCGAGTTCCTCGTCGACGATCCCGGCCTGCCAGCTCTTGCCCGGACCCTCGCCGACCGCGGCCTGCCCGCCCCGGAGGCCGGCTACGAACTGGGAGCGGCTGCCTGGCCCGCCGAACTCGCCTGGCCCGCCCAGCGCGTCGGCGTCGTCCTCGCGCACCGCCCGGACCCGCTGACCAAACGGGACATCGACGCCGAGCAACGGGACCAGGCCTACCGCGAGGCGGGCTGGCAGGTCCGCACCGCGACGGAATGGGACGCCAACGAACTCGCCGAGATGGTGAGCAGCGACGCGGAAGCCGACGCCGACAGGGCGACGAACGACCACGAGGAGAACGAGCGATGACGGTCACCGGCGTGCCGAGGACGGGCGTGACCCTGCGCCTGCTCGACAAGGCCGACAAGGAAATCGTCAAACTGGACCGCGCGGTCCTCGGGGCGTTCTACAAGTTCCAGCACGACTTCCGCCGCAACCCGGACGCAGGCGGGTTCGACCTCAAACAACTGGAAGGCCACGACCGGCTCTGGTCCGCCCGCGTCAACCGCGAGTGGCGGGCCCTGATGATCCGCCTCGGCGGTGACGACTGGCTTCTCGTCTCGGTCAAACATCGGAGCCACGTCCACAAGAACCTGGACCGGCTCAACTACGGCATCAACCACGTCACCGGGGCCATCGAGTACGTCGACCTCCAGGTCGTCGAGGAGAGCGTGCTGCGCCGCGAACTCACGCCGCCCGCCGCTCCCGCGCCGGCTCCGGTATCCCCCCGTTATCTTCTTCGCGGTCCTGCAAGAGGGCCGCTGGCCTCCGGGCCCGGCATGACTGTTGCCCCCTGTCGATCGGATGACCTGGGGGGTGGTGTCACCGGGCCCGAGGGGTGCCGTCACAGACGCTGATCAGAGGTCCGGCCACTGCCCGGCCCAGCGCAATGCCGGGCCACTCGCGGGCAGCAGGTCTGCATAACGTGGATGCGCGCGAACGGCCCCGCCGCCGAGGCCGGCACGCATCGAAACGTGGGGGCACGATGATCGACATCGGCGAGACGGGCGTCTTCCTCGGCCTGGACGTCGGCAAGAGCAACCATCACGGCCACGGACTCACCCCGGCCGGGAAGAAGGTCTTCGACAAAGCCCTGCCGAACGGCAAACCCCAGCTGCGGGCAGTCTTCGACAAACTCAAGGCCAAGTTCGGCACCGTCCTGGTGGTCGTGGACCAGCCCGCCTCCATCGGCGCCCTGCCGCTCACGGTCGCCCGCGACGCCGGCTGCAAGGTCGCCTACCTGCCCGGACTCGCCATGCGCCGGATCGCCGACCTCTACCCAGGTGAGGCCAAGACCGACGCGCGCGACGCGGCCGTCATCGCGGACGCCGCCCGCACCATGCCCCACACCCTGCGCTCCCTCGAACCGGCCGACGAGATCACCGCCGAGCTGACCATGCTGGTCGGCTTCGACCAGGACCTGGCCGGCGAGGCCAACCGCACCTCCAACCGCATCCGCGGCCTGCTCACCCAGTTCCACCCCAGCCTCGAACGCGTCCTGGGACCCCGCCTGGACCACCCCGCCATCACCTGGCTCCTGGAGCGCTACGGATCCCCGGCCGCTCTGCGCAAAGCCGGCCGCCGCAAGCTC
>NZ_JBEYZY010000010.1:166745-263226 GCF_040646295.1 Streptomyces sp. NPDC046197 | reverse complement strand
ACGAGTCGTCGTCATCGACTGCACCGACACCGGCGCGTCCCCGCCCACCGCCACCGATCCGACCTGGATCTGCCGGCTCTTCCGGCGCTCGGCGATCGGCCGGGCCGGCACCTCGGGAACGCCCAGGGAAACGGCGGTCATGACCTCACCCGCGGTTTCCGGAGACCGTCTCGCGCATGGCGCGCAGGGACTCCTTCAGGGACCCCATGGTGGCCAGCACGGCCGTGGGCTCGTAGCCGCAGTGCGCCATGCAGTTGGCGCAGCGCGGGTCCTTGCCGCGGCCGTACTTGTCCCAGTCGGTCTCCTCGATCAGTTCGCGGTACGTCGGCACGTACCCGTCGCTCATCAGGTAGCAGGGGCGCTGCCAGCCGAAGAGCGAGTAGTTCGGGATCGCCCAGGCGGTGCACGGGAAGTCGACCCTGCCCTCGAGGAAGTCGAGGAACAGCGGGGAGTGGTTGAGCCGCCAGCGACGGCGGTTGCCACCCGCGAACGCCTTCCTGAACAGCTCGCGGGTCTGCTCCACGCCCAGGAAGTGCTCCTGGTCGGGCGCCTTCTCGTAGGCGTAGGCGGGCGAGATCATCATCTCGTCGACCTTCAGGTCGTCGTTGAGGAAGTTGAGGACCTCGATGACGGTCTGCGGGGTGTCGGTGTTGAAGAAGGTCGAGTTGGTGGTCACCCGGAAGCCACGCCGCTTGGCCTCCTTGATGGCCTCCACCGCCTCGTCGAACACGCCTTCCTTGGCAACGGACTCGTCGTGCCGCTCGCGCAGCCCGTCGATGTGCACGGCGAAGGCGAAGTAGGGGGAGGGCGTGAACTTGTCCATCTTCTTGCGCAGCAGCATGGCGTTGGTGCAGAGGAAGACGTACTTGTGCCTGCCCACCAACTGGCGCACGATCTCGTCGATCTGAGGGTGCATCAGGGGCTCGCCGCCCGCGATGGACACCATCGGCGCTCCGGACTCCAGTACCGCCCCCACGGCCTGGGCGACCGGCATGCGCTGCTTGAGCACTCCGGCCGGGTGCTGGATCTTGCCGCAGCCCTCGCACTTGAGGTTGCAGGCGAACAGCGGTTCAAGCTCCACGATCAGCGGAAACTTGTCCCGCCGGCGCAGCTTCTGTTCGGCCAAGTATGTAGCTACCTTGATGGACTGACGCAACGGCATGGCCATCTGGCTCACCTCCTGGGGAGCAGCACATTACGGTGCCATTCAAAGAAAGTCGGCAGGACGGAACGAAGGACACGGAAAGCCGATATTCCACCGCGCACCGTACCGATCCGGACGAGTTCATGTTCTGGAGCGTCCACGACCACCCGTACGGCCGCAACCGGGCGCGCGCCCGCCCGTACGGCGCCCAGCAGCGTGGCCGCCGACTCCATGTCGACCGCGATCGCGCCGGTGGCGCGCAGCTGGAACCGTTCGGGTCCGCGGACGACATGGTCGGAGCCGATGAGCGGGCCGGTGTGGACGGTGCGCCCGGGCAGGGTGCGTACCAGTTCCTTGACGAGCAGCTCGGTGCCCACGCACGGGACGCCGCCGCGCGGGTCCCTGGTCTCCTCGGCGACGACCAGGTCGCCGGGGTGCATCCCCGGGGCGAGGCCGGCGCAGAAGCCGGTGGCCAGCACGGCAGACCCGGCGAGCGCCGGGTCGGAGAGGACCCGGGTGACGGAGCGCTCCGCCGCCAGGGGCCCCATGCCCGTGCGCAGGACGGCGACCGGCCCGCCGGCGCCCCACCTGTCCGGCGCACCCCTGCGCCGCACACCGCGGTCGCTCATGCGCAGGGCGAGGTGCTCGATGCCGAGCGCGCAGGCGATCAGCAGCGGAGCCGGGGCGGGCTGAGCGCTCATCAGCCCCCCTTGGCCTCGGCCCGGGGCCGCCGTGCGGGGGACGTGCCGGCGACGGGCTCCGGGTTGACGTAGCGGCCGAGCGCGGTGAGCGGGAAGACCTGCCGGTAGAGGTGGTAGTTGATGGAGAAGTCCCAGGGGAAGCCGGTGCCGGTGAAGTACGGCTCGTCCCAGGAGCCGTCCTCCCGCTGGGTCACCGCGAGCCACTCGACGCCGCGCTCGACGGCCTTGGACTCCTTCTCCCCCGCCGCCAGCAGCGCCATCAGGGCCCATGCGGTCTGGGAGGCGGTGGAGGCGCCCTTGCCGCTCCACTCCTTGACGTCCCGGTAGGAGCGCAGGTCCTCGCCCCAGCCGCCGTCGTCGTTCTGCACACTCTCCAGCCAGGCCACCGCACGGCGGATCGCCGGATGCGAGCCGGGCAGCCCCGCGGCCGTCAGCGCGGGTACCACGGACCCGGTGCCGTAGACGTAGTTGACTCCCCAGCGGCCGAACCACGAGCCGTCCGGCTCCTGTTCGGCCAGCAGCCACTGAATGCCGCGCCGGGTGCGCGGGTCGTGCGAGAGGCCCTCGGCTGCGAGCATCTCGACGACGTGCGCGGTGACGTCCGCGGACGGCGGGTCGATGACCTCACCGAAGTCGCAGAACGGCAGCCGGTTGGGGAAGGGGCTGGTGTTGTCGGCGTCGAAGGCGCCCCAGGCGCCGTTCTTCGACTGCATGCCGAGGTTCCAGCGCACCCCGCGGCCGATGGCCTTCTCCACCCGCTCCGGGTCGTGGTGCCTGACCCGGCGCAGTGCGAGGACGACCTCGGCGGTGTCGTCGATGTCGGGGTAGTTGTCGTTGTGGAACTCGAACGCCCAGCCGCCCGGCGGGAGTCCGGGACGCCGCACCGACCAGTCGCCGGGCCGCACGATCTGCTCGCCGAGCATCCAGTCGGCGGCCTTGACCAGTTGCGGGTGGTCCGCGGGCAGGCCGGCGTCGGCGAGCGCGATGGTGGCCAGGCACGTGTCCCACACCGGTGACTGGCAGGCCTCGATCATCCTGGCGCCGTCCTCGCGCCAGATGGCGAAACGGTCCAGCGACTCAAGGCCCGCGCGCATCACCGGGTGCTGCAGGTCGTAGCCCAGCAGGTGCAGCGCGATGATCGAGTACACGGCCGGCGGCTGGATACCGCCCCAGCAGCCGTCGTTCTCCTGCCGTTCGATGATCCAGCGGGCGGCGGTGTTCACCGCGGCCCGGCGCAGCCGCTTCGGCGCGACCCTGCGGAAGGCGTGCAGGGCCTTGTCGAGGCGCTGGAAGGCGCCCTCCCAGCTCGCCGCCGGGGCGAAGGGCCGGGGAGGGTTGGGCCGGCCCGGATCGGTGTGCAGCTCGTCCAGTGCGAAGGGAGCCGGCCTGACCGGCCGCTTCGCGGAGACGATGGTCAGCGGGACGATGGTCTGCCGGGCCCAGCAGCCGAAGTCGTAGATGTTGAGGGGTACCCAGGTGGGGAAGTAGATGAGTTCCGGCGGGAGTTCGGGCAGGTCCTCCCACTTCCACCAGCCGAACAGGGCCAGCCAGATCCGGGTGAAGACGCGGGCGGCGGCGATGCCGCCCTGTGCGCGGATCCAGGCGGAGGCCTTCGCCATGTGGGGGGCCTCGGGCGCGTCGCCGGCCAGGCGGAGGGCGACGTAGGCCTCGATGGTGGTGGAGAGTTCGCCGGGCCCGCCGTGGAAAGTGGCCCAGGTGCCGTCCTCGCGCTGCTCGCCCCGGATGAAGAGCCCGGCGGCCTCGGTCGTCGCCTCGTCGCGGATACCCAGGAACTGACGCAGCAGCAGGTCCTCGGCGTCCATCGTGACGTTTGTTTCGAGGTCGCCCTTCCACCAGCCCTGGTCGTCCTGGATCGAGAGCAGGAAGTCGGTGGCGCGGCGCACGGCGCGCGCGGCGGCTTCTTGTACCCCGGCCGCCACGGGGGTGGTGATTACGGTTTCGCTGGCCGCGGCAGCGCGGGGCGGCAACGTTGCCCCGGTGCTTCCGTCGGTCGTCGCTGTCATGGCTTCCCCTTCGTGCAGTCGTGCAAGTCGTGCTGCTGTGGGTCCGCCGTCGGCCGGTGCTGGTCCGGGTGCCCGGGGGCACCGGCCGGCGACTACGCGAGGAGAGTTCGACCGATAGTGATCATCTCTTTCGTACGACGACGAAGTCGGCGAGTGCCGTGAAGGAGGCCCGTACCGGCTCGGGCATGTCGACGGCGTCGAGGGCTTCGATGGCGATGGTGTGCTGGCGGCGTGCCTCCTCGGCCGTCCACTCGCGGCCCCCCGCCTCCTCGATGAGGGCGGCGCGGGCCGCGAACTCCTCCTCGGAGAAGTTCTCGAAGTCGCTGCTCTTGGCGTCGGCGGCGAGGATCTCGCCGAGCCGTGCGGAGGCCTGTCCGCCCGCGGCGAGCGCGGCCACGACCGGCAGGGACTTCTTGCGCTGGCGCAGGTCGCTCCAGGTCTGCTTGCCGGTGGCCTCCGGGTCGCCCCAGATGCCGAGGAGGTCGTCGACGGCCTGGAACGCCAGACCGAGGTGGTAGCCGTACTTCTCCAGCGCGTCCGCGGTCGCCTCGTTCGCGCCGCCGAGGACGGCGCCGATGGAGCTGGCGCAGGCGAGCAGGGCGCCGGTCTTGTTTCCCTCCATCTCCAGGCACTCCTCGACGCTGACGCGGTCGCGGTGTTCGTAGGAGATGTCCTGCGCCTGGCCGTCGATCAGGGCGCGGGTGGCGGTGGTCAGGCGCCTGGTGGCCCGGCCGGCCTCGACCGTGCCGAGCTCCAGCAGGATCTCGTTGGCCAGGGCGAACAGGGCGTCTCCGACGAGGATGGCCTGGGCCGGGCCGTGCACCTTCCAGACGGTGTCGCGGTGGCGGCGCTGCTCGTCGCCGTCCATCAGGTCGTCGTGCAACAGCGAGAAGTTGTGCACGAGTTCGACGGCGACCGCGCCGGGGATGCCGACTTCTGGCGCGCCGCCGGTGACCTCCGCGGAGAGCACGGCCAGGGCGGGACGTACGGCCTTGCCGCCGTCCCCGTGCGCCGGGTTGCCCTCGGCGTCGATCCATCCGAAGTGGTAGGCGGCGACCGTGTCCATGGGAGGAGCCAGGCGGTCCACGGCCGCCCGCAGTACCGGCGTGGCCAGGGTCCGTCCGCGCTCCAACAGCGCGGTCACGTCCACCGCGTCGGCAGCCGTCGAGGCCGGGGGCACAGTGGGCACAGTCTCTCCTCTTGTTGCGGTGCCGGGGGTGCGGGAGCCTGCCGCGGCGTGGTCGAGCGTCATGCCGCCTCCTCGAAGGCGAAGAGGTGGCGGGGGCGGGGGCGGCCCAGGGTGCTCAGCGCGGCGTCCGCCGCGCTCACCCCACTGCGGACCGCGCTCTCCATGGTCGCGGGCCACCCAGTGGCGGTCCACGCGCCGGCCAGGTACAGGCCGGGGGCATTGGTGCGGGCGCCGGGCCTGAGGCACCCGACGCCGGGGGCCGGGGCGAACGTCGCCGTGCGCTCCCTGGTCACGAAGAAGTCCTTCACCTCGGCGCCCCTCGTGTGCGGCAGCAGCCGCCTCAGCTCGGGCAGATAGCGCTCGCGCAGCTCGGCGACGGGCGCGTCGATCTCGTCCTGCGCGGCCGACTGGGACAGCGCCAGGTACTGACCGTCCTTCAGCCCCGACGCCTCGGTCCGGTCGAAGACCCACTGCACCGGGGTGCCGAGGGCCGCGAAGAAGGGCCTGGTGAGCACCTTGCGGTCGTAGACGACGTGGATGTTGAGGATGGGCGCCGAGCCGATCCGCAGCAGCCGCTCCGGGGCGTCGAGGGCACCCGTCGGCAGCAGGGCGTACGCCTCGCGCTGCGGTACGGCGAGGACGACCGCGTCGGCCTGGAGCGTCTCGCCGGGAACCTGAACACTCCAGCCCCCGTTTTCGTTGGTGGAGACGGAGGTGACGCGTGAACGGACCTCGGTACGCACGCCCGCGGAGTCGAGCGCCCTGCGGGCCAGCCGGTCGTGCAGTTCGCCCAGCGGGACGCGGGCCCAGCCGATGTCGGCCGCGCCCGGGCCGGACAGCAGACCGGTCTTGAACACCATCGCGGCGAGCCCCAGGGAAGCGTCTCCCGCTACCGCGTTGAGGGTGGCGACCCCGACCAGGTCCCACAGGGCTTCGACGGCACGCGCCGACTGACCGTGCGCGGTCAGCCAGCTGCCGAAGTCCTGTGCGTCCAGGGTCGGATCGGCGAGGTCGAGCGCCCCGAGCGCGAGCGCGGCACGGCCGACCCGGGCCCGCTCGGCGAGCGAGAGGTGCGGATAGGTGGCGAGGCTGCGCCCCAGGTGCAGGGGTACGGGCAGCGCGTCGCGCCGCAGCCTGCCTAGCCGTCGTCCCTCGGGCCGGGTGGCGTCGAGCACGGGCACGTCGAGACGGTCCTGCAGCGGAGCGAGCGCCGCCCCGTCGATACGTTCGAGGAACCAGCGGTAGGCGGTGCAGCAGCGCAGGTACACGTGCTGGCCGTTGTCGACGGTCAGCTCGCCGCGCTGGAAGGAGAAGGCGAGGCCGCCCAGGCGTGGCCGGCCCTCCAGCAGGGTCACCCGGACTCCGGCGTCGGCGAGTGCGAGCGCGGCGGTCACGCCGGCGAGCCCGCCGCCGACCACGACGGTGTGCCGACCCGCGGGTCCGGCCGTGTTGCGCGGCTCCTTGTGCCGCGTGCCGTCCGTCATCGTGCGCCGCCCTCCCCCGTGCGCCCGCCGTGGCGACGAGGCGCCGCCCGGCCGGCCGTTGCCGTCAGGGACGCCGTCCGGCACCGGAGGGTTGCCCGCCGCTTTTCGCCGGTGGAGTCGCCTTGGACTGGATTGTCCATCAGGCCCGCCTCCTGACGGTCTGCCGGGACACATGCCGGGCGTCCAGGCCGGACAGGCCGCGCACCGCCACGTACGCCTTCTCGCGCCCGGGCAGCGAGACCCGGCCGCGCAGCACGGCCTCCGGCTCGCGCTCGATGCGGTCGAGCAGACGGCGGTAGATCCCGGCCATGGCGGCGACGCACGCACCGCTGCGCCGGTCCAGCATGGGCAGCAGCCGGTAGCCCTCGGCGAAAAGGGCACGAGCGCGCCGTACTTCGAAGTGCACGAGGCCGGCGAAGTCGGCGCCCTCCGGCGGCGTCGGCCCGTGGAACCCGGCCGAGCAGCCGAACTTCGCGAGGTCGTCGGCGGGCAGATAGATGCGGCCGCCCTCGGCGTCCTCACGGACGTCCCGGAGGATGTTGGTCAGCTGCAGCGCCAGGCCCAGCGTGTCGGCGTACTCGGCGGCGCGCTCGGAGCCGCGCGCTCCCGGTTCGGTGCCGAACACGCCGAGCGAGAGCCGCCCGATGGCGCCCGCCACGCAGCGGCAGTATGCCTTCAGGTCGTCCCAGGTCTCGTACGTCTCGCCACGGACGTCCATCAGGACGCCGTCGATGAGTTCGTCCAGGCCGCCGAGCGGGATCGGGAAGGTGCGGGAGGCGTGCGCGAGCGCCACTGCGACGGGGTCGGTGTCGTCGTCCTCGACCGCGTCCTGCCGGATCCGGTCGAGCAGGCTCCGCGTGTCCTCCAGCCGGGCGTTCTTGACGTCGTCCGCGAGCGCGCCGTCGCCGATGTCGTCGACGCGCCGGGAGAACGCGTACAGCGCCGACATCGCGCGGCGCTTGGGCGTCGGCAGCAGCCGGATGCCGTAGGCGAAGTTACGGGCCTGCTGCCCGGTGACGGCCTCGCAGTAGCTGTAGGCGGCGAGTACCGGTGCGGACACCGGCGGCGAAGGCTCCACGGCCCGGATCACCCCTCTCCTCGCAGAGTCACGCCCACCTCACGCAGCAACTGGACCTTGCCGGGCTTGGGCGGGCCGGGAAGTACGTCGTAATCGGCGGCGGCGATCGCACGGATCGCCGCCCTTCCCCCCGCCACGAACCCCGCGAGCAGCAATTTCAACCTGCCGTGGACGCTACCCACCAAGGGGGCGCCTTCATTCAGGAGATGGCGGGCGCGTTCCGCTTCGTACGCGACCAGTGCGCGCACCGATGCGCCCGCGACCGGTGTGGCGAGATCCGCCTCCAGGACGTGAAAGCGTTTCATGTCGGTGGCGGGCAGATAGACGCGGTCCCGGCGAAGGTCCTCGGCGACGTCCTGGAGGTGCTCGACGATCTGGAGGGCGGTGCAGACCGAGTCGGAACGGCGGATCCGCTCGGGGGTCGAGGTACCGGTGACGGAGAGGACGAGGCGGCCGACCGGATTGGCGGACAGTTCGCAGTAGGCGAGGAGGTCGTCGTAGGTCTCGTACCGGGCGACGAGCTGGTCCTGGCGGTTGGCGGCGATCAGGCCGAGAAAGGGTTCCGGGGTCAGCGAGTGGCGGCGGACGGTGGGCTTCAGCCGCTGCAGCAGGGGGTGGCGCGGCTCCGGGCCGGACGTGTCGAACACGCGGCGCAGGTCGGTCTCGAAGGCGTCGAGGAGGACGAGACGGTCCTCGGCGTCCGCGGCCGACACGCCGAGCAGTCGGGCGTCGGCGCCGCCGGGAGCCAGGTCGCCGTCACCGATGTCGTCGACCAGCCGGGCGAAGCCGTAGACGGCCATGAGGTCGGCGCGCCACGCCCTGGGCAGGAAGAACGGCGCCACGGGGAAGTTCTCACCCGCGGCCTTGTCCAGGGTGGCGCGCTCGGGGTCGCGCGCCGTGTCTGTTCCCGTCACCGTGCGCTGCCCGGGGCGGGGACGGCACATGCTGCGTTGAGCTGGGGAGTTTCCGTAGCCATTGCCGTCACATCTCCCGTTCTACACTGCCGACCCAACACACACTATTTCGGACACGCCGCCCGGCCGTCCGTGGGGCGGCCCTGGCCCAGGGTGTCGCGCATTATCGCCCCACTTGCCGCTTTCCGGGACCGGTACAGCTTACGTTGTACAACGCAGCGAGCCGCGCGGGGGTGTCCTGCGCATCACAACAACACACCGATTGGTGTCAAGATTCCTGAGCCGAGCCCGAGTTGACGTTTCCCTTGCAGACGCGGGGCCCCGCCCGAGCAGTTCCGGCGGGGCCCCGCCCGTCCCGGTCACTTGCCCGTGAACTTCTCGTATTCCCTGAGCACCTCTTCGGTGGGACCGTCCATGCGGAGCTCCCCGCGTTCCAGCCACAACACCCGGTCGCAGGTGTCCCGGATGGACTTGTTGTTGTGACTGACGAGGATCACCGTGCCGGCCTCCCGGCGCAGCTCCCGGATGCGGTCCTCGGACCGCTTCTGGAAGGCGCGGTCGCCGGTGGCCAGAGCCTCGTCGATCATGAGGACGTCGTGGTCCTTGGCGGCGGCGATGGAGAACCGCAGCCGGGCCCCCATACCGGAGGAGTAGGTGCGCATCGGCAGGCTGATGAAGTCGCCCTTGTCGTTGATGCCGGAGAAGTCGACGATGTCCTGGTAGCGTGCCTTGATCTCCTCGCGGGACATGCCCATGGCGAGCCCGCCCAGGATGACGTTCCGCTCGCCGGTCAGGTCGTTCATCAGGGCCGCGTTCACGCCGAGCAGCGAGGGCTGCCCGTCGGTGTAGACCCTGCCCTTCTCCGGTGGCAGCAGGCCGGCGATCGCCCGCAGCAGCGTGGACTTGCCGGAGCCGTTGGAGCCGATCAGGCCGATGGCCTCGCCGCGGTAGGCGACGAAGGAGACGCCCCGCACGGCGTGCACCTTGCGCACTCCCCGCGCCGCGTCGTCGGAGCCCCGTTTCAGGATGCGGCTGAGGGCCGCGGTGGCGCTGCCCCTGCCGGTCCTGCCGCCGTTGACCCGGTAGACGATGTGCAGTTCGTCCGCGATCACGGTGGGGATGCGCTCCCCGTCCTCCGGCGCGGCGTCCTGCCCGGTGCCCGGCTCAGCCACGGCCGTACCTCTCCTCCGCCTTCCAGAAGTACACGAAACCCCCGGCGAAGACGACCACCGCCCAGAACAGGGCGAGCGCCCACACGTGCGGCGGCAGGTGCGAGGCACCGTAGCCGTCGATCAGCGCGAAGCGTATGAGGTCCATGTACACGGCGGCCGGATTCGCCTGCATCAGGCGGATGAACCACTCGGGTCGTCCGGCGAGGATGCCGCTGATGGAGAACATCACCCCGGACGCGTACATCCAGGTGCGCAGGAGGAACGGCATCAGCTGGGCGAGGTCGGGGGTCTTGGCGCCCATCCGGGCCAGGACCAGTGCCAGGCCGGTGTTGAACAGGAACTGCAGCACCAGCGCCGGGACGATCAGCAGCCAGGACAGGCTCGGGTAGCTCCCGAAGCCCACCACCACGACGAACACCACGATCATGGAGAACAGCAGCTGCTGGAGCTGCTGCAGCGCGAAGGAGATGGGCAGCGAGGCGCGCGGGAAGTGCAGCGCGCGCACCAGTCCGAGGTTGCCGGAGATGGCGCGCACACCGGCCATGACCGAGCTCTGGGTGAAGGTGAACACGAACACACCGGTGACCAGGAACGGGATGTACGTGTCGTGGGGCATGCCCCGGCCGGCCTTGAGGATGACGCCGAAGACGAAGTAGTAGACGGCCGCGTTCAGCAGGGGGGTCGCCACCTGCCAGACCTGGCCGAGCTTGGCCTGGCTGTACTGGGCGGTCAGCTTCGCCGACGAGAAGGCGAGGATGAAGTGGCGCCGGCCCCACAGCCGGCGGACGTACTCCACCAGAGGGGGCCTGGCGCCGCTGACGGACAGGCCGTACCGGGCGGCGAGCTCGGCCGCCGTGAGGCCGGTGTCGGGCGACGAGGCAGCGCCGAGGGCGACGCCGCCGTCATGCGTTGTCTCACTCACAGCTGGGAAACCTTTGTCTTCGACGGGCGCGGCCCGCGTGGACATGGCAGGAGCGCGGACCGGGAGACGGCCGGCGGTGCTCCGGAAATCGAGCTTGTCAGATGATCGGCGGTCGGCCCAGTCGGGTCAGCCGCCACACCGTGCGCCACTTCATGGGACGCCGCGGCCCGCAGGGTGTGGTCCAGCCTTCCCGGAAACCGCCGAACCAGGCCTTCAGTGCGGGGCGCGACGGGCGGCGGGCGAGGGTGAGCATCAGCCATACCCCGAGGTAGACCGGAACCAGGAGCGCGGGGAGGTTGCGACGGGCGAGCCAGACCCGGTTGCGGGCGACCATGCGGTGGTAGACCGCGTGCCGCGAGGGCGCGGTCGTCGGGTGGTACAGCACCATGTCGGACCGGTAGTCGATCATCCAGCCCGCGTCGAGGGCCCGCCATGCCAGATCGGTCTCCTCGTGGGCGTAGAAGAATTCGTCCGGCAGCCCGCCGACTTCGGCGAACACCTTCGTACGAACGGCGTTCGCGCCACCGAGGAAGGTGGTGACCCGTGAGGAGCGCATCGGGTCGGAGGCGCGCAGCCGCGGGACGTGGCGGCGCTGGGTGAGGCCGGTGTCCGGGTCGGCGATGCGGAAGCTGATGATGCCGAGCTCGGGATCGGCGGCGAACGCCCGGCGGCACAGCTCGGCGGTGTCGTGGTGGGCGAGGAGGCCGTCGTCGTCGAGGAACAGCACTATGTCGACGTCCCGGCCGCCGGGGCCGAAGGCCTCGATGCCGACGTTGCGCCCGCCGGGGATGCCGAGGTTCTCGGGCAGCTCGATGGTCCGTACGCCCTCGGGGACGTCCGGGACCGGCGAGCCGTTGCCGACGACGACCACCTCGACGCTCTCGCCGTCCTGCTTGGCGACCGAGTCGAGCAGGGCGCGCAGCTCGTCCGGGCGGTTGCCCATGGTGATGATCACCGCACCGACCTTCAGCGAGGATGCCACGGCGCTCACCGCAGCCTGCTGGAGGCGAGGATGGACACGAGGTGCAGCACGGTCTGCAGCAGGGCGATCCCGGCGAGTACGGCGGTGCCGAGCCGGGTGAAGAACAGATCGCCCCGGATCTGGTCCGCGATCGCGAGGACCAGGATCAGCAGGGACGCCTCGATCCCGAGGATCAGCCGGTGGAACTTGAGCGCCGCGGCGGCCCTGCGGGCCAGCGCCACGCCGGAGGAGCGCGGCTCGGAGGCGGCCTCCTTGACCGGCGGCAGGCCGCCCTGGTGCCGGGCGACGCCGACGAGGTCGGTCTCGGCCTTGATCAGGATCGCGCCGAGCGCGGCCAGGGTCCCCAGAAACGCCCACAGCCAGTCGATCCGCCCGGGACCCCACAGGTGGGCGGCGCGCAGACCGAGGCCGACCAGGACCGCGGCGTCGGTGAGGTAGGCACCGACCCGGTCCAGGTAGACCCCGCCGAGGGAGAACTGCTGCTTCCAGCGCGCGATCTCGCCGTCGACGCAGTCCAGCAGCAGGTACAGCTGGACCATCACCACGCCGAGCACCGCGCCCGCGATCCCCGGCACCAGCAGGGCCGGGGCCGCGAGCACACCGCAGACGGTCATCAGGTACGTGAGCTGGTTGGGCGTGACCCCGGTGTTGACCAGGTAGCGGTCGACGCGCAGGGACACCTCACGCATGTACAGGCGTCCCGCCCAGTGCTCACCGCTGCGCCGGTCCTTCACCCCGGCGGGGTGCACGACCGGACGGAGTTCAGCTACCGATGGCCTTGACATAGTCGGCGTAGACGTCCTTGATCTGGTCGGTCTTGAGGGCGAGGTGTTCGAGGATCGTGTAGCGGCCGGGCCGGGTCTCCGGGGCGAACTCCACGACCCGGACGAACTCGTCCACCGTGAAGCCGATCTCCTCCGGCAGTACCGGCAGCCCGTGCCGGCGCAGCACCTCGGCCATGTGGGCCGACTCCTCGTGCGCCCCGCGCAGGTACATCGCGAAGGCGGCGCCCAGCCCGCACTGCTCGCCGTGGCTCGCGGCGCGCTGGGGAAACAGCAGGTCGAAGGCGTGGTTGATCTCGTGGCAGGCCCCGGAGGACGGCCGCGAGTCGCCCGACACCGACATGGCGATACCGCTGAGGACCAGCGCTTCGGCCAGCACCTGCAGGAAGTCGTTCTCGCCGATGCCGCCTGGGTGCCGCAGCACCGCCTCGCCCGCCTGGCGGGCCATGGCGGCGGCCAGGCCGTCGATCTTCTCGCCGTTGACCCGGTTGGACAGCTCCCAGTCCGCGATGGCGGAGATGTTGGAGACGGCGTCGCCGATGCCGGAGCGCACGAACCGGGCCGGGGCCTCGCGGATCACGTCGAGGTCGATGACGACCGCGATCGGGTTCGGTACGCCGTAGGAGCCGCGGCCCGCGTCGTTGTCCAGGGTGGCGACCGGGGAGCACAGACCGTCGTGCGCGAGGTTCGTCGGCACGGCGACCAGGGGCAGCCCCACCCGTGCCGCGGCGAACTTGGCACAGTCGATGATCTTGCCGCCGCCCAGGCCCACGACCGCGTCGAAGTGGCCGCCCTTCATCTCGCCGGCCAGCCGGATGGCGTCGTCGAGGGTGCCGCCGTCGACCTCGTACCAGGTGGCACCCGGCAGCGAGGGCGCGATCCGCTCGCGCAGCCGGGCACCGGAGCCGCCGCTGACGGCGACGGCGAGGCGCCCGGAGTGCGAGATGCGCTCGTCGGCGAGCACGGCTCCCAGGTCGTCGAGGGCACCCGGGCGGATGTCCACGACGACCGGCGACGGGATGAGCCGGGTCAGTACTGGCACGCGATCTCCCGGCCCTTGGCGAGGTCGTCGTGGTTGTCGATCTCGACCCAGCGCACGTCGCCGATCGGCGCCACGTCGATGCGGAAGCCGCGGTTGACGAGCTCCTGGTAGCCGTGCTCGTAGAACTGCTGCGGGTCGGTCTCCCAGACCGTCCTCAGCGCGTCGGCCAGCTCGGGAGCCGCGTCGCCCTCGATGAGGGTGACGCCGATGTACTCGCCGGTGGCCTCGGCCGGGTCCATCAGCTTGGTGATCTTCTGCACGCCCTGGCCGGGGTCGACGACGACCTTCATCTCCTCGTCGGCCAGCGACTTCACGGTGTCCAGCGCGAGGATGATCCTCTTGCCGTCGCCGCGGGCGGCGAGCAGGGTCTTCTCGACGGAGACCGGGTGGACGGTGTCGCCGTTGGCGAGGATCACGCCGTCCTTGAGGGCGTCACGGCCGCACCACAGGGAGTAGGCGTTGTTCCACTCCTCGGCCTTGTCGTTGTCGATGAGGGTGAGCTTGAGGCCGTACTTCTGCTCCAGGGCCGCCTTGCGCTCGTACACGGCCTCCTTGCGGTAGCCGACGATGATCGCGACCTCGGTCAGGCCGATCTCGGCGAAGTTGCCGAGGGTGAGGTCGAGCACCGTGATGCTGTCCTCGCTGCCTGCGGGCCCCACCGGCACCAGCGCCTTGGGCAGGGTGTCGGTGTAGGGGCGCAGGCGCCGTCCGGCGCCTGCCGCCAGCACGAGGCCGATCATGCGGGTTCTCCTTCGTCGTGTACGGCGGGCGCGCCTCCCAAGTGGGAGGTCACCCAGAAGCGGATGCTCTCGACGAGCACCACGAGGGCCACGGCCACGGCGAGGACCGTGAGCGCGACCGTGAACTGCGAGGCGGTGAGCAGCGCGGCCAGGACGGTGACGAGCAGCGTCCGCCCTTCGTGCCCCCCGATGGCGCGCACCAGCCAGGCCGGGGGCGCGCCGGCGTTGCCGCGGATGCGGTACACCGTGTCGTAGTGATGGTAGGCGACGGCGGCCACCAGCCCGAAAGCCGCGGGAAGCGCTCCGTTCACCCCGGCCTTGGCGGCCAGGATCAGCACGGTGCCGTATTCGGCCGCCCGGAACACCGGGGGGACCAGCCAGTCGAGGGGGCCCTTGAGGGGGCGGGAGACGGCGATCGCGGACGTCAGGACGTAACCGACGGCACACAGGACGGTCTGCCATCCGGCCCCCCACACCAGGGCCGAGCAGGTCACGAGGGCACCGCCGGCCAGGGCCGAGCAGACCATCGCCTGCCGGGGCACGCCGCGCACCGTGCGGGCCGGCAGTTCGGCCAGCGGGCCGCTGTCCGCGAGGTCGGCCAGCGCCCGCGCCGCCCGGTCGGTGCGGTGGGCCCGGCGGGTCACCGAGCGCAGCACGCGGCCTGCCGTGGTGTAGGTCGCGGCGAAGGCGCAGCCGACGAGGAGCGCGTAGAAGGTGATCCGGGGGGTGGTGGCCGCCGTGAGGAGGGCGATCATGGCCCAGCGCTCGCCGATGGGCAGGACGATCATCCGGCGCGCCCAGACGGTCCAGCCGACGCTGTCGAGCCGGTCGGAGAGGGCGGCGGTGGGGCTGGTGTTCGCGTCGGCATCGTGGTTGGCCTCGTTGAACGAGAAGTCGACCACGTGCCGGCAGGTCTGCAGGACCATCGCGCCGAGGGCGAGGGCCCACACGTCGTCTCCGCCGCGGGCCGCGCCGAGGGCGAGACCGGCGTAGTAGGCGTACTCCTTGGCCCGGTCGAAGGTGGCGTCCAGCCAGGCGCCGAGGGTGGAGTACTGCAGCGAGTAGCGGGCGAGCTGCCCGTCCGCGCAGTCCAGGACGAAGGAGGCGATCAGGAGCACACCGGCCGCGACGAAGCCGCCGCGGGTGCCGGTGGCCGCGCAGCCGGCCGCTATCAGCGCGGTGAGCAGGGAGGCCGTGGTGACCTGGTTGGGGGTCAGGCCGCGGCGGGCGCACCAGCGGGCGACGTAGCGCGAGTAGGGGCTGATGAAGAAGGTGGTGAAGAAGCCGTCGCGGGCCTTCACCGCCGACTTCAGGCGGACCTCCTCGTCGTCGACGGCGGCGACGGCCTGCCGGGCCTCGTTGCGTGCCTGCGGGTCGCCGGGCACCGCGGCGACCAGGCTGCCCAGCTCGGGGCGGTGGACGTCGGCTCCGTCGTCGTCCAGGGCGGTGCCGATGCGGTCGGCGAGGCTGCCGACGGCGGTGGGGGCCCCCTGCTGCCTGAGCGCGGTCGAGGGCTTGGCGGACGCACCGCCGCCGGCGGAGTTCTCCCGGGCCATCGCACGGGTCAGGGCCTGGCGGCCGGCCGGGCGTGCGGTCACGGCGCCGGGCACGGCGGCGAGATCGAAGCGGGGATCGGTCAGGCCGAGGCGCAGCGCGTGGAGGTGACCGACGAACCGGGCGTCCACCACGGCCACGCGCTGGTCGTCGGGCACCTGGGCCAGCAGGGTCTCGGCGTCGGAGGCGTCGACGGCGACCCGCACGTCGAAGCCGAGGGACCGCAGATCGCCCTCGATCGACGATCCGGGCACCGGCTGACCGGTGAGGATGGCGGTCGACAACCGAACTCACTCCCTGAGTGCCGACGCGTCCGCGCCGGTCATGTGCATGGTGGGGGCGCCACTTGCCTGGCACCCGGGCGGCATGTCGGCAGAGGCTATCGGATGTACGGAAGCCCGCGTTCACCGCCCGTTCACGGGCAGATACAACGCCGTCTGCGGCGACCTTCGCCGCGATCATCATGGGTGATTCCGGGGGCGGGCCACAAACTCCCCCCGGATCGGGAGTACCTCCAGCGTCCGGGAAGCGGGCGGACGCCCGGTTCCCGGCGTCCCTGCGCCGCCCGGTCCTGCCCGCGGGCGGCCCGTGCTGACCTGGGCTTCGTTTGCCCAGGTCAGGGCACATGACAACGGTGTTCAGTGCCGCGTTGCCCGATGCCCCCGCCCCGTAGTTCACTGGTGATCCCGGGCGGAACACAGGAGGGCGGACGTCACATGGGGGCCGGTCACGACCACGGGCACGCGCACGGCGCTGCCACCACCGGGACGGCGGCGGCCGCGCACCGCGGCACGCTGCGCATCGCGCTGTCGATCACGCTCACCGTGATGGTGGTGGAGATCGTCGGCGGTGTGACCGCGAACTCGCTCGCACTGGTGGCCGACGCGGCCCACATGGCGACCGACGCCCTCGGTCTCGGCATGGCGCTGCTCGCCATCCACTTCGCCAACCGCCCGCCCAGCCGGAACCGCACCTTCGGCTACGCCCGCGCCGAGATCCTCGCCGCGCTCGCCAACTGCCTGCTGCTGCTCGGCGTCGGCGGCTACGTGCTCTACGAGGCGGTGCAGCGGTTCTTCACCCCGGCCGACACCCGGGGCGGCCTGATGATCGCGTTCGGTGTGGTCGGTCTGGTCGCCAACTCGATCTCGCTGACGCTGCTGATGCGCGGCCAGAAGGAGAGCCTGAACGTGCGCGGCGCCTTCCTGGAGGTCGCCGCCGACGCAGTCGGCTCGCTGGCGGTGATCGTCTCGGCGTCCGTGATCCTCATCACCGGCTGGCAGGCGGCCGACCCGATCGCCTCGCTGGCGATCGGCCTGATGATCGTGCCGCGGACCTTCAAGCTGCTGCGCGAGACCCTCGACGTGCTGCTGGAGGCGGCGCCCAAGGACGTCGACATGGCCGACGTCCGGGCGCACATCCTGGCGCTGGACGGCGTCGAGGACGTCCACGACCTGCACGCCTGGACGATCACCTCGGGCATGCCGGTGCTGTCCGCGCACGTGGTGGTCAGCTCCGACACGCTCAGCGCGATCGGCCACGAGAAGATGCTGCACGAGCTCCAGGGCTGCCTCGGCGACCACTTCGACGTGGAGCACTGCACCTTCCAGCTCGAGCCGGGCGGGCACGCGGAGCACGAAGCGCACCTGTGCCACTGACCCGGTGGCACGTGACGTCCGGGGTGCAACCGCTCACTCCCGCGCGGGCCGCCGGGAAGGTTCCGGGGCCATCGCGCCGGGCACGATGAACCGGGTCCCCCTTCCGGCTCCCCACCGGTGACGGCCGCGGCCCGCGTCGCCGCGCGGGACATGCGGAGTGCCGGGAAGTGCCGGGAGTGCCGGATTCGTGCGGCAGACTTGGGTTTCGAGGACCGATGTGAAGGATGGGTATGCCGATCACACCTGCCACCGCGACGCACCGATCGTCGAACGGCACCGCGGACGCGATTTTGCTGGAACTGGTCGACGAGAACGGCGTGACGATCGGCACCGCGGAGAAGCTCGCTGCCCATCAGCCGCCGGGACAGCTGCACCGCGCCTTCTCCGTGTTCCTCTTCGACGAGCACGGCCGGCTGCTGCTGCAGCAGCGGGCGCTCGGCAAGTACCACTCCCCCGGCGTGTGGTCCAACACCTGCTGCGGTCACCCCTACCCCGGTGAGGCACCGTTCGCGGCCGCGGCCCGGCGGACGTACGAGGAGCTCGGGGTCTCCCCGTCGCTGCTCGCCGAGGCGGGCACCGTCCGCTACAACCACCCGGACCCGGAGTCGGGTCTGGTGGAGCAGGAGTACAACCACCTCTTCGTCGGCCTGGTGCAGTCCCCGCTGCGGCCCGACCCGCAGGAGGTCGGCGCCACGGCCTTCGTGACCGCCGCCGAGCTCGCCGAGCGGCACGCCAGGGACACCTTCTCCTCGTGGTTCATGACCGTGCTGGACGCGGCCCGTCCCGCGGTCCGGGAGCTGACGGGTCCCGCCGCCGGCTGGTGAGCCCCGGACAAACCGGCGACCAGGCACGCGGCACGCCCGCCCGGCCGGTCCGGCGAGCGGGCGGCACCCTTCACCGACCGGCGAGCCATGGCCGTACACCGGTCAGCCGGTGGGCCACCGAGCGGGTTTGAGCGGCAGGGCGGCCCAGATCACCTTGCCGCCGCTCGCCGTGTGCTCGACGTCGCACACCCCGCCGGCCTCCAGGGCGATCTCGCGCACCAGGAGCAGTCCGCGCCCGCCGGTCCGGCCGTGGTCGGTCTCCAGGGCGGACGGGCGGTACGGGTGGTTGTCCTCCACGGACACCCGCACCCACTCGGCGCCGACGGCGACCTCCACGGCGAGCATCGGGGACAGCAGCGCCGCATGCCTCACGGCGTTGGTGACCAGCTCGGAAACGATCAGCAGCAGGCCGTGCACCAGGTCGTCCGACGCCGGCACCCCCTGACGCAGCAGCAGGTCCCGTACGGCATGCCGGGCCTGCGGGACCGAGGCGTCGACGGCGGGCGCGGTGAACCGCCAGACTCCCTCGTAGGGCAGTGGATCCGGCGGCCCGCCGTTGGGGGGTGCCCCTGCGCCGCCTTCTGGGCGTGGGCCGTGCCCGCGCCCATGGTTGTCCATCGTCCGGTCGCCACCCTCGCGCTCGATTGTCACCACACACCGAGTGTTGGTAACGCGGAAGTGCCACCCCCGGGACTGAACAGAAGTCAGCTGATTTCAAGCTCTTTGTGACCGCCTGCGTATGACACGGTCACGTGTGGGACCGCTCCTGTCCCCGCCGCGCCGACTTCGCGAACTCTTCGGTTTGTACGGGTCTGACCTCGCCCGCGTCCGTCCCGGCGACCGGCCGCGGCCACCCCCCGCGTCCGCGTTCAGGTCGGCCGGCGACCCTGCCGACGATGCGGCGACCGCAGAAGCCGGTCGCGATCAAGCCGAGGCCGTCGACAGCGCACGCCGGGCGCGGCCGGCCGGCCGGAGCCGCGGCGCATCTTCGCCGCCTCGCCCGGGGGCCGATCCGAGGCTCGGTGGACGCGGCCGTCGGCGCCTCCTCGCGTCCGTACCGTGCCCCGATTTCTTTGCTTTGCATTGCTTTTGATCATGTTCACGTGGCGTGTCGTACCTCTCCCCCGCCCCTTCTTGATCAAACGCTTGGCCGAGCGGATAGCATCCGGCGCATGGAGCCGCAGCTGCTGCACGAGGTGACCGACGCGGTCGCCACCGTCGTCGTCCACCACCCGGCCAAGCGCAACGCCATGACGGCCGCGATGTGGCGGGCGCTGCCGCCGCTGCTGGAGAGCCTGGCCGCCGACCCCGGGGTACGGGCGCTGGTGCTCACCGGTGCGGGGGAGACGTTCTGCGCCGGGGCCGACATCTCCACCCTGCGGGATTCGCCCGAGGACGCGCAGCGCCTGGCGAGGCTGGCCGAGGAGGCTCTGGCCGCGTTTCCCAAGCCGACGCTGGCAGCCGTCCGCGGGCACTGCGTGGGCGGCGGCGCGCAGCTCGCCGCGGCCTGCGACCTGCGGTTCGCCGAGGCCGGGGCGCTGTTCGGGGTCACACCGGCCAAGCTCGGGATCGTCTACCCTGCCTCCTCCACCCGCCGGCTGGTGTCCCTCGTAGGCCCGGCCACCGCCAAGTACCTCCTGTTCTCGGGCGAGTTGATCGACGCCGAACGCGCCCTGCGCACGGGACTGGCCGACGAGGTGCTGCCCGAGGGTGAACTGGGCAAGCGCGTGGCCGAGTTCACCCGCATCCTCACCGCCCGCTCGCAGCTGACGCAGTCCGCGGCCAAGGAGTTCGCGAACGGCCGCACGGACCGGGACACCCACTGGGCCGGGCAGGCGCGCGGCAGCGGCGACACCGCCGAGGGGGTCGCCGCGTTCCTGGAGCGCAGGCAGCCGCGGTTCACCTGGACCGTGCCCACGCCGGACTGAACCGGCTGCTGGAGCCTCCGGCAGGCCCGCGGCGGCCGACAGACCCGCGGCGGCAGGCAGGAGCGGGCCCGGGCACACCGGGGCCGTCCGGCTGCCGGCCGCGTCACGGGTGGACCGCCCACGAGGGACAGCCTGGTCCGGGAAAGGGCCCCGCGCCCCGCGGGGAGCCGCCCTGATCCCCGAATTGTCGGTGCCGCCTGCCACAATTGCCGCGCAACCCGAAGTGAAGAAGGCGGTACGGGATCGTGACGACACCCGGTTCCCTCGAAGGAGGGTCCATCGAAGGCAGGATCGCCGAGGAGCTCGGCGTACGGGAGCGGCAGGTCAAGGCCGCCGTGGAGCTGCTCGACGGCGGTTCGACGGTGCCCTTCATCGCCCGCTACCGCAAGGAAGCGACCGAGATGCTCGACGACGCGCAGCTGCGCACGATCGAGGAGCGGCTGCGCTACCTGCGGGAGCTGGAGGAGCGGCGGACGGCGATCCTGGAGTCGGTGCGCGAGCAGGGCAAGCTCACCGACGAGCTTCAGGCGCAGATCCGGGCAGCCGAGACCAAGGCGCGGCTGGAGGACATCTATCTGCCGTTCAAACCCAAGCGGCGCACCAAGGCGCAGATCGCGCGCGAGGCGGGTCTGGAGCCGCTGGCGGAGGGGCTGCTCGGCGACCCGACGGTGCAGCCGGTGGCCGCGGCGGCCGCGTTCGTCGACGCCGACAAGGGCGTCGCCGATCCGCAGGCCGCACTGGACGGCGCCCGCGCCATCCTCACCGAGCGGTTCTCGGAGGACGCCGACCTGATCGGCGAGCTGCGCGAGCGCATGTGGGTGCGCGGGCGGCTGGCCGCCAAGGTGCGGGACGGCAAGGAGGAGGCGGGCGCCAAGTTCGCCGACTACTTCGACTTCGCCGAGCCGTTCACCGAGCTGCCCTCGCACCGCATCCTCGCGATGCTGCGCGGTGAGAAGGAGGAGGTCCTCGACCTGGTCCTGGAGCCGGAGGAGCCGACCGAGGGCCCGTCGTCGTACGAGGGCATCGTGGCGCACCGCTTCGGGATCGCCGATCGCGGCCGCCCCGCCGACAAGTGGCTCACGGACACGGTCCGCTGGGCCTGGCGCACCCGCATCCTCGTGCACCTCGGCATCGACCTGCGCCTCAGGCTGCGCACCGCCGCCGAGGACGAGGCCGTGGGCGTGTTCGCGGCGAACCTGCGCGATCTGCTGCTGGCCGCTCCGGCCGGCACCCGCGCGACGCTGGGCCTGGACCCCGGATTCCGTACGGGTGTGAAGGTGGCCGTGGTCGATGCGACCGGCAAGGTCGTCGCGACGGACGTGATCCACCCGCACGTTCCGGCCAACAGGTGGGACGAGGCGATTGCCAGACTGGCGCGCCTGGCCAAGCAGCACGCGGTCGAGCTGATCGCGATCGGCAACGGCACGGCGTCCCGCGAGACCGACAAGCTGGCGGGTGAACTCCTGGCCAAGCACCCCGAGTTGAAGCTCACCAAGGTGATGGTCTCCGAGGCGGGCGCGTCGGTGTACTCGGCCTCCTCCTACGCCTCGCAGGAGCTGCCGGACATGGACGTGTCGCTGCGCGGCGCGGTCTCCATCGCCCGCCGGCTGCAGGACCCGCTGGCCGAACTGGTCAAGATCGATCCCAAGTCGATCGGCGTCGGCCAGTACCAGCACGACCTGTCCGAGGTGAAGCTGTCCCGCTCGCTGGACGCGGTGGTCGAGGACTGCGTCAACGGCGTGGGCGTGGACGTCAACACGGCGTCCGTGCCGCTGCTCGCGCGCGTCTCCGGCATCACCTCCGGGCTCGCCGAGAACATCGTGGCGCACCGGGACGCCAACGGGCCGTTCACCTCCCGCTCGGAGCTGAAGAAGGTGCCGCGGCTCGGCCCCAAGGCGTTCGAGCAGTGCGCCGGCTTCCTGCGCATCCGCGGCGGCGACGACCCGCTGGACACCTCCAGCGTGCACCCGGAGGCGTACCCCGTCGTCCGGCGCATGGTGAAGACCACCGGCCAGGAGGTGGCCTCCCTCGTCGGCAACACGGCGGTGCTGCGCTCGCTGAAGGCCTCCGACTTCGTGGACGAGACGTTCGGTCTGCCGACGGTGACGGACATCCTCAAGGAGCTGGAGAAGCCGGGGCGCGACCCCCGGCCCGCCTTCAAGACCGCGTCCTTCAAGGAGGGCGTGGAGAAGATCTCCGACCTGTCCGCCGGGATGATCCTCGAGGGCGTCGTCACGAACGTGGCGGCCTTCGGCGCCTTCGTGGACGTCGGTGTCCACCAGGACGGTCTGGTGCACGTCTCGGCGATGTCGAAGACGTTCGTGAAGGACCCGCGGGACGTGGTGAAGCCCGGCGACATCGTCAGGGTGAAGGTGCTGGACGTCGACATCCCGCGCAAGCGGATCTCGCTGACGCTGCGCCTGGACGACGAGGCGGCGCCGCAGGACCGGCAGCAGGGCGGCGGGGAGCGGCGGCAGCGCGGCGGCCGTCCGCCCCAGCAGCGCCAGGGCCGCGGCGGGGGCGGGGGCGGTTCCCGCCAGGCGCCCCCGCCGGCCAACAGCGCGATGGCCGACGCCCTGCGCCGTGCGGGCCTGCTCGACCCGAAGAACGGCAGGCGCTGAGCCGCGTGGCCCGGATCCCACGCGGATCCGGGCCAGGGCCTGTCTTCCGGATCAGGCCGGCTCCGGGCAACAGCGCCTCCTGGCCGGCCCCGGCAGGATCCGGAAGACAGGCCCTAGCGTTCGGTCACCTTGCCGTCCGAGACCTCCAGGCGGCGGGTGACGTGGACCGCGTCCAGCATTCTGCGGTCGTGAGTGACCAGGAGCAGGGTGCCCTCGTAGGAGTCCAGGGCCGCTTCGAGTTGCTCGATGGCGGGCAGGTCGAGGTGGTTGGTGGGTTCGTCCAGCACCAGCAGGTTGACGCCGCGGCCCTGCAACAGGGCGAGGGCGGCCCGGGTGCGCTCGCCCGGGGACAGGGTTGCCGCCGGGCGCAGGACGTGGTCCGCCTTGAGGCCGAACTTGGCGAGCAGCGTGCGGACGTCGACGAGTTCCATGTCCGGGACCGCCGCGCAGAAGGCGTCCAGCAGCGACTGCGGGCCGTGGAACAGCGCCCGTGCCTGGTCGACTTCGCCGACCAGGACGCCCGAACCGAGCGCCGCGTGCCCACGGTCCGGTGACACGCGGCCCAGCAGGGCGGCCAGCAGCGTCGACTTGCCCGCGCCGTTCGCCCCCGTCACCGCCACCCGGTCCGCCCAGTCGATCTGCAGGGAGACCGGACCCAGCACGAAGTCGCCGCGCCGCACCTCGGCGTCGCGGAGCGTGGCGACGACCGCGCCCGAGCGGGGGGCCGAGGCGATCTCCATGCGCAGTTCCCACTCCTTGCGGGGCTCCTCGACGACATCCAGCCTTTCGATCATGCGCTGGGTCTGACGGGCCTTGGCGGCCTGCTTCTCGCTGGCCTCGCTGCGGAACTTGCGGCCGATCTTGTCGTTGTCGTTGCCGGCCTTGCGGCGGGCGTTCTTGACGCCCTTGTCCATCCAGGCGCGCTGCATCTGTGCGCGGTCCTGGAGGGCGGCCCGCTTGTCGGCGTACTCCTCGTAGTCCTCGCGGGCGTGCCGTCGCGAGATGTCCCGCTCCTCCAGGTAGGCCTGGTAACCGCCGCCGTAGAGGTTGACCTGCCGCTGGGCGAGGTCGAGTTCGAGGATCCTGGTGGTGGTGCGGGTGAGGAACTCGCGGTCGTGGCTGACGACGACGGTCCCGGCGCGCAGGCCGGTGACGAACCGCTCGAGGCGTTCCAGGCCGTCCAGGTCGAGGTCGTTGGTCGGCTCGTCGAGCAGGAAGACGTCGTAGCGGGACAGCAGCAGGGAGGCCAGGCCCGCGCGGGCCGCCTGGCCGCCGGACAGGGACGTCATGGGCCGGTCGAGGCCGACGGCCAGAGCGAGCGAGTCGGCGACCTCCTTCGCACGTTCGTCGAGATCGGCGCCGCCGAGACCGAGCCACCGCTCCAGGCTCGCCGCATAGGCGTCGTCCGCGCCCGGAGCTCCGTCGACGAGCGCCTGTGTGGCGTCGTCCATCGCCCGCTCGGCCGCGGCGACGCCGGTGCGGCGGGCGAGGAACTGCCGTACGGTCTCGCCCGGGCGCCGTTCCGGCTCCTGCGGAAGGTGCCCGACGGTCGCCGTCGGCGGGGACAGGACGAGCTCGCCCCGCTCCGGCGCGGTCAGCCCGGCGAGCAGCCCGAGCAGCGTGGACTTGCCGGCGCCGTTGGCACCGACCAGCCCGATCACGTCCCCGGGGGCGACGACGAGGTCGAGCCCGGTGAACAGCGAGCGGTCGCCGTGACCGGCGGCGAGGTTCTTGGCGACGAGGGTGGCAGTCATCAGACCGCCGATCCTAACGGCCGCGCCCGGCGGTCGGTCGGTGCGCCACCGCCTCCACCAGCACGCTCCCCGAGGTCCGGGCGACCACGAAGGACTCGCCCCGCACCGCCTTCGGATCCAGCTCGATCCGGTGGCACCCCGGCTCCAGGATCCCGTCGAAGACCTCCCGGGCCTGGCTGCGCCGGCGGCGGTCGAGGCGGTACGCGGTGATGCGGACCCGGCAGGCGGAGGCGACCTCCACGCCCGCCGCACCGTCGGCGGCCACCAGGCGGACCAGCCTGCGCTGTTCCACCGGGCCGGGTTCCAGGGCGTGTTCGACCTGTGCGACCAGGAGCGGGACGATCGGGGCGAGTGGGTCGACGTAGGCCACCTCGACCCCGGCCCGCTCGAAGGACCGGCGCACCGCGGCGCGTTCCTGCGCGCCGATCGCCCGGCCGAAGGCGACGGCGCCGTACTGGCGCAGTTCCTCGGCGGGAACGCCGGTGGCGTCGCGGGTGATGTCCGCGCCGATGCCGATGGCGCGCAGCGCGGCGGCGAGCCGGGCGAGGACGGCGACCCTGGCACCGATCAGCAGCACGCGGCGGCGGGGGGTGTGCGCTTCGCCGTCCAGGAGGGCGCCGAGGGCCGCGCGGTACTCGGCGCCGTGGAAGCGGAACGGGCCGATGCCGTGGTAGCCGTTGAGTGCCAGGTCGGCGTGGTCGTCCGTCTGCCACGCGAAGTCCCGCCAGACGTAGTCGTCGCCGTCCTGCTCGATCACCGCGGTGACGGCCCCGCAGGCCAGGTCCTCGCACTCGGGGCAGCCGTAGACGACGTACCGGCCGTCCGGCAGCGGGGCGTCGGCCTGCAGCAGCAGGCTGCGCACCTGCGCGGTGAAGATCGCGGGCGGTACGTCGGAGGCCAGCGGGGAGACCGCATCCAGGTCGGAGAGCCGGAACAGCAGCGGACGCCCGTTGACGACGAAGTCGACGAAGTCCCGGTGCACCTGGTAGCCGCCGTCGGCGAGGACCTCACCGGCGCGCGTCGCCGGGGCCAGGCCGAAGGTCGCGTACTCGGCAGACATGCTGTGAGTATCCCCAGCGGGAGGGTGATGTGAGCACGGCATGACACATTGCCTCGCCTGCACTGCACCTGCGTCGGCGCCGACACCGGCTCCGGGCGGGCGGGCCTGTCTCGCCGGGGCCGGTGGCCCGGGTGCGTGTCAGTGGGTCACTGCCCCGGCAGGCCCACGGCCCGGGCAGGGGTGACTCCCTGCCCGGGCACGCCGGTTCACCGTCCCGGCACGCGGTGGAGGGTGCGCGGGGCCCGGACGCCGCCCGGGGTCGCGGCCCCGGGCGCGGTGGCTGCCGGGGCCGGGCCGGAGGTGGCCCGCGCGAACGCCTCGGCGCCGCCGACCAGCGGGACCGTGGCCGATGTACGGGACAGGTCCAGGCTGAGCGTCGGGGTGCCGGCGGGAGGGTCGATGAGGCCCTTGTCCGTGCCCGCGACGATCAGTGCCAGCCGGTGTCCTCTGGGGACCACGTGGTCGGTCGCCGCCAGGTCCAGGGTGATCGTGTACGCCTTCCCGGGAGTGAGCGGGACACCCTTGCGGTCCGAGGCGTAGTGGCCGAGGTCGGCCCAGCCCCGGCTGAGCACGGTGCGGTCGACGTCGGCCGTCTTCGCCCCGGTCGCCTTGAAGCAGGCGCTGTCGCCCGCGGTGCTCGCGCCCCAGCAGGTGCGGTCGGCGAGGGTGGTGATGCCCTCGGCGGCGTCGGCGTAGTCGCGGATGGTGGCGGGGCCGAGGTCGACGAGGACGGCGGACAGGTGGGCCGCCGACGTGGTGGGCGTGGCGGTGACGGTGACCCGGGAGGAGCCGGACAGCCTCAGGTCGTGCCTGAGGGGCCGGGTGACGAAGCCGGCCTTCTCGGGTGTCGGGGTGTCGATCCGGGCGGCCCAGTCGGTCTCGCTCAGCTGCGGGTTGTCGGTGAAGGTCTCGGTGCCCGCGGCCTTGCGCAGGCCGAGGGTGCCGACGCCGGCCCGCGGGCCCGGGGCCGGGCGCAGGGTGGTCGCCCCGGTGCCTGCCGGCGGCCAGACCCGCGATGTGACCCACTGGTCGGGGTGGCGCTCGATGTCGGCCATGGGCTCACGGTCGATGCCGTTGTCGTAGCCGAGGAGTTCGTGGTCGAACCAGCGGTGCAGGGTGTCGGCCCAGGCGGAGCGGCGGAAGTCGAAGGGGTCGACGTGACCCGTCTGGGAGAGCCAGATCTTGCGCCGCACGCCGTTTTTCGCGAGGGCGTCCCACCACTGGCCGAAGTGCTTGGTGCGGACGTTGAGGTCCTGCATGCCGTGCACGAGGAAGACGCTGGCCTTCACCCTGCCCGCGTTCTTCACGTAGTCGCGCTCGCTCCACAGCGCGGTCCAGTCGCCGGTGCGCGGGGCGCCCTCGGCGAGCTTCTTCTGCACGGCGGCGCACCGGGTGCGCGCGCCGGGGCTGTCGACGTAGTCGGACAGCCACTCGGGACCGGAGTCGTACAGCGGGGCGCCCTTGGCGAAGTAGTAGTCGTACCAGGAGGAGATGGCGCTGATCGGCACGACGGTTCTCAGTCCCTCGACGCCGGTGGCGGCCACGCCGTTGGCGATGGTGCCGTCCCAGCTCTTGCCGATCATGCCGGTCTTCCCGTTGGTCCAGGTGGCCCTGACCGGGGTGGAGCCGGTGCGGGTGGTGTAGGCCCTGGCGCGGCCGTTGAGCCAGTCGACGACCGCCTTGGCGGACTGGACGTCGGAGCGGCCACCGACGTCGGCGCAGCCGTCGGAGCGGTTGGTGCCGGCCAGGTCGACGCCGACGAAGGCGTATCCGCGCGGCACGAAGTAGTTGTCGTAGAACAGCGGCATCTGCACGACGTGGCCGTTCGCGTCGTACGTCTTCAGCTGGTTCTCGTTGCCGCGCCCGCAGCAGGAGTAGTACGGGCTGGCGTCCATGATCACGGGTACTTTCCGGCCCTGTTGGGCCGGTTCGCGGGGCCGGACGATGTCGGCGGCGACGCGGTCGGTCTTCCCGTCGCCGTCGCCGTCGAGGCCGGTGTCCACCCAGACGGCCTCGCGTACGGCGCCCGCGTACGAGTAGACGGGCCGGCTTTCGTGCGGGGCGCCGGGGGTCTGCGGGGCGCCGTGGGCCACCGGGGCGGCGGCGAGGAGAGCGGCCGCCAGGACGGCGGTGACCGTCGCGGCCAGCGACCTGAGGGTCGTGAAGCGCATGCGTGTCGGCATGCGCGGGACGGTACCGGGGTCAACTCCCGTGCAGAAGAGGGAAACTGATCCCCACTGGGCCGAACGTGGCCGAGAAGGGTCCATGGGAGTGATTCGACCATGACGGCCGAATGGCGATCGTGTGACAGGGGTGACCATGGACATGCCCAGGGGTAGAGCGACTCAATAGGCTCCGAACGAACCTCGTGCCCCTAGGACTTGGAGTTCTCGTGCACCGCAGAATCACGGCGCCGGGCGTACTCGCGGCGGCTTCCCTGTTGCTGGCGATCCCGGCATCGGCCGCAAGCTACTCCCCCGGCGCGCCGGGCCTCGGCGACCCCTACTACCCGGACTACGGCAACGGCGGCTACGACGTCTCCCACTACGACCTCAGGCTGACCTACCAGCCCGCGACGGACGAGCTGCAGGGTACGGCGACGGTCCAGGCGCGCACCACGCAGGATCTGTCGAGCTTCGACCTGGACTTCCTGCTCGACGTCGCCGAGGTACGGGTCAACGGCGCCAGGGCCGCCTTCGCCACCTCCGGCCAGCACGAGCTGGTGATCACCCCGAAGACCCCGCTGGCCAAGGGCACGCCGATCACGGTGGTGGTGCGCTACAGCGGGGTGCCGTCCACGAAGAGCGCCTACGGCTTCACCGCCTGGCACCGCACCCGGGACGGGGCGGTGGCGGCGGACGAACCCGAGTCGGCCTGGTGGTGGTTCCCCAGCAACGACCACCCCGGTGACAAGGCCACCTACGACGTGTCGGTGGCCGTGCCGGACGGCACCCAGGCCCTGTCCAACGGCACGCTCCAGTCCACCGGTTCGAAGCTCGGCTGGACGCGCTACAACTGGCGGGAGAACAAGCCGCAGGCGACGTACCTCGCCACGCTCGCGCTCGGGAAGTTCGACATCACCACCGGCACCTCGGAGGGCGGTGTCCCGGTGGTCAACGCCTACAGCAGGGACCTCGGCGACAACGACGGGGCGGCTCGCGCGAGCGTGGAGCGCACCGGGGAGATCGTCGACTGGCTGAGCGGCTACCTCGGGCCGTACCCGTTCAGCTCGGCGGGCGGCTACGTGCCCAACACGACCACCGGGTACGCGCTGGAGACGCAGACCCGGGTGTACTACAGCCCGAAGCAGTTCGCCAACGGCTCCAACACCTCGGTGGTCGTGCACGAGCTGGCCCACCAGTGGTACGGCGACGACGTGTCGCTGAAGGGCTGGAAGGACATCTGGATCAACGAGGGCTTCGCGCGCTACGCGCAGTGGCTGTGGTCCGAGCACGAGGGCGAGGGCACCGCGCAGGAGCTGGCGGACTACGTGTACGCCTCGCATCCGGCCGACGACGCCTTCTGGACGGTGAAGCCGGGCGACCCCGGACCTGACAACCAGTTCGACATCGCGGTCTACGACCGGGGCGCGCTGGCGATCCAGGCGCTGCGCAACGCGATCGGCGACGACGCGTTCTTCGCCGTCCTCAAGGGCTGGCCGAAGGAGCACGCCTACGGCAACGCCTCGGTCGCCGACTTCCAGAAGTACGCCGAGCAGGTGTCCGGCAAGCCGCTGGCCGCGCTGTTCGACACCTGGCTGTTCCAGCCGTCGAAGCCGGGCGCTCCCGCGGCGCGCACGGTGTCCCCGGCGAGGGCGTCGGCGGCACCCGTGCAGCCGAAGTCCTGGAAGAAGATCGAGGCGACGAACGAGGTCCACGGCAAGTGAACGACGGCCGGGCGGCGCGGGGGTCCCACCCCTCGGCCCGCCCGGCCCCGCGCTCACTTGGTGAGCCCGGACGGCTCCTCCTACTTGGTGAGCCCGGACAGCTCGTCCTACTTGGTGAGCTCGGACAGCTCGTCCTACTTGGTGAGCTCGGACAGCTCCTGGTCGGCGGCCTGCGCGACCCGGCGGCGGACGCCGAACCAGCCGGCGACCAGCACCACCGCGATCAGCGGGATGAGCAGCAGGGTCTTGCGGCCGACCTCGGGGTCGTTCCACATCAGGCCGAGGCAGACCAGCAGGAAGGCGATCGTGGCGATCTCCGTGACCGGGCTGCCCGGCAGCCGGAAGTGCGGCCGGGTGACCTGGCCCGCCCTGGCGCGCCGGACGAAGATCAGGTGGCAGACCATGATGATCACCCAGGTGCTGACGATGCCGAGGGAGGCGACGTTCAGCACGATCTCGAAGGCCTGGCTGGGCACCAGGTAGTTCAGGCCGACGCCCAGCACGCAGACCGCACAGGTCAGCAGGATGCCGCCGTACGGGACCTGGGTGCGGCTCATGACCCGGGTGAACCTCGGCGCGGAGCCCGCCATGGCCATGGAGCGCAGGATGCGGCCGGTGGAGTACAGACCCGAGTTCAGCGACGACATCGCGGCGGTGAGGACCACCAGGTTCATCACGTCGCCGGCCCCGTGGACGCCGATCTTCGACAGGACCGTCACGAAGGGGCTCTCGTCGGCCGAGTAGACCGAGCCGGGCAGCAGCAGGGCCAGCAGGACGACCGAGCCGACGTAGAACAGGCCCACGCGCCACATGATCGAATTCACCGCGCGCGGAACGACCTTCTCCGGTTCCGCGGTCTCGCCCGCGGCGACGCCGACCAGCTCCAGGGCCGCGTAGGCGAAGATCACGCCCTGCATGACGAGGACGGCCGGCATCATGCCGTGCGGGAAGATGCCGCCGTTGTCGGTGATCACGTGCAGGCCGGGGGTCGCGCCGCCCACCTCGTGGTGGGTGGCCAGCAGGAAGATGCCGACCAGCATGAAGCCGACCAGGGTGGCGACCTTGATGATCGCGAACCAGAACTCCATCTCGCCGAAGATCTTCACCGAGATCAGGTTCACGGCGAGAACCACGGCCAGGGCGATCAGCGCGAGCACCCACTGCGGGATGCTCGTGAACATGCTCCAGTAGTGCGTGTAGAGCGCGATCGCGGTGATGTCGGCGATGCCGGTGGTCGACCAGTTGAGGAAGTACATCCAGCCGGCGACGTAGGCGCCCTTCTCACCCAGGAACTCGCGCGCGTACGACACGAACGACCCGGACGAGGGCCGGTAGAGGACCAGCTCGCCCAGGGCGCGGACGACGAAGAACGCGAAGACGCCGCAGACGAGGTAGGCCAGGGCGAGCGCCGGGCCCGCGTTGTGCAGGCGGCCGCCGGCCCCCAGGAAGAGTCCGGTGCCGATCGCACCGCCGATGGCGATCATGTTGACGTGGCGGTGCTTGAGGCCCTTGCTGTAGCCGGCGTCGCCCGCGTCGGCGGGCGCTCCGGTCGCCTTCGGGTGGGTGGCGACCTGTGCCGTTCGCACGGAGTCCTTGCTCAAGGGTGGTTCCACTCTCTGGTGCCCCGGGCGGGGTGCGCCCGGTTGTCCGTACAAGATCCGGCCCGCACCACCCATGACGCGGCACAGACCAAGGCAACACTTTCCCAGGTGGATCGCCCGCGGCGCGATGGTCTATGTCACATAGCGGCCCTTCTCACATGGCTTTCAAAGGTCAACCAACCGTCCTGCACACCAAGACACAGGTTTCACACCATTGGTGGGACAGCGATACTGCTGCACATGACGACCGACGCCGCTCAGCCGGCCCTCACGATCGACGAGCTGGCCGCGCGGGCCGGCGTCACGGTGCGCACGGTCCGCTTCTACAGTTCCCGGGGCCTGCTGCCGCCGCCGGCCATCGGACCGCGCCGGGTGGGGCACTACGGCCGGGACCACCTGGCCCGGCTGGCGCTGATCGAGGAGATGCAGCACCAGGGCATGACGCTCGCCGCGATCGAGCGGCACCTGCGGCAGCTGCCGCAGAACCTCACGCCGCACGACCTCGCCGTGCAGCGGGCGGTGGTCGCCTCCTGGGCCCCGCAGACCGAGGAGAGGGTGTCACGGCGGGAGCTGCAGCGGCGGGCGGGCCGGCCGCTCGCCGACGAGGACGTGGAACGGCTCGTGGCCATGGACGTGGTCGCCCGCGACGGGGACGCCTTCCGCGTCGACCCCGGCCTGCTCGGGCTCGGCGTGGAACTCCTGGACGTACCGCTGTCGCAGGAGACGGTGCTGGCGGCCCGCACCGCGCTCGTCGAGCACGCGCGTGCGGCCGCCCACGAGCTGTCGCGCCTGCTGCGCGAGGCGGTGGCCGAGCGCGACGCGCGGGATGTGAGGTCCCTGTCCGCCCATATGCACCCCCTGGTGGTGCAGGCACTGCTGACCACCTTCCAGCGGTCGCTGAAGGAGGAGTTGCGGGAGTGGCTCAGCGGCACGGAGCAGGAGCGCCCCCCGGAAGACGGTTCCCGGGGTGCGCCCTCTGCCTGAGCGAGGTGTGGGCGGGCTCGTCAGCGCGCGTCCGTGAAGGTCTCCCCCTTCTCCGCCTTCTCCACCAGCAGGGCGGGCGGGGTGAACCGCTCGCCGTAGCGGTCGGCGAGTTCGCGTGCCCGTGCCACGAAGCCGGGCAGGCCCGCCCCTCCCTGGGAGCCGCCGTCGTAGCCGTTGATGTACTGCAGCACACCGCCGGTCCAGCCCGGGAATCCGATGCCGAAGAGCGAGCCGATGTTGGCGTCGGCGACGGAGGTCAGCACGCCCTCTTCCAGGAGCCTCACGGTGTCGAGCGCCTCGGCGAAGAGCATGCGCTCCTGCATGTCCCGGAACGGGATCTCGTAGCCGGGCTTGGCGAAGTGCTCGCGCAGCCCCGGCCACAGCCCGGCCCGGCTGCCGTCCTCGCCGTACTCGTAGAAGCCCGCGCCGCCGCTGCGGCCGGTGCGGCCGAACTCGTCGACCATGCGGTCGATGACGGCCTCGGCGGGGTGCGGCGTCCACGTGCCGCCCGCCTCCTCCACGGCCCGCCTGGACTCGTTGCGGATCTTGCGCGGCAGGGTGAGCGTCAGCTCGTCCATCAGGGAGAGCACCTTGGCGGGGTAGCCCGCCTGGGCGGCCGCCTGCTCCACGGAGGCGGGCTCGATGCCCTCGCCGACCATGGCGACGCCCTCGTTGATGAAGTGGCCGATGACGCGTGAGGTGAAGAAGCCGCGCGAGTCGTTGACGACGATCGGCGTCTTGTTGATCTGCCGGACCAGGTCGAAGGCGCGGGCCAGGGCCTCGTCGCCGGTGCGCGCGCCCTTGATGATCTCGACCAGGGGCATCTTGTCGACGGGTGAGAAGAAGTGCAGCCCGATGAAGTCGGCCTGCCGCTCGACGCCGTCCGCCAGGAGGGTGATGGGCAGGGTGGAGGTGTTGGAGCACAGCAGCGCGTCCGGCGCGAGAACCGCCTCGATCTCCTGGAACACCTTGTGCTTCAGGGCCGGGTCCTCGAAGACGGCCTCGATCACGGCGTCGCAGCCCGCGAGGTCCTGGACGTCGGCGGTGGGCGTGATGCGCGCGAGCAGGGCGTCGGCCTTCTCCTGGGTGGTACGGCCCTTGGAGACGGCCTTGGCGCACAGCTTCTGCGAGTAGCCCTTGCCCCGGACGGCGGCCTCCAGGGACACGTCCTTGAGGACCACGTCGATGCCGGCGCGGGCGCACGAGTAGGCGATCCCCGCGCCCATCATCCCGGCACCGAGGACCGCGACCCTGCGCACCTGGCGGGGCTCGATGCCCTGCGGCCGGTTGGCGCCGGAGTTGACGGCCTGGAGGTCGAAGAAGAAGGCCTGGATCATGTTCTTCGAGGTCTGGCCTGCGGCCAGTTCCACGAAGTAGCGGGCCTCGATGACCTGGGCGGTCTCGAAGTCGACCTGGGAGCCCTCGACGGCGGCCGCGAGGATGTTGCGCGGGGCCGGGTAGGGGGCGCCGCCCGTCTGCTTGCGCAGGGTGGCCGGGAAGGCGGGCAGGTTGGCGGCGAACTTGGGGTTGGCCGGGGTGCCGCCGGGGATCCGGTAGCCGGGGCGGTCCCAGGGCTGCTGCGACTCGGGGTTGGCGTCGATGAAGGCGCGGGCCTTGGCGAGCAGTTCCTCCGGGGTGTCGGCGACCTCGTGGATCAGGCCGTTGTCCAGGGCGCGGCGCGGGCTGTACTGGGTGCCCTGGAGAAGCACCTTGAGCAGCGCGTCGGCGATGCCGAGCAGCCGCACCGTGCGCACCACGCCACCGCCGCCGGGCAGCAGACCGAGGGTGACCTCGGGGCAGCCGATCTTCGAGCCGGGCGCGTCGAGGGCGACGCGGTGGTGGCAGGCGAGGGCGATCTCGTAGCCGCCGCCCAGGGCCGCGCCGTTGATGGCGGCGACGACCGGCTTGCCCAGGGTCTCGATACGGCGCAGGTTCCGCTTGATGGCGAGGCCGCCGTCGAACAGTTCCTGGGCCGTCCCGGGGGTGACCCGGATGAGGTCGCGCAGGTCGCCGCCGGCGAAGAAGGTCTTCTTGGCCGAGGTGACGATGACGCCGCGGATGGAGTCCTGCTCGGCCTCCAGACGGTCGGCGACCGCGGCGAGCGAGTCACGGAACGCCTGGTTCATGGTGTTGGCGGACTGCTCCGGGTCGTCGAGGACGAGGGTGACGACACCGGTGTCGTCCTGCTCCCAGCGGATGGTGGTGCTCTCGGTCATGAGGGGGTCTCCGTTGAAGTCTGTGGCTGTGGCCGGTTCCGCCGGGGTCAGACGCGCTCGACGATCGTCGCGACGCCCATGCCGCCGCCCACGCACAGGGTGGCAAGTCCGTACCGCTTGTCCTGACGTTCCAGTTCGTCGACGAGGGTGCCCAGGATCATGGCGCCGGTGGCGCCGAGCGGGTGGCCGAGGGCGATCGCACCGCCGTTGACGTTGACCTTGTCCAGGGACAGGCCCATGTCGTTCACGAACCGCAGGACGACGGCGGCGAACGCCTCGTTGATCTCGACGAGATCGATGTCGTCGATGCTCAGACCGGCCTTGGCCAGCGCCTTGCGGGTGGCGGGCGCGGGCCCGGTCAGCATGATGGTGGGTTCCGAGCCGGACACGGCGGCGGAGACGATCCGGGCCCGCGGCCGCAGCCCGTACCGCTCGCCGACCTCCTGGGAGCCGATGGCGACGAGAGAGGCACCGTCCACGATGCCGGAGGAGTTGCCCGCGTGGTGGACGTGGTCGATCTTCTCCACCCAGTGGTACTTCTGCAGGGCGACCGCGTCGAAGCCGCCCAGTTCGCCGATGTCGGCGAAGGACGGCTTGAGCTTCGCCAGGGAGTCGGCGGTGGTGCCGGGGCGCAGGTGCTCGTCGTGGTCGAGGACCACGAGGCCGTTGCGGTCCTTCACGGGGACGACGGAGCGGTCGAAGCGGCCCTCCTTCCAGGCGGTGGCCGCCCGCTCCTGCGACAGGGCGGCGTACTCGTCGACGTCCCGGCGGGAGAAACCCCCGAGGGTGGCGATGAGGTCCGCGCCGATGCCCTGCGGTACGAAGTTGACCGCGAGGTTGGTCATCGGGTCGTTGAACCAGGCGCCGCCGTCGGAAGCCATCGGGACGCGGGACATCGACTCGACGCCGCCGGCCAGGACGAGGTCCTCCCAGCCCGAACGGACCTTCGCGGCGGCCAGGTTGACGGCCTCCAGGCCCGAGGCACAGAAGCGGTTCTCCTGGACGCCCGCCACCGTGTCGGGCAGGCCCGCGGCGATCGCGGCGATCCGGGCGATGTCCGAGCCCTGGTCGCCGACCGGACCCACCACGCCGAGCACGACGTCGTCGACGGCGGCCGGGTCGAGGCCGGGGAAGCGGTCGCGGATCTCGTGGATGAGGCCGACGACCAGGTCGATGGGCTTCGTGCCGTGCAGGGCGCCGTTCGCCTTGCCACGCCCGCGCGGGGTGCGGATCGCGTCGTACACGTACGCTTCGGTGCTCACTGACAAGCCTTTCAATGAGGGTTTGCGGGGCGATGAGAGCCCCCTTCAGCATGGTGACCCGGGCGTCGGGGGCACGGCGACGCGCTCAAGGACGTGGTCCCGGCACGCCGTCCTGTTCGTACCGTTCATCCTGTTCGTGTTGCTCATGTTGTTCGTGCTGTTGGTGCTGTTCGTCTTCGCCGAGGAGCCGGGGTACGTCCCAGTCCCGCGCCACGTCCCGTGTGCCGGAGCCCGGCCGGGCGGGGCCGGTGCGGACCTCGGTCGGAGTGGCGGAGAAGCGGGGTGCGGGCGCGGGCTGGGTGATACCCGCGTGGTCGGTGAAGGTGCCGCGGGCGGCCAGGTGCGGGTGGTGCGGGGCCTCGCGCAGCGACAGCACGGGCGCCACGCAGGCGTCGGTGTCCTCGAACAGGGCCGTCCACTCGTCCCGGGTACGGGACTTGAAGCGGGCGGCGACGGCCTCGCGGAGCTCACCCCAGCGGGTGACGTCCTTGCGGGCGTCCGCGTGGTCCGTCAGGCCGAGAACGGCGAGGAACTCGTCGTAGAACTGCTGCTCCAGGGCTCCGACCGCCATGTGCTTCCCGTCGGCCGTCTCGTAGGTGCCGTAGTACGGGCAGCCGCCGTCGAGCAGGTTGGCCCCGCGCCGGTCCTGCCAGCCGCCCGCGGCGAGCATGCCGTGGATCATCGTGGCCAGGTGGGACGCGCCGTCGACGATGGCGGCGTCCACCACCTGGCCGGCTCCGGTCGCGCGCGCGTGGTGGAGGGCGGCGAGGACACCGACGACGAGGTAGAGCGAGCCGCCCGCGTAGTCGCCGACCAGATTGGCCGGGACGGCCGGGGGCTCCTCGGGCCTGCCGATGAGGCCGAGGGTGCCGGTGGGGGCGATGTAGGCGATGTCGTGCCCGGCGCGCTCGGCGAGGGGACCATGCTGGCCCCAGCCGGTCATCCGGCCGTAGACCAGTCGCGGGTTGCGCGCCCGGCAGGCTTCGGGGCCGACACCGAGGCGCTCGGCGACGCCGGGGCGGTAGCCCTCGATCAGGATGTCGGCGCGCTCGGCGAGGTCGAGGACGGCGGCCGGGCCGTCGGCGGACTTCAGGTCGACGACCACCGAGCGCTTGTTGCGGTTGGTGAGGTCGTACGCCGGGTCGATCGCGAGTGCCGAGCCGCCGGGGCGGTCCACGCGGACGACGTCGGCGCCGAGGTCGGCCAGGAGCATGGCGGCGAACGGGCCGGGGCCGATACCGGCCAGCTCGACCACGCGCACGCCGGTGAGCGGGCCGTCGCGTCCTGACGTCCGTGCCGCTGTCATCCAGCCCCCTCGTCGTGACACAACCGGTGTGACACCGATGATGCTAAGAACGTGTTTCACCGGGCACAAGACCTGGACGAGCAAGCGCTTAGCCAAGTCGTGCCCCGTGGTGTCGGGCTCCGCCCCCCTCACGCTAGCCTCGGCCACCGACGGCGGCGCGTGCTGTGGACCGAGGGGTGTCATGAGCAGGTTGGCAAGGACGGACCGTCCCTATGACGTCGTGCTCTTCGGGGCCACCGGCTTCGTCGGGACGCTCACCGCGGAGTACCTCGCCGCGCATGCCCCCGAGGGACTGCGCTGGGCGATCGCCGGCCGCAGCGAGCGAAGGCTCGAGGAGCTCCGGGACCGGCTGCCCGCCGGCTCCGCCATCGGGGTGCTGCGGGCGGACGCGGCCGACCCGGCGTCCCTGCGCGACCTGGCGCGGCAGGCGCGCGTGGTGGCCACCACCGTGGGCCCCTATGCGAGCCACGGCGAGGAGCTCGTCGCGGCCTGCGCGGACAGCGGCGCGGACTACCTGGACCTCTGTGGTGAGCCCGAGTTCGTGGACCTGGTCTACGTCCGGCACGACACGCGCGCGCGGGAGAGCGGGGCGCGGCTGGTGCACGCCTGCGGCTTCGACTCGGTACCCCACGATCTGGGCGTGTACTTCACGGTCGGGCAGCTGCCCGAGGGCGTTCCACTGACCGTGGACGGATTCGTCCGGGCGGACGCGGCCTTCTCGGGCGGGACGTTCGCCTCGGCACTGGGGCAGTTCGGGCGTCCCGGCCGGGTCCGGGCCGCCGCGCGGGACCGCGCGCGGCACGAGCCGCGGCTGATGGGACGGCGGGTGTCCGCGCCGACGGGTGCGCCGCGGTTCGCCGACGAGGTCGGTGCCTGGGCGCTGCCGCTGCCGACCCTCGACCCGCAGATCGTCCGGCGGTCGGCGAGGGCGCTGGAGCGTTACGGCCCCGACTTCCGCTACCGCCACTACGCGGCCGTGCGGCACCTGCCCGTGGCGGTGGGCGGGGCCGCGGCCGTCGGCGCACTCGCGGCCGCGGCCCAACTTCCGCCCGCGCGGCGCTGGTTGTCCGGTCGGCTCAAACCCGGTGAGGGACCGAGCGCCGAGCGGCGCGCCAGGAGCTGGTTCTCGGTGCGCTTCGTGGGCGAGGGCGGCGGACGCCAGGTGTTCACGGAGGTGGCGGGCGGCGACCCGGGCTACGACGAGACGGCGAAGATGTTCGCCGAGTCGGCGCTGTCGCTCGCCCTCGACGACCTGCCGGAGACGGCCGGACAGGTCACCACGGCCGTGGCCATGGCAGACGCGCTGATCGGCCGGCTGCGCGCGGCGGGGCTCACCTTCCGGGTCGCGGCGAGCCGTCGGAGCGAGTCCCGGCTCACCACCCGCATTTGAGACTTTTCCGCGTGCTCGCCGTGCGCGCCGCGGCGCACGGCCGGAGAACCGCCAACAAGCAGTTCAATGAAAAAATCGAAGCATGCGATTTCTTCTGGAACTCACGCTGGACGACAAGGCGACGGCCGAGGACCGGGCCGGCGAGCTCGGCCGCATCCTGCGGTACTGGGGCGGCAACGTCCGCCACTACACCCTCGAACCCGGGGACGGGGCGGCCGTCCACGACTCGGCGTATCAGGAGGTGGGCAACTGGCGCGTGGTCGCCTCCTGAAGCGCCCGCCGGCACAGGGCGTCGGCCCGGCGGGTCGTCTCCGGCAGGCGGTAGGCCGGGGTGAGGGCGAGGGTGTGACCGCAGGCGTTGTCCAGGCTCACCCGGTGGCCGACGGAGACGTAGACCGGTTTGACGCCGTGCCGGGTGCGCAGCGCGCGGCCGACCTCCTCGGTGTCCGCGAGCAGTGGGGAGGCGCTCCCGCGCGCGGCGGCGGGCTCCTCGTAGCTGAAGGTGAAGGGGTTCTTGGCGACGCCGATGGTCGGCAGCCCGGTCAGGACGCCGAGGTGGCCGGCGAGGCCGAAGCGCCGCGGATGGGCCAGCCCGTAGCCGTCGCAGACGACCAGGCCGGGCGGACACGGCAGGGTTTCGAGGGCGGCGAGCACGGTGGGGATCTCACGGAAGGCGAGCAGTCCGGGCACGTACGGGAAGGAGATCCGCCCGACGGCGGTGGCCTCGGCGACGACCGTCAGACCGGCCGCGTCCAGCACGACGGCCGCGGCCGCGACCAGGTCGCGTTCGTCGTCGTAGGCGACGTCGACTCCGGTCACGTGTCCCGTGCCGGGCGGCGGCCCCGGCTCGTCCAGCACCACGCGTGCGCGCAACTCGTCCTGGACGGCGCGGGCCTCTTCCTCGGTCGCGGGCCAGCCCGCGGGGATGCGTACGGTCGTCATGGTGGTGTCGAGCGTACGGCCCCGCGGGCGCCCGACGGCACGGCGGGGCGAGCTCGCGGTCGCAGCCGGACGCGAGCGCGCCCCTGCCCGGCGCCCCGGGTCAGCCCCTGCCCAGCGCGCGCTGCAGCTGCTGCTTGTTCATGTCCGAGCGGCCGTGGATGTTGCGCCGCTTGGCCTCCTCGTAGAGCTGGTCGTAGGTGGGTCCCTCGGAGCCCCTGCCCGACCGCTGACCGCCCCGCTTGCCGGAGGACATGTCCTGGGTGGAGGTGCGGCTGGCGGTCTTCGACTCGCCGGAGCGGGCACGCTCCTTGTTGACCGTGCGCGCGGCGATCTCCTTGGCGCGTTCGGTGCTCTCCCCCCGGTCCTGCGCGCTGCTCTTGATGTGCTCGTACTGACGCTCGCGCTTGGAACTGGAACCGCGTGGCATGCCGTTCACTTCCTCTCTGTGCAATGAACGGATATCCACATACTGAATCAGTTCGTCATATCGGGCGATATCATCCCGCCAGTCGAGCGACCCGGCCCTGCTCGCCGGCCGCCCAGCAGCCCGCGTCCGCCGCGCAGTCGACGGTGTCGTACGAGCCGCGATCGACCGTTCGCCAGGTGCGGCCGCCGTCGGTCGTGAGATCGGTTCCGGTGGGGCCGACGGCGAGGGCGGCGGCGCGGCTGTGCGGGAGCCAGGAGACGCCGGAGCGGTAGGCGGGCGGCGGGGTGGCCGACGGCCGCCAGGTGCGGCCGCCGTCCGCGGTCGCGACGGCCGCCTCGGGGGAGGCCTGCCCGGCGCGGTAGTCGCCGCCGACCGCGAGCCCGTGCGTGCGGTCCCGGAAGGCGAGCGCGAACACGCCCTTGGCCGGGTCTCCGGCGGGGATCGGCGTGCCGGTGGCCGTCCAGGTCAGTCCGCGGTCCGCGGAGTGCAGCACGCGCGTGTGTGCGCCTCCGCCGGTGGCGAGCCAGACGTCGCGCGGTCCGGAGGCGACCAGGCACTGCCCGCCGGCGGCGAAGCCCGCCTCGCCGTCCAGTGCGGGCGGCATGCCGGCGCTCGGCAGCACCGTCCAGGAGCGGCCGCCGTCGCTGGTGCTCAGGATGCGGAACCTGCCGTCCACGGGGTCGCTCACCGCCAGGCCGTGGCGATGGTCGAAGAAGGCCAGGCAGTCGTAGAAGGCCCGGGCGTCGGTGTTGCGGAAGGATTCCGTCCAGGTCGCTCCGCCGTCCTCGGTGCGGTAGACCCGGGACGCCTCGCCCTCGCCGACCGCCAGCGCCACGGCCCGCCGTGCGTCGGAGGCCTCGACGTCCCGGAACTGCAACTCCCCGGCGCCGGGCGGCGAGACGTTCCGCCAGGTCGCGCCGCCGTCGGTGGTGCGCAGTACGGTGCCCCCGGTGCCGGCCGCCCAGGCCGTGCGGCGGCTCACGGCGGACAGTCCGCGGAAGCGGACGTCGGGCGTGCCGGTGGCCGTGAGCTGCCAGTGCGGCTGCCGGCGCTCCTGCGCCCGTGACTGGTCCTGAGCCTGGGCCCGTGACTGGTCCTGAGGCTGTGCCCATGGCTGGTCCTGAGCCTGTGTCCGTGCCTGAGCCTGTGTCCGTGCCTGTGCAGGGAGGGCAGCCGCGGCGGCCAGCACCGCGGCGCCCACCGCCGCGACCACCATCCGGCTCGTTCGCGTCGTCGCCCTCGTCCGTCGCGTGTTCCCCAAGCGCCTCATGGCGGGGGAAGCTAACCCACTCCCCCGGCGCCGTCCAGACGGCCGACCGGCGTTCAACTGCCTTGTTTCCCACGGCGGAAGGGCACACTGCCCTTCGACGGCCAGGTGAACCGAGGCGCTCGTATGCATGAACGCGGTGACAGAGGTCACTCGCAGTTCGTGTGCACGGATTGGCTGATTCCGTCGTCTCTTCCAGTGCCCGGCCTCATCCGCCCGGACGTCCGTCCAGCCGTCACAAGGGAGCAAGGCGTTGTCCACCGTCATCGAGCAGCCCGTGGAGGCCCGCCTCGTCGCCGCCGCGCCGCGGATGCTCAGCATTCCCGCCACGCTGCACTACGACCGGCGCGACCCGTTCGCCGTCCGCATGACCTTCCCGGCCCCGGCCACCCTGGAGGGCGTGGAGGTCTGCTGGACCTTCGCCCGCGAACTGCTGACGGCCGGTCTGGAGGAACCCGAGGGCCACGGGGACGTCCGGGTGCGGCCGTACGGCTACGACCGCACGGTGCTGGAGTTCCATGCGCCGGAGGGCACGGCCGTGGTCCACGTGCGCACCGGTGAGATCCAGCGCTTCCTGCGGGCCTCGAGCGACCTGGTGCCCGTCGGCCTGGAACATCTGCAGCTCGACCTGGACCACGACCTGGCGGAGCTGATGCGGGACGCCTGCTGACGGCTCCCCGCCGAAAGCGTCTCGAGCTCACCGTGGTCGAGCCCGCCCGCCGCCGCCCCGTACGTCCCCGCGCCCCGCAGCTCCCGCGCCGCGCGGCGGACCGGAGCGTGCGGCCTGGGCGACACCGGTCCCGTACCGACACACGCCACGCCGAGTTCGGCCGGCTCGGCGACCGGCTGGGCACCCCGACGGCCATGAGGCCGAGCGGCACGGCGACACCGCCGGCGAACTCCTTGCACAGCCTCCGGGAGGCGCGGCGACACCGCCGACGAACTCCTTCACGGTCCCCTGGAGGCGGGGCAACTCCGCCCGCGAGCGCCTTCACAGCCCCCGGGTCGACGGCCCCGGGGGACGAAAACGCGTCGGCACCCGCCGTACGGAAATATCGGCGCTGACCGGCCGGCGACGACGGCTCCGATCCGCGCGACGGCGGCGAGGGTCACCGGCACGCATTGGGTGCACGACCGCCTCGGTGACGAACCGTCTGCGCCTCGACGGGCCGTCACGTCGGTGCCGGATTCGGCTCAGCCGCCCGCCGGGGCGGAGGCGGCCGCCGCCGCGATCACCGCCGTGCGCACCTCGCGTACCACCCTGCGCAGGGCCGGGGCCGCGGCCCCGCTGCGTTCTGTCAGCTCCTCGATGCGGTCCTTGCGGCGTCTGCGGTCCCGGCCGGACAGCAGGGTGCGCAGCTCCGCCGCGGCCGCCAGGGCGACGACGGCCGCGTCCCGGTCGGAGACCTCCGCGGCCGGGACACTTCCGTCGAGGACCTGGCGGGCCTCCTCGCGCAGGGCGTCCGCGACGGCGACGCGCCGCAGGGTGTAGTCCACGGACGGGAAGATGCCGAGCGCGCGCCGCTTCTCCGCGCGCAGATACCCTTCGGCCGCCAGCTGCTCCCGCACGGCCACGAGAGTGAAGCGGGCCCGCAGCGTCACCCAGGTCTTCCAGCGGCGGGGCCGGGACTCCCGTACCAGGTCCAGGAGGCCGTCGAGCACGGGGTCCCCGGTGCGGGCGTCGAGGTCGACGGGCGTGGCGATGCCCTCGTCGTCGACGAGCAACCCGCGCTGGGCCAGCTCCGTGAGCGCGCCGGCCCGGACCAGGTGGTGCAGGTGCGCGGTGCCGGTGATCTTCCGCCGTGTCGTGTCCCAGGCCAGCAGGTAGAGCCGGGCCGGCAGCGAGAGCGAACCGTCGGGCACGAGGCCTCCTTCGCACGGTGGGCCCGGGGCCCACGTTAATTCGTTGACAGCCGTCCCGGCTCCTCATACGGTGTACAGTGGTCCTGTTGCCGTCGATTGGAGAAGGACGTTGCTCGTCTGAGGTCCTGAGACACCGCGTCACACCGATCAGGTGTGCACGTCGCGTGCGACCTCGGCGTCCGAGCCGTCCTGAAGGACATCCGGCCCAGGGCTCTTCTCCTGCCCGTGGCCCTGCTTCCCCACGCCGGCCCATCGCCTCGCGGTGTCTCGACACGCGTTTGCCCCTGACCGCACCCAGCATTCGCGAGGCGCCCATGTCTTCATCCATCACCTGCACCGCCCTGTCCTTCACCTGGTCCGACGGCACGCCCGTGTTCGACGGCCTCGACGTCGCCTTCGGCCCCGGCCGGACCGGCCTCGTCGGCGTCAACGGCTCGGGAAAGTCGACGCTGCTGAGGCTGATCGCGGGCGAGCTCACCCCGTCCGGCGGCACCGTCCGCAGCACGGGCGAGGTGGGCCATCTCCCGCAGAACGTCACGCTCGACACCGCACTGAGGGTCGACGAGGCGCTCGGCATCGCCGCCCGGCGGGCCGCGCTGCACGCCATCGAGGCGGGCGACGTCGCCGAGAAGCACTTCGAGACCGTCGGTGACGACTGGGACGTAGAGGAGCGGGCCCTGGCCACACTCGGCGAACTCGGCCTCGGGCACGTCGGGTTGGACCGCACGGTCGGCGAGATCTCCGGTGGCGAGTCCGTGTTGCTGCGCCTGGCCGCGCTGCTGCTGCGCCGCCCGGACGTGCTGCTCCTCGACGAGCCCACCAACAACCTCGACCTGTACGCACGCCGGCGGCTGTACGCGGCCGTCGCGTCCTGGCCGGGCGTGCTGGTCGTGGTCAGCCACGACCGCGACCTGCTGGAACTGGCCGACCAGATCGCCGATCTGCACTCGGGGGAGGTCACCTGGTACGGCGGGAACTACTCCGCCTACGAGCAGGCTCGGGCCACCGAGCAGGAGGCGGCCGAGCGCATGGTGCGGGTCGCCGGGGCAGACCTGCGCAGGCAGAAGCGCGAACTGGCCGACGCCCAGGTCAAGCTGGCCCGCCGCAAGAGGTACGGCCAGAAGATGTGGGACAGCAAGCGCGAGCCGAAGATCGTCATGAGCGCCCGCAAGCGCGCCGCGCAGGAGTCCGCGGGCAAGCACCGCATCATGCACGAGGAGAAGCTCGCCGAGGCCAGGGAGCGGCTGGACGAGGCGGTGGAGGCGGTACGGGACGACGACGAGATCCGCGTCGACCTGCCGTACACGGCCGTACCGCCGGGCCGTACCGTCCTGACGCTGACGGACCTGAAGCCGGTGTACGGAGCACGTGTCGAGGGCCGACTCGAGCTTCGCGGCCCGGAGCGGGTGGCGCTGATCGGACGCAACGGGGCGGGCAAGACGACCCTGCTGCGGACCATCGCCGGGGAACTCGCACCGGTGGCCGGCGAGGCCACGGCGCACGTCCCGCTGCGGTTCCTGCCACAGCGGCTCGACGTCCTCGACGGCGAGCGGACCGTCGCCGAGAACGTGGCCCGTTTCGCACCGGGCGCCACCAACAACCGGATCCGGGCCCGCCTCGCGCGGTTCCTGTTCCGGGGCGCCCGGGCCGACCAGAAGGCGGCGACACTGTCCGGCGGCGAACGCTTCCGGGCGGCGCTGGCCGCGCTGATGCTGGCCGAGCCCGCCCCGCAGCTGCTGATGCTCGACGAGCCGACGAACAACCTCGACATGGCGAGCGTCCGGCAGCTGACCACGGCCCTGGAGTCCTACGAGGGGGCGCTGCTGGTGGCCAGCCACGACCTGCCGTTCCTGGACTCGCTCGGCATCACGCGCTGGCTGCTGCTGGAGGAGGGAGAACTGAGGGAAGTGGACCCGGAAGCGGTCGGGCATCGCGCCCGGCAGGCCGGGTGAATCCCCGAACGCGCCGCCACCGGTGCCCGGACACACCCGGCTCGTACCCGGCGGCGCGTCTCAGGAGGGCCACAGGCTGACAACGAGGGGTTTTGTCCGCGCCGACCGGTGACGCATGATGGCGAACCGGTGCCGTGCCCTGACGGCACCGGGAAGCAGCCCGCCGATACGGAGACCCCTCGTGCCCAGCAAGAAGGCCCTCGTCCGCCGCCCCAGCCCGCGCCTCGCCGAAGGCCTGGTCACTCATATCGAGCGGGAGAAGGTCGACGTCGAGCTCGCGGTGCGGCAGTGGGAGGCCTACGTCGAGGCGCTGCGCACCCACGGCTGGGAGACGATCGAGGTCGAACCGGCCGACGACTGCCCCGACTCCGTGTTCGTCGAGGACACGGTCGTGATGTACCGGAACGTCGCGCTGATCACCCGGCCCGGCGCCGAGTCCCGGCGCGCGGAGACCGGTGGGGTCGAGGAGGCCGTGGCCCGTCTGGGCTGCTCGGTGAACTGGGTCTGGGAGCCGGGCACCCTGGACGGCGGTGACGTCCTGAAGGTGCGTGACACGATCTACGTGGGCCGCGGCGGGCGCACCAACGCGGCGGGCGTGCAGCAGATGCGGGCCGCCTTCGAGCCGCTCGGGGCGCGGGTCGTCGCCGTCCCGGTGAGCAAGGTGCTGCATCTGAAGTCGGCCGTGACGGCGCTGCCCGACGGCACCGTCATCGGCCACATCCCGAAGGTGGACACGCCGTCGCTGTACCCGAGCTTCCTGCCGGTGCCGGAGGAGTCCGGCGGGCATGTGGTGCTGCTCGGTGGCGGCAAGCTGCTGATGGCGGCGAGCGCGCCGAAGACGGCCGAGCTGCTGACCGGCCTCGGCCACGAGGTGGTCGTGGTGGACATCAGCGAGTTCGAGAAGCTGGAGGGGTGTGTGACCTGCCTCTCGGTGCGGATGCGCGAGCTGTACTCCTGACCGGACGCGACGCACCACTGCGGCAGCCCCGGGACCTGCGGGTCTCGGGGCCGGTTCGGGCCGCCCGCCAACTGCTCGGAGCGGGTGGCCTGATCAGCGATTTTTTACGACGTGCTTAACCTACGGCTTCGTAACCTACGGCTTCGTAGCCTACGATCCCGTAGGTTCCCGGCTCCGCTCGCCGGCCGGATCCCCGTCATTCCGCTTTTCCGCACGTCCCCTGGAGTTCCCGTGACGATCACTTCCCCTCATCTCGGCAGCCCGTCCGTCTGGTCCGACGCGCGGCTTCTGTACGCGCTGGAGGAAGTGGTCGAGAACGAGCTGAACCGGCATCTGAAGGTCGCCAAGGACTGGATGCCGCACGAGTACGTGCCCTGGGGCGAGGGCCGCAACTTCCCCCGCTTCTTCGAGGACGGCGAGGCCTGGGACAAGGAACAGTCCAAGGTCACCGAGGTCGGCCGGATCGCCCTCGTGGTCAATCTGCTGACCGAGGACAACCTCCCCAGCTACCACCACGAGATCGCCACGCTCTTCGGCCGTGACGGCGCCTGGGGCACCTGGGTGCACCGCTGGACGGCCGAGGAGGGCCGGCACGGCATCGTGATGCGCGACTACCTGCTCGCCTCGCGCGCGGTCGACCCGGACCGGCTCGAACAGTTCCGCATGGCGCACATGAGTGAGGGTTTCGAGTCCGACAACCGCCACTCGATGCTGCACTCGGTGGCCTACGTCGCCTTCCAGGAGCTCGCCACCCGCATCTCGCACCGCAACACCGGCCATCAGTCCGGCGATCCGGTCTGCGACCGCATGCTGACGCGCATCGCGACCGACGAGAACCTGCACATGATCTTTTACCGCAACCTGCTCAAGGCGGCGTTCGACATCGCCCCCGACCTCACCATGCAGGCGGTGCGGGACGTGGTGGTGAACTTCCGCATGCCGGGTCACAGCATCCCGGGCTTCGAGCGGGCCGCTGCCCAGATGGCCATCGGTGAGGTGTACAACCTGCGCATCCACCACGACGACGTGCTCCAGCCGGTGCTCCGCTTCCTGAAGGTCATGGAGATCGACGGGCTCGGCCCGCAGGGGTGCCAGGCACAGGAGGAACTCGGCCTGTTCATGGGCGGCCTGGACGCGGAGGCGGCGAAGTTCGACGAGAAGCTGGCGGCCCGCAAGGCGCGGATGGCGACCCGGTCCGGCGCCTGACGGCGGCGGCCGGTGCGGGCCGGTCGGGTGCGTCAGCGGTTCGCGGCGGGGCGGAGCCTCGGGGCGTCGTGCCTCGGGGCATCGTGGCCCCGGGACGTCGTGCCTCGGGCGTCGTGCCCTCAGGGCGCCGCCCGCCGCAGGGCCAGCCGTTCCTTCTCGGACAGACCGCCCCACACGCCGAACCGCTCGTCGTTCTGCAGCGCGTACTCCAGGCAGGCCGAGCGCATCTCGCACATGCCGCAGATACGCTTCGCCTCGCGCACCGAACTGCCCGGCTCGGGAAAGAAGAAGTCCGCCCCCGTCTGCGCGCACAGGGCCCGGGCCTGCCAGGCGGTGTCGTCCGGAGTGATCGTCTCGAAGTGCATGAGCCAGATCGTGCCGGGGTGCGAAAAACGTTCGATCAACGCCGCATCAACGCGGCGCGCCGGAGCTCCGCCACCCCGATGATCGCCCCGGACACACCGCCCGCGCACGGCGGCGCGCGGAGAGGAGAACGGCAAGTCGACCGGGGCGGTCGGCAGGGTTGACGGGCGCCGGAGCGCCACGCCGCGGGCTCGCTCCGGCAGCGATTGTCAGTGGGCGGTGCCAGACTCGGCAGTGCAGACAACGGGCCCCTTCGAAGGAGGGCAAGTATGCTCACCACCCGTTTCGTCAACGGCGCTCCGAACTGGATCGATGTCGGCACCTCCGACATCGACGGCGCCCGCTCCTTCTACGGCGGTCTGTTCGGCTGGCAGTTCCAGTCGGCGGGCCCGCAGGCCGGCGGTTACGGCTTCTTCCAGCTGGACGGCAGGACCGTGGCCGGCGGTATGCAGACGTCCGCGGAACAGGGACCGCCGTCCTGGAACGTGTACTTCCAGAGCGCCGACGCGGAGGCCACCGCCAAGGCCGCCGAGCAGGCGCACGGCCGGGTGCTCGCCCCGCCCATGGACGTGATGGGCGAGGGTCACATGGCGGTCCTCGCCGACCCGGCCGGCGTGCCGTTCGGCATCTGGCAGCCGGGACGGACCAAGGGCGTGGACATGGCCGGCGACCCCGGCTCGCTGTGCTGGGTGGAGCTGTACACGCCGGACATCGCGGCGGCGGCCGCGTTCTACCACAAGGTGCTGAGCCTGGAGACCTCGGCGGTGCCCTTCCCGGGCGGCACGTACACCTGCATCAACCCCGCCGAGGGCGGCGAGGACGCGATGTTCGGCGGTGTGGTCCCGCTCGCCGACGACCCGGTCGAGGCGGAGGCCGGCCCTTACTGGCTGCCGTACTTCGAGGTCACGGACGCGGACACGACCGTAGCCAGGGCCCAGGAGCTCGGCGGCACGGTCCGGATGCCCGCGACCGACATCGAGGGCGTCGGCCGCATCGCCAAACTCGCCGACCCCTACGGGGCCCGCTTCGCGATCATCAAGAGCGCGCCGCAGCAGACCTGAGGGAAGAACGACGGGGCGGGCGGCCAACGCACGGCCGGTACGGGACGGCGTGGCGCGGCGTCGGGCTGACCCCGGACACGCCTTAGGCGGAGGCGCGCCGGACCAGTGTCGTCGGCAGGACGACGCTGGACGGCACGCTTGCGACCCTCTCCTGGGCACCGCGCCGGTCTATGCCGCGCAGCAGGAGGCAGGCCATCAGCCGCCCCATCTCCTCGATGTCCTGACGGACCGTCGTCAGCGGCGGGTCGGTCTGCTCGGCGACGGGCAGCATGTCGTCGAAGCCGACCACGGCCACGTCGTCGGGCACCCGCAGCCCGCGCTCGCGCAGCACGCGCAGGGCACCCGAGGCGGTGAGATCGTTGGCGGCGAACACGGCGTCGAGGTCGGGGCACCGGTCGAGGAGTTCCCGCATGGCGCGTTCCCCGCCGCCGGGAGTGAAGTCGCCCTCCATGATCAGCCGGGGATCGGCGTCCTCCATGACGTCCCGGAATCCGTCGAGCCGGTCCACCGCCGACGTCTGGTCCAGGGCGCCGGTGATGTGCGCGATCCGGGTCCGGCCGAGGCCGACGAGGTGCCGTACGGCCGCGCGGGCGCCACCCCGGTTGTCGCTGTCGACGTACACGGTACGGCTGCTGCCGTCGCTCCAGCCGGGCCGCCCGCCGAACACGGTCGGAATCCCGGCCCGCTGGATCAGGCCGGGCAGCGGGTCGTCGAGGTGCAGCGAGAAGACGAGGGCGCCGTCGACGTGACCGCCGGCGAGGTAGCGCCCGACCCGCGCGTGGTCGTCACGCCCTTCGTTCAGCAGCAGCACGAGCTGTGAGTCGTGCGCCGTCAACTCCTTGCTGATGCCGCGCAGTTGCAGCGCGAAGAAGGGGTCGGCGAAGACGCGGGTCTCCGGTTCGGCGATGACGACGGCCACGGCGTCGTGCCGCTTCGTCACCAGGCTGCGGGCCGCCTGATTGGGCACGTACCCGAGTTCCTCCACGGCCCGCCTGACCCGCTCGACGAGGGGCCCCGTGACCCCGTGCGCGCCGTTGACCACGCGGGACACCGTGGCCCGGGACACTCCCGCCAGCGCGGCCACGGCCTCCAGCGTGGGACGCGACGCTGTCTCGGTCAATTCGGCGCTCCTCACCGGCGGTTGGGGATCAGGATAGCCCCGGGCCGGACACGGCCGTGAGAGCGCTGCCGGGCATCGCGGGCGTCTGCGGGAGCCGGCGGTCAGGTGGCGGCCGGACCCCCCTTCCTGGCCCGGCTCGGCTGCACCCGCTTCGGCTCGCCCGGCATCTTCGGATACTCGGGCGGATAGGGCAGATCGCCGAGGCCGTGATCGCGTTCGTCCTTCGCGGCCAGCTCCAGCAGGGCTTCGAGGGAGAAGGCGTGCCGGTCCATGTCGGCGTGCACGTCGCCGAGTTCGGCAAATCGTTCCGGCATGGTCGCCAGGTCGAAGTCCCGCGGATGGGCGTCACCGACCTCGTCCCAGCGCAGAGGGGCCGAAACGGGCGCGTGCGGGCGGGCACGGAGGGAGTAGGCGGAGGCGATGGTCCGGTCCCGGGCGGTCTGGTTGTAGTCGATGAAGATGCGCGCGCCCCGCTCCTCCTTCCACCACTTGATGGTCACCTGCTCCGGCATCCGGCGCTCCATCTCCCGCCCCACCGCGATGGCCGCGCGCCGTACCTGGGTGAAGGTCCAGTGCGGCAGTACGGGCACGAAGACGTGCAGTCCGCGGCCGCCGGAGGTCTTGGGCCAGCCCCGCAGACCACCGAACTCCTCGAGCACGGCACGCAGTTCGTGGGCGGCACGGACGGCGTCCCGGTAGTCGGTGCCGGGCTGCGGGTCGAGGTCGATGCGGAGCTCGTCGGGGTGGTCGACGTCGTCGCGGCGCACCGGCCAGGGATGGAAGGTGAGCGTGCCGTACTGGGCGGCCCACACCGCGGCCGCCTCCTCGGAGGGGCACATCTCGTCGGCGCTGCGGCCGCTGGGGAACGTGATGTGCGCCGTGGGGATCCAGTCGGGCATGCCCTTGGGCGCCCGCTTCTGGTAGAACCACTCGCCGGTGATGCCGTCCGGGTAGCGCTCCAGGGTGGTGGGGCGGTTGTGCAGGGCGCGCAGGATGCCGGGGGCGACCGCCTGGTAGTAGCGGGCGACGTCCAGCTTGGTGAAGCCGCGTTCCGGGAAGAACACCTTGTCCGGGCTGGACAGCCGTACGGTCCGGCCGCCCACCTCCAGTTCCACCGCATCGCCCATGCGAGCCACGGTAGGCGCCCGGCGCATGCCTCGCACACCGGGCGAAAGGTGGCATGTGCGAGCAGAATCTTGTGCATGGATCTGCCGGTGATGCCGCCCGTGAAGCCGATGCTCGCCAAGTCCGTGGCGAAGATCCCGCCGGACATGCAGTACGAGGCGAAGTGGGACGGGTTCCGGGCGATCGTGTTCCGCGACGGGGCCGAGGTGGAACTCGGCAGCCGCACCGGCAAGCCGCTGACCAGGTATTTCCCGGAGCTGGTGGGGGCACTGAAGGAGCGGTTGCCCGAGCGCTGCGTACTGGACGGGGAGATCGTGATCGCGCGGGAGGGGCGGCTGGACTTCGACGCGCTGACCGAGCGCATCCACCCGGCGGACTCCCGGGTGCGCATGCTCGCGGAGAGGACACCGTCCTCCTTCGTGGCCTTCGACCTGCTTGCACTGGACGCTCAGTCGCTGCTGGACGTGCCGCTGGCCGACCGCAGGGCGCTCATGGTGCGGGCGCTGGAGGGGGTCACGGCCCCGGTTCACGTGGCCCCGGCGACAACCGACATCGACGTGGCACAGCAGTGGTTCGAGCACTACGAGGGGGCGGGTCTGGACGGGGTGATCGCCAAGCCGCTCGGTCTGCGCTACCTCCAGGACGAGCGCGCCATGTTCAAGATCAAGCACGAGCGCACGGCGGACGTGGTCGTCGCCGGCTACCGCCATCACAAGAGCGGCCCGGTGGTCGGCTCGCTGCTGCTCGGTCTGTACGACGACCGGGGCCGCCTGCAGCACGTGGGCGTGTCGGCCGCCTTCCCGATGAAGCGACGAACCGAGCTGGTGGCGGAGCTGGAACCGCTGCGCATGGATGATGTCGCAGGTCACCCGTGGGCGGCCTGGTCGGACGAGGCCGCCCACGAGACGGCCCGGCTGCCGGGCGCGCCCAGCCGCTGGTCGGGCAAGAAGGACCTGTCCTGGGTGCCGCTGCGGCCCGAGCGGGTGGCCGAGGTGGCATACGACCACATGGAGAACGGGGCCCGCTTCCGACACACGGCCCGCTTCCGCCGCTGGCGCCCGGACCGGACCCCGGAGAGCTGCACCTACGCCCAGCTGGAGGAGCCGGTGCGCTACGACCTTGCGGAGATCCTCGGCTCCAGCCCCTGACACCTTGCCCCGCCCGGGCGCCCGGCCCACACGCCGCAGGTCACCCGGTCCCGCTTCGGGTCCTCACGTCGTCATGTCGTTACGGCGCTACGGCGTCACGGCGTCACGGCGACATCAGGATCTTGATCGCCCCGTCCTGCTTGTGCTGGAACATGTCGTAGGCGTGCGGCGCCTCCGACAGCGGCAGCCGGTGCGTGGCGAAGTCGTCGACGCCGAGCGGGTCCTCGTCCGTCAGATACGGCAGGATCTCGTCGCTCCAGTGGCGGACGTTGGCCTGGCCCATGCGCATCTGGATCTGCTTGTCGAAGAGGGTGAGCATCGGCATCGGGTCCGCGGTGCCGCCGTAGACACCGACGAGGGAGAGCGTGCCGCCGCGGCGCACCAGCTCGATCGCGGTGTGGAGGGCGGCGAGCCGGTCGACGCTGAAGCGTTCCGCGAGCGGCCCGCTCAGGGCGCGCGGCAGCATCGCGGAGGCCTGCTGGGCGAGGCGGGCGACCACGCTGCCGTGCGCCTCGGTACCGACCGCGTCGATCACGGCGTCGGGGCCGCGCCCCTCCGTCTCGTCGTGGATCGTGGCGACCAGTTCCTTCTCGTTGTCGAAGCCACGCAGGTCGTAGGTCTCCACGCCGCGCCGGCGCGCCCGGGCCAGCCGCTCCGGGACCAGGTCCACACCGAACACGCGCTCGGCACCGCGCGCCAGGGCGATCCGGCAGGCCATGTCGCCGATGGGCCCGAGGCCCAGCACGGCCACGGTGCCGCCACGCGGAACGTCGGCGTAGGCCACCGCCTGCCAGGCGGTGGGCAGCACGTCGGAGAGGTAGACGAAGCGGTCGTCGGAAGGCCCCTCGGGCACCTTGATCGGGCCGTAGTGCGCCTGCGGAACACGCAGGTACTCGGCCTGGGCGCCGGGTACCGCGCCGTACAGGCGGGTGTAGCCGAACAGGGCGGCGCCCATGCCCTCACTGGTGACCTGGGTGGTCTCGCACTGGGTCTGCAGGCCGGCCGAGCACATGAAGCAGTGCCCGCAGGAGATCTGGAAGGGCACCACCACCCGGTCTCCCGGGCTCAGGTTCCGCACCTCCGGGCCGACCTCCTCGACGACGCCGATCGGCTCGTGGCCGAGGATGTCGCCGGGGGTCATGAACGGGGTGAGGACCTCGTACAGGTGCAGATCGGAACCGCACAGGCCGGTGGAGGTGATCCGGATGACGGCGTCCGTCGGCTCCTGGATCTTTGGATCGGGCACGTCGTCCACGCGCACGTCACGCTTGCCCTGCCACGTCACTGCCTTCATCGCCCTGCGCTCCCTCCGTCGTACGGCGTCGGACTCCGTCCCGTACTACGGCCGCCGGGTACCCGGGCCCCGGCCGCCGAACCGCATACCCGGCGCGAGGTCCTCGGGGCAGCACATGCGGAGCAGCACATGCGCTGGACCGCGTACGGTCCACCGCAACGCCGTCGGGCCCACCGCATACAGCGAGCCGTATGCCTATGCCCCAGGTCCTACCGCAGCCCGCTCCCCGTCTCCAGCACGTCCCGCGCCTGTGCCACCAGCCCGTCCGCACCGCACGAACGGGCCAGCGCCAGTCCCCGGTTGAGCTCGGCGACGGAGCGGGCGGCGATGCCGAACTCGACGCGGGCGGCCGCGTGTTCGTACTGGCAGGGTGAGGCCTCCAGGTAGGCGACGGCCCGCGCGGCCAGGCGGACCGCGCGCCGGCCGGTCTCCAGGGCGGCGGCGCAGCGCAGGGCCTCCCCGATGGCGGTGTCCGTGCCGAAGCGCCCGGCCCGGCGGCGGACCTCCGAGGCGAGTTGGGCCGCCCGCGCCGGGTCCTCGGTGGCGAGGGCGCGGGCGAGGTCGACCGCCCAGGGCACCATCACCGGGTTGTGATGGCCGCGGGCGGCCGCCGCCTTCTCGGCGGCCTCCAGTTCGTTGACGCCTTCCTTGGTGCGGCCGACGGCCAGCAGCAGCCTGCCGCGCACGGAGCGGGGATCGGGAATCACGATGGTGGACGGGTAGGGCGGGGCGAACCCGTACTGCTCGGCGACCGCCCAGGCCTCCTCGACGTGCCCGCGGGCGAGCAGGGTGTCGACGAGGTTGCAGGTGGCGGTCCAGTACAGGGGCAGTCCGCGGCCGACGCGCTCGGCGAGCCGGAGCGACTCGCGCAGGGCCGTCTCGGCCTCCCTGAGCCGGCCGCGCCTGCGGTGGCCGAGACCGACGTAGGCATGGGCGAGGGCGAGGTGGCCGCCGCTCCAGCCGGCGCTCTCGTAGGCGCGCAGGGCCTCGGTGTAGAGGGCCTCGGCGCGGTCGAGGCGGTCGCTGTAGGCGTAGGTGCCGGCCAGCATCAGCAGCAGTTCGATGCCCCACTCCGGGTCGGTCCAGCCGAGTCCGGGGGCGAGGCGGCCGTTGACGAGGGCCCGGTCGGACACTTCGACGACCGCCTCGGCGTTCTCCCCGCGGGCCATGGCGTCGAAGCCGCGCAGGATCAGCAGGGCGCGCTCGGAGTTGTCGCGTCCGGTGCAGTGCCGGGCGAGTTCGGCGAGCCGCTCGGAGCGGTCCGGCGAGCCGGTCTCGCCCGCGTGGATGCCCTCCCACATGTACTGCACGGCCTGCAGCCGCATTCGGGTGGGCCCGGGTTCGTGGCGGGCGGCCTCCGCCTCGACGGTGCGGACGGCCTCCTCCAGCTGGTCGTTGTGGAGCAGTGCCTGCGACAGGCGCCAGACGGCGTCCACGCGCGTGTCGCCGTCGAGACCGGGCATGCTCAGCGCTTTTCCGAGGTGCTCGATGGTGGTGGCGGGCGCTGTCAGGAGGGTGGCGCAGCCCAGTTCGTAGAGCACGCGCGCGTGGACCGCGGGGGTGGGCGGTTCCAGCAGGGCCCGTTCCAGGCAGCGGCGGGCGGCGTCGGGGGCGCCGACGGCGAGGTGTTCGCGGGCGGCCTGGCGCAGTTGTCCGACGAGTTCCTCGTCGTCGTCCGGATGCACCTGGAGCAGGTGCCGGGAGGCCGCGGCGGCGCCGAACCCGCAGTCGGTGACGACCTGGGCGGCGATGCCGTGCATGGCGGTGCGCAGGGCGTCCGGGATGGAGTTGTAGACGGCGGTGGCGATCAGCGGGTGCACGAACTCCAGCTCCCCGGGGCCGGACCGCGTGGTCGCCGGGTCGGCTTCGGTGAGGATGCGGGCGCCGCGCAGGAGTTCGGCGCAGCGCTCGGCCTCGTCGCGGCCCATGGTGGCCAGACGCGCGACCAGGTCCACGGAGATGCCGGTTCCGAGGATGGCGGCGGCCCAGGCGAACCGGGTGGCGTCGATGCCGAGGCCCTCCAGCCGGGTGACGAGGCCGCCGCCGCGGGCCGAGCGGTTCAGGGCGCGCAGTTCGCCGGCCCGGGCCTCGACGGGTTCGAGCTCGCTGTCCTGCACCTTGGCGATGAGCTCCACGGTCTCGTACGGGTTGCCACCGGTGACCGCCCACACCTCCCGGCAGAAGGGGGCGTCGGCGTGCGGGCCGAGCGTGGCGCGGGTGAGCCCGGCGGTGGCGGCCGGGGTGAGGGCGTCCAGCGTGCTCACGCCCGCGGCGGCGGCGACCGTGTCGAGGTGGCGGGCGTCTTCGCCGCCGGCCTCGCCGGGCCTGCGGGTCACCACGACCAGTACGGGCAGGTCGTCGAGGCGTTCGGCGAACGCGGCGAGCCAGCGCAGGGTCTCCTGGTCGGCCCAGTGGGCGTCGTCGACGAGCAGCACCAGCGGCCACTGGCGTCGGGCCAGTCGGCGCACCGCGGCCACCAGGCCGTCGCACACCCCCTGGGGGTCCGCCTGGCGGTTGCCGGGGTCCGCGATGCCGAGGGCGGGCCCGGCGATGTCGTACCAGTCGCCCAGGTACTCGCGGGCCTCCTCCGGCATCAGCGCCATCAGCGCGGGCTGCAGCAACTGCCGTACGACGTTGAAGGGGACGGACCTGAGGGTCTCGGCGCCGCGCGCCGACCACACCGTGGCGCCGTGCCGTTCGGCGATGCGGCGCGTCTGAGCCAGCAGCGCGGTCTTGCCGAGTCCCGCGTCGCCCTGGAAGAGGAGCAGGCTGCCCGAGGACGAGCGGTCGGTGCACAGGACGTCCACCGCCCGTACGACGGCGTCGAGTTCCTCGTCGCGCTCCCACAGGGAAGCCGACGCGGCCCCGTCCGGCCGTCCCTGCGTCATCCCGCTACCTCCCCAAGTCGCCCGAACGACGTACAGACCTTGAGCGTAGTCGTCGGGCTGCCGATGTGGAGGGCGGTCCCGGCACCTGTTGCCATGACGGGTGACGGTTGGTGCGGGCGGACGCCGCCGGGGGGCCGTGACAGGCGCTGTGACCTGCGTGGGCAAAGGATGTGACGTGTCAACAGATCTCGAAGGGGAGCCGGCTCTTCCGCGGCCGCGGACGGCACCGGAGGCGTCGTCCGTGCGGGCCCTGCTCGCGGGCTCGGTGGGCAACTTCGCCGAGTGGTACGAGTTCGGGGTGTACGGCTTCCTCGCGACCGTGATCGCGGCGCGGTTCTTCACCCCGCAGGGCGGTGGCGCGGCGGAGGGCCTGGCACGCACGTACGCGGCTTTCGCGCTGGCGTTCTTCTTCCGGCCGGTCGGCGCCGCACTGTTCGGCCGGCTCGGCGACCGGATCGGGCGGCGCCCGGTACTGGTCCTGGTGATCACGCTGATGACGGGCGCGACGACGCTGATCGGGGCGCTGCCCACGTACGACACGGCGGGCGCCGCGGCCCCGTGGCTGCTGACCGCGCTCAGGATCGTCCAAGGCCTGTCCGCGGGCGGCGAGTTCGGTGGTGCGGTGGCGCTGATGACCGAGTTCGCGCCCCCGGGCCGACGGGGGCTGTACGGCTCGTGGCAGTCGTTCACGGTGGCGCTGGGGCTGCTGGGTGGCGCGGGTGCGGCGGCCCTGCTCGCCTCGCTGCTGACCGAGGATCAGCTGTATGCGTGGGGCTGGCGGTTGCCGTTCCTGCCGGCGCTGCCGCTGGGGTTCGTGGCGCTGTGGCTGAGGCTGCGGCTGGACGAGACGCCGCCGTTCCGCCGGGCGCGGGCGCTGCCGAGGCCGCCCGCGCCGGCCCTGGTGCGGGCCGTCGTGCACGGTGCCGCGCGCGTCATGGGCTGGTCGGCGGCCGGGTACACCTTCCTGGTCGTGCTGCCGTCGTATCTGCAGAGCACCCTGCACACGGGTTTCCGGCAGGCGCTGATCGCCACGGTGCTCGCCAACCTTGGGTTCGCCGTCACCGTCGTCCCGGCGGGAGCGCTCAGCGACCGCGTCGGACGGCGACCGGTGATGCTGGCGGGAGCGGCGCTGGTGGTGGTGCTGGCGGTGCCGCTGCTCAACCTTCTGCGGGACACCGGCGTTTCCCCGGCTGTGAAGGGGAGCGCGCTGTGGGCCGCCGGTGCCGTCGTGGGCCTGATGGCCGGGCCCGGTCCGGCGATGCTCTCGGAAATGTTCCCCACAGGTGTGCGCCACACCGGGCTGGGACTTGCCTACGCCCTGTCCAATGCGGTGTTCTCGGGCTGCGCCGGGGTTGTCATCACGAAGACGGTCGAGCGGACCGGGAACGTGGACGTGCCCGGGTACTACGCGGCGGCCACGTGCGCGGTGAGCCTGCTCGCCCTGGCCCGGGCCCCGCGCGGAAGGAGTGGTGAGCGGTGCGCGTGATCGGCCTGATGTCCGGGACGTCGTACGACGCGGTCGACGCGGCGGCGGCCGACCTGAGCCTCGTCGACGACGGACTGGTGCTCAAGCCGCTCGGGATGGTCGGTGAGCGGTACGACGAGGAGTTGCGGCAGGCGCTGGCGGCGGCGCTGCCCCCGGCGGCGACCTCGCTGGCCGAGGTGTGCCGACTGGACACCCGGATCGGGCAGGCCTTCGCGCGCGTCGCCGGGCGGGCCAACCGGGAACTGTGCGGCGGGCGGGCGGAGTTGGTCGCCTCGCACGGGCAGACGGTGTTCCACTGGGTGGTCGGCGGCCGGGCACACGGGACGCTTCAGCTGGGGCAGCCCGCGTGGATCGCCGAGGAGACCGGCCTGCCCGTCGTCGCCGACTTCCGCCCGCGGGACATCGCCGCCGGTGGCCAGGGCGCACCGCTGGTCAGCCTGGTCGACCTGCTGTGGCTGCGCGGCCGGCCGGGCACCCCGGTCGCGCTCAACCTCGGCGGCATCGGCAACCTCACGGCGCCCGACGGCACGGCCTTCGACACCGGTCCGGCCTGCGCGCTGATCGACGCGGCGGCCCGCGGCTTCAGCGGCGGGCGCCTGTCCTGCGACACCGACGGCGCCCTGGCCGCCGCGGGCAGCGTGCACGAGCCGCTGCTGCGCCGGCTGCTCGACGAGCCGTACTACGCGCTGCCCGCGCCGAAGACCACCGGCAAGGAGATGTTCCACCTCGGCTATCTGCAGGACGCGCTGGCCGGATTCGGGCGGCTCACCGCCGAGGACGTCATCGCCACGCTCACCCGGCTGACGGCCCGTACGGTCGCGGACGCCATACGGTCGGTGGGCGCCACCGAGGTGATCGCCTCGGGCGGCGGCACGCGCAATCCGACGCTCATGGGGATGCTCGCCGCCGAGTTGCCGGGCGTGCCCCTGCGCACCTCGGACGAGCTCGGACTGCCCTCGGACGCCAAGGAGGCCTACGCGTTCGCCGTGCTCGGCTTCCTGACGGTGCACGGCCTGGCGGCCACCGAGCCGGCGAGCACCGGCGCCCGCCGTCCCAGCGTGCTCGGCTCCCTGACCCCCGGCCGTGACGGCCTGCGGCTGCCCGCGCCCGCGACGCGGCCGCCCGTGCGGCTCGTACTGGAGTGACCTGGCGCTCACGGAGTGCCCCGCCGCTCGGGGAGGACGCGACACTGCGTCAGGGCGGACGGTGCGTCACGGTGGGAGCTTTCGGGTACGGCGCGGGCTTGCGGGTACGGCGGAACGGGGCCCTCTCATCGGGCTTTCACCGACGCCTCATACGGTGGGGGCATGACGCAGGTGACTCCTCCCGGGTGGTACCCCGACCCGGGGCAGACAAGTGACGGCCCCGCCACCGAGCGCTGGTGGGACGGCAGGGCATGGACGGACCAGACCCGCCCCGCCGGGACGGCCGCCGTATGGGGTCCCCCGGTGCAGCCGCCGGCCGCCGGGGGCTACCCGGCGTACCCGGCCCATCCCGGCTATCCGGGGTATCCCGCCCAGCCGCCGGTGGCGCCGCGCCGCGGTCTGCGCACGGGTGTCGCGGTCGCCGCCGCCGTGGCGGTGCTGGCGAGCATCGGTGTCGGGGTGTACGCGCTGACCAACGGTGACGGGGGCGGCGGCAACCGCGCCGGATCCCAGCAGGGACCGGGCGGGCACGGCGGATCCGGCGGTCGGGGCGGCCCGTTCGGGGGTCCCGGCGGGAACGGCGGCCCCGGCGGTTCGGGGGGGTCGGGAGGCTCCGGCGGTTCGGGCGGCTCCGACGGCCAGTCGCCGGCGCCCGGACAGTCCGAGGCACCGAAGATCAGGAGCGGGTCGGTGACCGACGGGCTGAGCGGTATCAGCCTGCCCATCCCGGACGGCTGGTACGGCCAGGAACTGTCCGTGGGTGCCCAGATCACCTCGAACGACTCCTACAAGTGCCCCGGGGACACCTCCCAGAGCTGCACGAAGGGTGGCGCGTACGCGGCGCCGGCGCAGGCCTTCGGCACCCGGGGCGGCACGGCCGAGGAGGTCGCGAAGGCGGACATCGCGGCGAACGCGCAGCGGTCCTACGGCGGCAAAACCTACGGCGGGATCACCTCGCACCAGGTGCTGGCCTCCCGGGAAGTGACCGTGGCCGGGCAGAAGGGCTATCTGGTGCGCTGGAAGGCGGTCACCAGCAAGGGGGCCGACGGCTATGTCGAGTCGCTGGCCTTCCCCTCCCCCGCCGACCCCGGGCGGATGGTCCTCGTCCGCTTCGGCGTGGACGTCGGTCAGCCGCAGTCCGTCATCGACGACGTCACCAAGGGCATCAAGGTGTCCTCGGGCGGCGGCAACGGCCAGAACGTGTGACCCGGCCGCTTTCGCAACGGCGCCCGGCATTCCGGCCACCGGTCGGCCGGGGCTTTCGCGAAGGCGCCGGTGGCCCGGACACCGGCCCGGCCGGGTGGGGTTCCTCTCCGCTCCAGAGGTACCCCACCCGGCCGGGTGGTGCGCGCCGCCCCCGTCCCCACGGTGCGGCGCGGGCAGGTCACCGTCCAGTCATCCCGTGGACGGCGGCCTGGGTCTTCAGGTGAGGCCGAGGGCCGGCAGCACGGCGGCCTCCACGAACCGGACCAGGTAGTCCGGGTCGGCGTACTCCCCCTCCAGGACGGGGCGTACGCGCAGCACTCCGAACATCTGCGCAGGCACGTACTCCAGCGCGGGATGGCCCGCGGGAACCTCGCCGCGCTCGACGCCCCGCCGCAGGATCTCCTTCAGCTCGGCGATCTCCGGCTCCACGAGGGTCTCGCGCAGCGCCTGCTTCAGCTCCGGGTCATGCATGATCGCGTGCCCGAGCGCCTGCAGGAGCTTGGTGTCCTTGCCGGACCACTCGCCCGCGGCCCGCGCCGCCAGGCGCAGATCCTCGGCCAGTGAACCGGTGTCGATGCCGGCGAAGCGCGACTGGCCGCTGGAGCGCAGCGCGGCCGCCACGAACTGCGGCTTGGTCCGCCACTGCCGGTAGAGCGTGGACTTGCTGCACCGCGTGGTGGCGGCGACGCCCTCCATGGTGACGGCGTCGTAACCACACTCGCGGATCTGGTCCAGCACGGCGTCGAAGAACTCCCGCTCACGCTCGGGCGTGATCTTGGAGCGGCGCGAGGCGACGACCGGATCCGGTCGGTCCGCGGCCTGCGACGTCATCGCTCTTCCCCTCGCTCGTGTTCCCTGCGGCCCGAGGGCCGCACTCCAGTGTGGCGCACTTCCATCGATACGCGAGTGTACCGGTACACAACCGTATCGGTACTTTCGCGTATCGGTACACTACCGTATCGGTACGCTCTAGTATCGGTACACCACCGTATCGATGGCTGCCACGACGGGCCCGGCTCGTCGGCACCACCACCCGCACCACCGTCAGCGAAAGGGCCGGGGGATGAATGCCCGAACCGAGGCCGCGAAAGGGGAGCCCGGCGCCATAGCCCGGCCCCCGATCGTCCGCGAACTCCTGCTCGTCGTGGGGCTCTTCCTCGTCTACAAACTCGGCCGGCAGCTGGCAACGGGCCACACCGGCGAGGCCTTCCGCAACGCGCACCGCGTGTGGGACCTGGAACGAGCGGTCCACCTGCCCGGTGAGGGCGCGGTGCAGTCCCTGCTGCTGCACGGCGGCACCCCGGCGCACCTGGCGAACGCCTACTACGCGGCTGTCCACTTCCCGGCGACCGTGGCCTTCCTGGTCTGGCTGTACCTGCGCCGCCCGGCGCACTACGTGTGGGCCCGCCGCGTCCTCGCCGCGGTCACGGCCGCGGCCCTGGTACTGCACCTGGCGTTCCCGCTCGCGCCGCCGCGGATGCTCGCCGCGGCGCACCTGGTGGACACCGCCCGCCGGTACGGCCCCTCGGTGTACGGGCCGCCGAAGAGCGACCACCTGTCGAACCAGTTCGCGGCGATGCCCTCGCTGCACTTCGGCTGGGCGCTGATGGTCGCGATCGGGTTGCTCGTCGCCACCCGGTCGCGGGGGCGATGGCTATGGCTGCTGCATCCACTGCTGACCCTGGTGGTGATCGTGGGCACGGCCAACCACTACTGGCTGGACGCGCTCGTGGCGGCGGCGCTGCTCGCCCTCGCCCTCGCCGTCGTGCCGCTGCCGCACCGCGCGGCGGCCACGGCCGGCCGCGGCCGGGACGGACTCGTGCCCACCGAGGACGGCACGCTGGTCGGGGCGGCCCGATGAACGCCGCCCTGCTCGCCGTGGTCCTCTCGCTGTTCTCGGCCGTCGCCTACGCGGCCGCCGCCGTCGCCCAGGAGCGGCTCGCCCGGCGCGAGCCCCAGGCGGGCGGCATCCTGCGGCTGCTGCGCGACGGCGCCTGGTGGGGAGCCGTCGGGCTGAACGGCGCGGGGGCACTGCTGCACGTGGTGGCCCTGAAGTACGGGCCGCTCACCGTGGTGCAGCCGCTCGGCGCGCTGACGCTGGTGGCCGCCGTGCCGCTGGGGGCGCGCACGGCCGGGCGCGGGGTGAGCCTGGCCGAGTGGCGGGGCACGGGGTGCACGCTCCTCGGGCTGGGGGCGCTGCTCGCCGCCGCGTCCGGGCCCGCGCCCGAGCAGGTGCTGAGTCCGGCCGAGGCGCTGGCCGTGGCGGGCGGCACGGCCGTTCTGATCGGCGCGCTGTCCCGGCCGGGGGCACGGCCGGGCCTGCGGCACGCGACGGCGTCCGGCGTCGCCTCGGGGGTGGCGTCGGCGCTGACCCAGACGGTGACAGTGGCCGCCACCGACCACTCGGGGCCGTTGCTCAGCGCGCGGGTGATCCTGCTGGCGCTGCTGGTCGCGGGCTTCGCGACGGGCGGGCTGCTGCTGTCGCAGACCGCCTACCGGGGCGGCCTGGGCGCACCGCTCGCGGTGGTGACGCTGGCCAATCCGGTGGCGGCGGCGCTGATCGGGCTGACGCTGCTCGACCAGGGGCTGCGGGGCGGCGTGGCGGGCGCACTGCTCGCCCTGGCGGGAGCGGGGTTCGCGGCCCGGGGTGTGGTGCTGCTCTCACGGGCGGCCCCGCGGCCCGTGCCCGGCGAACCCGCCGAAGCCGCACAGCACGACGGCCACGGGGCGCACCCCGTGGCCGCGGTCCTGGCCCTGGAGCCGGAATCGGCCTCCCAGGAACCGGCGTTGCTGCCCCGGCAGAGCGGACCGGGGCACCTCACTGCGCTGTGACCGTCGCTCAGCCCAGCCCGCGCGAGTCCTGCTTGAGCGCCGTGTCGACGGTCAGTGCCGTGGCGACCACGAGGCTCAGCAGCGGCTCGGGCAGCTGGTAGTGGATCTGCAGGACGTAGTTGTCGGCGGTCGTGAACATCGTCTTGGCCAGGCCCTCCCAGGTCTTGGTGATCCGGGCGACCTCGTTGTCGGCGTGGTCGACGATCGCGAAGTTCCAGGCGCGCCAGTTCTCCGCCTTGATCGCGCCGACCTGCTGGCCGTTGACGTTCATCGCGAAGTTGATCTTTCCGAAGACGTTCTTCTGGACGATCTCGCCCACCACCGAGCCGTCCGGACGCCCCACGACGACGCGCGACTTGAAGATCTTCGCGGGCCGCGTGAGGGTCAACTGCGGCTGGCCGTAGGCGTCTCGGATCTCCAGCTTGTGCGTCAGGAACTGGTCGATGCTGGAGACGAACCGCAGGATCTTCTTCAGCGCGCTCTGCCCGACCTCGGTGACCGCGCCGATCTGGTTGCCGTTCTGGTCGAAGACCTTGTACTCGTTGGTCACCTCGATCAGCTTGGCCTTCTGGTTCACCACCAGCACCGGTTCGCTGAACAGCGTGCCGCCGCCGGGGCCGCTGGGGGCGACCCCGGCCTGCTGCTGCACCTGGCGCTGCACCCGCGGGTCGGGACCCGCCGCCTGGGCGGGCACCTGCGGTGCGGCGGGGGCCTGCTGGCCGGCCTGCGTGTGCTCGGTCCACTGGGTTCCGTCCCAGTAGCGCAGAGTCTGGGGCGCTCCGTGCGGATCGGGATACCAGCCTGCAGGTGTGTTCGAATGCGTGGTCACCGGGGCACACTACCGTGAGTTGGCCGGAACGCAACTGCCGTCCGGACGCGTATCAGTGGGTGACGATCGCCGGGTCGCTGACGCCGGGACGCCCGTTCTCAACATGTCCGGCGAACCGCCGCAGGAAGGTCGCGTCGGCCCCGGAGGTCACCGTGAGGTCGTACCAACGCCTGCTCGCCGCGAGGTCGAAGAGGTGCTTCACGGTGGCGCCGGGCCGCACCCTGACGGCCTTGGCGTGACCGCCGTAGCCGTTCGTCACCTTCAACTGGACCGTTCCGGAGCCCTTGTTGGTGAAGGTGAGCTCGACGTCGTCGCCGACGTGCCGGGCGGTGACCTCCGGTCCCGCGGCCGAGCCGGGGCCCTTGAAGACGCGCAGGAAGCCGTTCGGGCCGTGCACGGTCAGGTCGTGCGAGCCGCCCGAGTACGCCGAGTTCCAGGTGTCGGAGACGGTCCGGCCGGCCTCCGTGGTGTACGCCCAGGGACCGTCGGTGCGGTTGCCGGAGGTGACGAGGAAGGCGGCGCCGGCATGTGCGCCGGAGGCGAAGGTGAGGGTCAGCTTCCCGGCCGCCGGGTCCGCGCTGCCGTCCACGCACGGGGCGTACTTGAGCGGGCGGGTGGGCTTGTGGCCGCGCTCCTGCCTGGGCAGCGACCCGGTGGCCGGCGGGGTCGGCACGTAGTCGGGGTGACGGTTGCGGTCCGGCGGCTGGTAGCTCACGGTGTCGGGCAGGGACACCGGCCTGGCGTCCCGGCGGGAGAAGTCGAACGCGGCGGTCAGGTCGCCGCAGATCGCGCGCCGCCAGGGCGAGATGTTCGGCTCGTGCACGCCGAAGCGGCGCTCCATGAACCGGATGACGGAGGTGTGGTCGAGCGTCTCCGAGCAGACGAACCCGCCCTTGCTCCAGGGCGAGACGACCAGCATCGGCACGCGCTGGCCGAGCCCGTACGGGCCGGCGACGTGGCCGGCGTCACCCTTGAACAGGTCCGGGCCGACGTCGACGGTGGACCTGCCCTGGGCGGCGGAGGCCGGCGGGAACGGCGGTACGACGTGGTCGAAGAAGCCGTCGTTCTCGTCGTAGGTGATGAACAGGGCCGTCTTCGCCCACACCTTCGGGTCGGAGGTGAGCGCGTCCAGGACCTGGGCGACGTACCAGGCGCCGTAGTTGGCCGGCCAGTTGGGGTGTTCGGTGAACGCCTCGGGGGCGACGATCCAGGAGACCTGCGGCAGCTTGCCGCCCTTGACGTCCGCCTTCAGCTGGTCGAAGAGGCCCTCGCCCTTGCGGGCGTCGGTGCCGGTGCGGGCCTTGTCGTAGAGCGGGTCGCCGGGCGCGGCGTTCTGGTACTGCTTGAAGTACAGCAGCGAGTTGTCGCCGTAGTTGCCGCGGTAGGCGTCCTGGATCCAGCCCCAGCTGCCGTGCGCGTCCAGCCCGTCGCCGACGTCCTGGTAGATCTTCCAGGAGACCCCGGCCTTCTCCAGGCGCTCGGGGTACGTGGTCCAGCTGTAGCCCGCCTCGTCGTTGCCGAGGACCGGGCCGCCGCCCTGCCCGTCGTTGCCGGTGTAACCCGTCCACAGGTAGTAGCGGTTCGGGTCGGTGGAGCCGATGAACGAGCAGTGGTAGGCGTCGCAGATGGTGAACGCGTCGGCGAGCGCATAGTGGAAGGGGATGTCGTCGCGGTTCAGGTACGCCATCGTGGTCGACGACTTGGCGGGCACCCACTTGTCGTACTTGCCCTGGTCGAAGGCGGTGTGACCGTCGTTCCAGCCGTGCGGGAGGTCCTGGATGAAGGCGAGGCCCAGGTCGTCGGCGTCGGGGTGGAAGGGCAGGATCTCCTTGGTGCCGTCGGACTGGTGCCAGACGGACTTGCCGTTCTGCAGCGTGACCGGGCGCGGGTCGCCGAAGCCGCGGACACCTCTGAGGGTCCCGAAGTAGTGGTCGAAGGAACGGTTCTCCTGCATGAGGACGACGATGTGCTCCACGTCCTCGATCGAGCCCGTGCGGTGGTTGGCGGGCAGCGCGGCGGCGCGCTCGATGCTGTTGGACAGCGCGGTGAAGGCCGAGGTGGCGCCCGCGAGTTGGAGGAATCGTCGCCGGTTGACTTCGGGCATGAGTGAGGGACCTCTCGTCCGGACGGGTTTTGCCGACCACTTCGCGGCGGAATGCGCGCGCAAGGAGTGTTGCAAGAGCACCGAACGGGAGGGAAGGGTCCGATGGCGCCAACGTGAAGGTCGACGGTACGCGGGATGGCGGCGGGGCAGACCGTCGCCCGGGGGACGCGGGGCACCGGGCGGCCGGAAACGCGCCCCGGACCTGGGGGTGTGGCGCAAGCCCTACTGAAGCGAGGGCGGCCGGTGCACGGCCGTGTGATCGTCCACCGCTGGTGGACGATCACACGGCCGCGGGCTCAGGGCGTCGGATAGGCCTCCACCTCGCTTAACTGACCGGCGGGCCAACCCGTGTTGGCCGACACGGTCAGCCGCAGGTGGCGCAGGCTGGTGCCGCTGGACAGGGGCACGGTGACGGTGTTGCCGGTCGCCGGGTCGAAGCGGTAGCCCTGCGCGCCGAGCACCGTCGAGTAGGCCGAACCGTCGGTGCTGCCCAGCACGGTGATCGTCTGGGTGCGCGCGCCCCAGGCCGCGGACGGCGGCAGCTTCAGCACCAGCCGGCGCACCGCCTGAGCCGAGCCGAGGTCGACCGTCCAGGACTGCGGGAAGGCGTTGTTGGCCGACTCCCAGTAGCTGTTCGCGTCGCCGTCGACCGCCTTGCCGGGCATGTAGACGTCCTGCGATCCGGTGGCGGTGGCCGGACGGCCTTTGGCGAGGTTGCGGTTCGGGTCGGGGTCCGGGTTGCCCTGCCCCGGCTGCGGCCAGGTCGAGCAGTCCGCCCAGGTGCTGCTCCAGCCGGAGTTGCCGCCGCCGTCGGTGAGTGTGAAGCTGCCGGAGCCGGCCGGGTAGGGGCAGTTGTAGACGCCCGCCGCGCCGACGCCGGTGGCGGCGACGTTGCGGAAGGTGGCGGCGCCCTGCGCCTCGGCCTGCACGACGACGGTACCGGTGTCGCGGACGGTCGCGCCGTCCACGGTGACGCTGCGGACGGGGTGGCCCTGCCCGCCGCCGGAGACGAACTCGAAGGCGCTGTACGGGCTGTCGGTGATGGTGGTGTGGGTGATGTTCACGGTGGCGTTGACGGCGCTGTCGTAGGAGTCGACGCGCAGCGCGCCCATGGGGTGGTTCCAGTTGGGGTTGATCGCGCCGGTGCGTACCAGCGTGTTGCCGTCGACCGTGATGGTGCCGGCCAGCGGATAAAAGGGGTCCGCGAACTTCTGGTTGGAGATGGCGATCCCGCTGCCCAGGGCGTTGGTGTCGGAGACCAGGTTGTTCTTCACCGCGAGGTCCGTGCCGCCGTAGATCGCGATGCCGTTGGCGAGGTTCGGCTGCGAGATGGTGTTGTTCTCGAAGCTGGAGTCGGTGTCCGGGGAGTACAGCGACCACATGGCGAGCGAGTCGTCGCCCTGGTTGCGCAGGAAGTTGTTGCGGACCCGGACGCCCTTGGCCGTGCCGTTGAGGTTGAGGCCGTCGGCAGTGGTGTCGAGGATGCGGTTGTTCTCCACGACCAGGTTGTCGTTGTTGCCGGTCAGCCACAGGCCGACCTTCAGGTGCTGGATCCACATGCCGGAGACGGAGGAGTCCGGGCCCAACGAACCGTTGACGAAGTTGTCCGGGCTGGAGTCGACGCGCTCGGTGACCTCGCCGATGACCGCGAAGTCCTTGATGTGGACGTTGCCGGAGGAACCCGACTGGTCGACGAACCGGGAGGTGTGCACCGCGGAGTACCAGCCGCCGGCGCCCTGGAGGGTGACGTTCTGGACGCCGTTGAGGGAGGAGGTCAGCCGGTAGTCGCCCGGCGGAATCCACACCACACCGCCCTGCGCGGCGACGATGGCGTCCCGGAAGGCCTGCGTGGAGTCGCCCTGGCCGCTGGGGTCGGCCCCCTTGGACGTGACCGACACCGAACCGGCGGGCTGGGAGGCCGCCGCGGGCACCTGTTCGAAGTCGGCGACGTCGACGGTGACCTGGACGTCCGCGGCCTCGACGGCGACCTTGTCGCCCGCCTGCACGTTCCGGCCGAGCAGCAACCGGGTGTTGTCGAAGAAGTGGTGGGTCCTGGCGCCGGGGATCCAGCCGGTGTCGATGTAGGAGTACTTGGACGTGACCGCGAGCGTCTTCGCGAGTTTCTGGCCGTTGACGTACACATTGAGCGTGCCGGACCGGCCGTCGGGCACGCTGTAGGCGACGTTCACGGCGTTGGCGGCGCGCGGCACGGTGAACTCGACGCGCTGACCGGCGCCGAGGCGCACCGCCTGCCGTCCGGAGGCCTCGGAGGCGAGGGTGCCCTGGGTGTAGTCGGGGCCGATCCTGGTGCCGGTGGTGGTGGCGGACTCCGCCTCGACCGAGGCGAAGGGGAGGGTGGCGCCCGCTGCCGCGTGGGCGGCGGGCGCGCCGAGGGTGACGAGCAGGCCGGCCGTGAGGGCGACGGCCGCTCCTGAGGCCGGCATGCGCCCGACGGTTCTGACGGTGGTGTCGCGGTACATGTGCTGATCCCTTCATGGTGGGGGTCACGGTGGGGGTACGGAGATGGCGCGGTGCGGGGTCGGCGGTCTCAGGCGCGCAGCCAGACCGCCGTGTCCTGCGGAAGGCGGCCGCGGTCGTCGAGCGGGCCGCTGGTCAGCAGGACCCGGCTGTGGGAGGGCAGTTCGGCGGCTGCCGAGGCGAGGTTCACCATGCATGTCGCGCCGCCGGCGCGGGTGAAGGCCAGGACGCCGTCGGGGGCGGGCAGCCAGGAGAGGGGGGCGTCGCCGAACGCCGGCCGGAGGCGGATCGCCTGCCGGTAGAGGGTGAGCATGGAGGATGCGTCGTTGTGCTGAACGTCCACTGCGTAGGACGTCCAGCCGACCGGCTGCGGCAGCCAGGGTTCCTCCCGCGAGCCGAATCCCGCGTACGGCGCCCCGGCCACCCATGGCAGTGGCACCCGGCAACCGTCGCGACCCGGATCCGTGCCGCCCGAGCGGGCGTACATCGGATCCTGTATGCGGTCGGCCGGAATGCCGGCCTCGGGCAGCCCGAGCTCCTCCCCCTGGTAGACGTACACCGCGCCCGGCAGCGCCAGCGACAGCAGAGCGGCCGCGCGGGCGCGCCGGGTGCCGAGGGTGAGATCGGTGGGGGTGTTGAAGGCCTTCGTGGCGAAGTCGAAGCCGGTGTCCTCGCGGCCGTACCGGGTGACCGTGCGGGTCACGTCGTGGTTGCACAGCACCCAGGTGGCGGAGGCGCCCACGGGGGCGTGCACGGCGAGCGTCTCGTCGATCGCCCGGCGCAGCCGGGCCGCGTCCCAGGGACAGGACAGGAAGGAGAAGTTGAACGCGGTGTGCAGCTCGTCGGGGCGCAGGTAGCGGGCGAACCGCTCGGTGTCCGGCAGCCACACCTCGCCGACGAAGATGCCCCCGTACTCGTCGGCGATCCGGCGCCAGGAGCGGTAGATCCCGTGCAGTTCGTCCCGGTCGACGTAGGGGTGCGGGTCGCGGCCGTCGACGAAGTCGGGCAGGCGGGGGTCCTTGGCGAGCAGCGCGGCCGAGTCGATGCGCACTCCCGCGACCCCCCGCTCGAACCAGAAGCGCAGGATGTCCTCGTGTTCCCGGCGGACCGCCGGGTGGGCCCAGTTGAGGTCGGGCTGCTCGGGGGCGAACAGGTGCAGGTACCAGGCGCCGTCGGGCAGGCGGGTCCAGGCCGGGCCGCCGAACTGTGACGTCCAGTCGTTGGGCGGGAGTTCTCCGCCCGGGCCGCGGCCGGGGCGGAGGTGGAACAGCGCGCGCTCGGCGCCGCCGGCCAGCGCGGCCCGGAACCAGGGGTGCTGGTCGGAGACGTGGTTCGGCACGATGTCGACGATCGTGCGGATGCCCACTTGCCGGGCCTCGGCGATGAGTTTCTCCGCCTCGGCCAGGGTGCCGAAGGCGGGGTCGACGACGCGGTAGTCGGCGACGTCGTAGCCGCCGTCCTTCATCGGTGACAGGTACCAGGGGTTGAACCACAGGGCGTCCACGCCGAGTTCGGCGAGGTACGGCAGCCGGGAGCGGACTCCTGCGAGGTCGCCGGTGCCGTCCCCGTCGCCGTCGGCGAAGCTGCGGACGTACACCTGGTAGATGACCGCGGAGCGCCACCAGGCATGGCCGGGCTGTCCCACTGTGCTTGCCTTTCTGTCTCGGGGCGGTGTCAGCCCTTGGAGCTGCCCGCGCTGATCCCGGCGATGATGTGCCGCTGGAAGACGAGGAACAGGGCGACCATCGGAACGCTGGCGATCACCATCGCGGCGACGAGGACGGTCAGCCGGATGTTCTGCGACAGCTGGACCAGGGCCACGCTGATCGGTTGCCGGTCGGTGTCGGAGAAGACCATCAGCGGCCACAGGAAGTCCTGCCAGACGGCCACCAGCGCGAAGATCGACACCACGCCCAGCACCGGCCGTGACATGGGCAGAACGATCGACCACAGGGTACGCAGCCTCCCGGCGCCGTCGATCTCGGCGGCCTCCAGGACGTCCCGTGGGATCTGGTCGAAGAACCGCTTGAGCAGATACAGGTTGAAGGCGTTGGCGACCGCCGGCAGCCAGATCGCGAGGGGGTCGTTGAGCAGGCTGATGTGCAGCAGCGGCAGGTCGGCGACGGTGAGGTACTTCGGTACGACGAGGGCCTGCGCCGGGACCATCAGGGTGGCCAGGATGCCGCCGAGGATCACCCCGCCGAAGACGGGCCTGAGCCTGGACAGGGCGTAGGCGGCGGCCGTGCAGAACACCAGCTGGCACAGCCACGCACCGGCGGCCTGCACCACCGTGTTCCACAGGTGCTGCGGAAGCTGCATCAGCTCCCATGCGTCGGTGTAGCCGCCGAGCCGCCAGTGCCGCGGGAGGAGTGCGGGCGGGGTGCGGGCGACCTCGTCCGGCGACTTCATCGCGCCGGTCACCATCCAGTAGACGGGGAAGAGGAAGGCCAGCGTGAACAGTGCCAGGACGCCGGTGAAGACGGTCCAGTAGACCGCCCTTCCGCGCGGGCGGGCCAGGGTGGCCGGGGAGACCAGGGTCCGTGTGCCGCTCATGCGTCCTCCTCGCCGGAGCGGGTGAGCCGCAGATAGGCGGCGGAGAAGACGCCGAGGAGCACCAGCAGCATGACGCTGAGTGCGCAGGCGCCGCCGAAGTCGTTGTAGAGGAAGGCGTACTTGTAGATGAGGTAGAGCACGGTCACCGTGGCGTTCTCCGGGCCGCCTCCGGTGATCACGAACGGCTCGGTGAAGACCTGCATCGTGGCGACGATCTGCAGCAGCATCAGCATGAGGACGACGAAGCGGGTCTGCGGGAGGGTCACGTGCCGGATGCGCTGCAGGAGGTTCGCGCCGTCCAGCTCGGCGGCCTCGTACAGCTCGCCGGGGATGGACTGCAGCGCGGCGAGGTAGATCAGGACGGTGCCGCCCATGTTGGCCCAGGTCGCCACGAGCACCAGGGAGACCAGGGCGGTGTCGGCGCCGTTGGTCCAGTTCGAGGTGGGCAGGTGCAGGAAGCGCAGGACCTCGTTGGCGAGCCCGGCCCCGGGGTCGTAGAACCACTTCCACAGCAGTGCGCTGACCACCGGCGGGATCATCACCGGCAGATAGACCACGACCCGGAAGAAGGCCCTGGCGTGCCGGAGTTCGTTGAGGACGAGGGCGAGGACGAACGGAACGGCGAAGCCGATGAGCAGGGCGAGCAGGGTGAAGGTGAGGGTGTTGCGCCAGGCCGCGCCGAACTCGGGGTCGTGCAGGACGCGGGTGAAGTTGGCCGTGCCGGCCCACCGGGGCGGAGAACCGGGCGTGTACTTCTGGAAGGCGATGACGACCGCGCGGATCGCCGGGTACCAGGAGAAGAGGGCGAAGCAGACGAGGCCACCGAGCAGGAAGGCGTAGGCGCGGGCCTGGTCGGCGAGGCGGCGCCGTCCCCGGCCCCCTACCGGGGGCGGCGCCTGCACCGGGCGGACCGGGATCGTCCCGGCCCTGCGCCGCTCGGCCGTCCTGGTCATCACGGCCGGCTCCGGGCCAGGATGCCGTCGATCTTGCCGGAGGCGTCCTTGAGGAGCTGGTCGATGTCTGCGTCCTGCTTCGTCAGTACGGCGGAGACGACGCCGTCGAGGACCGAGTAGATCTGCTGGGCGTTCGGCGGCTCGACCTTCGGCCGGAGGGTGTGGTTGCCGTCCACGAACGACTGGTAGTTCCCCACGGGGACGTTGGCGTTGGCCTTCTTGACCTGCTGGTCCCTGGCGTCGGCGGCGCCGGTGAACAGCCGCGGCTCGGGCAGGCCGACGGGGGCGTTTTTCTTCCGCGCGCGGGCGTAGTCGCCGAGGAAGCCCCTGCCGGGGGTGAGGAACATGTGGTCGAGCCATTGCAGGCCGGCGCGGATCTGGGCGGGCGTGTCCTTCTTGCTGAACATGTAGCCGTCGCCGCCGACGAGGGTGCCCCTGCCGCCGGGCATGGGGGCGAGGGCGAGGTCGTGGTAGTTCCCGCCCTTCTCCTTCACCAGGACGGGGATGTTGTCGGGGGCGGAGAGGTACATGCCGAGTCCGCCCGCACCCATCATCTGCTGGACGTCGTTGATGACCAGGAGCTGCTTGCTGCCCATGGAGTTGTCGGTCCACCGCATGTCGTGCAGGTTCCGCAGGACGGCGTGGCCCTCGGGGGTGTCGACGGTGGCCTTCCTGCCGTCCGGGGCGACGACGTCGCCGCCCTGCGAGTACAGCTCGGCGGTGAAGTGCCAACCGCCCTGGTTCTGGGCGCTGTAGTCGGCGTATCCGACGGTGCCGTTGCCGAGCGCCGCGATCCGCTTCGCGTCGGCGCGCACCTCCGGCCAGGTCGTCGGCGGCTTGTCGGGGTCGAGGCCGGCCCTGGCGAAGAGCTTCTTGTTGTAGATCAGCCCCATGGAGTAGCCGGTACGCGGTATGCCGTAGACCTTGCCGTCGACGGTGTAGATGTCCCGGAGCTGCTTCTGCAGGGTGGCGTAGCTCTTCAACTCCTTGACATACGGGGTGAGATCGGCCGCCCGGCCGGTCTCGACGACATGCCTGACGTCGGTGAAGTACGTGTAGAAGACGTCCTCCATCTGTCCGCCGGCGAGTTTGGCGTCGAACGTCTTGGGGTCCTCGCAGGGGAACGCGTCGTGCGTGACGACGTCGACGTCCGGGTGCTGCTTCTCGAAGGAGGCGACGTCCTGCTCGAAGAAGGACCGGTCGGCCTTGGCGCTGCGGGGCGGCTCGCAGTTGACCGTGATGCGCGTCCTGCCGCCGGCCGAGCCGTCGTCCGAGCCGCAGGAGGTCAGGCCGAGGGCAAGGGAGCAGGCGCTGAGCGCGAGGAAGGTGCGGCGGAACCCGGTGCTTGTCATCGGTGGACCCCTCTGGACAGGAGCGGTGGGCGCCGCACACTCAAGCACCGGCCGCGACTCTTCGCAAGATGTCGCGCACGATCTGAAATTATTTGACAGCAGAACGGATCTCAGGGACGAGGCGCTTGCGCGGTCGAGCCACGGACCACCAACTCCGGCTCGAACAGCAGCTCGTCGGCCGGTACGGACGTGCCGCCGATCTGGGCGTTGAGCAGTTCCACCGCGGCCTTCCCCATGGACTCGATGGGCTGCCGCACGGTGGTCAGCGGGGGTTCGGTGCAGTTCATCAGCGCGGAGTCGTCGTAGCCCACGACCGAGATCTGTGACGGGACGTCAAGTCCGCGGCGCCTGGCCGCCCTGACCGCTCCCAGCGCGAGCGGGTCGCTGGCGCAGATGAAGCCGGTGACGCCCCGGTCGATCAGTTTGGCCGCCGCCGCGTGCCCGCCCTCGATGGAGAAGATCGCCCGCGCGACGAACTCGTCCGGCAGGTCCTGGGCGATCGCCCGCGCCGCGGCCAGCTTGCGCGCCGACGGCACGTGGTCGCCCGGTCCGAGGACCAGCCCGATCCGCTCGTGGCCCAGCGAGGCCAGGTGGCGCCAGGACTGCTGCACGGCCACGGCGTCGTCGCAGGAAACGCCCGGGAAGCCGAGGTGTTCGATGGCCGCGTTGACCAGCACCACCGGGATGTTGCGCTCGGCGAGCAGCCGGTAGTGGTCGTGCGGCGCGTCGGCCTGGGCGTACAGGCCGCCGGCGAAGACGACTCCGGACACCTGCTGTTGCAGCAGCAGGTTCACGTAGTCGGCCTCGGAGACGCCGCCCTTGGTCTGCGTGCACAGCACGGGCGTCAGACCGAGCTGTGCCAGCGCCCCGCCGATGACCTCGGCGAACGCGGGGAAGATGGGGTTCTGCAGCTCGGGCAGGACCAGGCCGACCAGCCGGGCGCGCTCGCCGCGCAGCTGGGTGGGCCGCTCGTAGCCGAGGACGTCAAGCGCGGACAGCACCGCCTGGCGGGTGGCCTCGGAGACACCGGGCTTGCCGTTGAGCACCCGGCTGACCGTGGCCTCACTGACCCCGACCTTCTTCGCCACTTCCGCAAGTCGACGCGTCATGTGCGCAAGAATAACGCAAGGAATGCAAGCCGTCTGCAAGTCCCTTGCAACCGACCGACTCCTCGTGTCCTGCTCCAGGCGCGCCCCTCGTGTCCGGTTCTACGGCGCGGCCCACAGCCCGCGGACGTGTCCCAGATGCCGGGTCATCACCGCCCGCGCGGCTTCCTCGTCCCGTGCCAGCAACGTGCCGAGGAGTTCCAGGTGTTCTTCGGCCGAGGCCTGCAGCTTCCCCTGCTCGACCAGCGCCGTCAGGCCGTACAGCCGTGAACGCCGCCGCAGGTCCCGTACGACCTCCACCAGATGGTCGTTGCCCGCCAGAGCCAGCAGCCCGAGGTGGAAGCGCAGGTCGGCCTCGACGTACGCGATGAGGTCGCCCGCCGCGGCGGAGGTGACGATCTGCTGCGCGACGGGGCGCAGGGCCTCCAGATCCCCGGGGTCGGCCGTGGCCGCCAAGGCGGCCGTGGTCGGGATCTCTATCAGGGACCGGATGTGGGTGTACTCGTCGAGCTGTTTCTCCGAGACGGCGGTGACCCGGAAGCCCTTGTTGGGCACGGTGTCGACCAGCCCCTCCTTGGCGAGGTCGAGCATCGCCTCGCGCACCGGTGTCGCGGAGACACCGAAGCGGACGGCGAGCCCGGGCGCGGAGTGGACCTCGCCGGGCCGCAGCTCCCCGGCGATCAGCGCGGCCCGCAGGGCGTCCGCCACCCGCTCCCGGTAGCTGGGCTTCTTGCCGCCGAGCGTGGGCAGGGCGGGGTTGTGCTGCGGGGGCATGACGGTCGTCCTTCTCCTCGGTCGCCGGACACTGTCCACTGGGTGCACGGGTACGGCTACAGTACGAACCCCGCCGGGAAGGGGTCGTCGGGATCCAGCAGATACTGGGCGGTGCCGGTGATCCAGGCGCGGCCGGTGAAGGCGGGCAGCACGGCCGGGCGGCCGGCGACCTCGGTCGTCCCGAGCAGCCGCCCGGTGAACCGGGTGCCGATGAATGACTCGTTCACGAAGTCTGTGTGCAACGGCAGTTCACCTCGCGCATACAGTTGCGCCATCCGCGCGCTCGTGCCGGTGCCGCAGGGGGAGCGGTCGAACCAGCCGGGGTGGATCACCATCGCATGCCGTGCCTTCCGGGCGGTGGCGCCCGGCGCGTACAGGTGGACGTGGTGGCAGCCGCGGATGGACGGGTCCTCCGGGTGGACCGGCTCGTTCACGGCGTTGATGGCGTCCATCAGGGCGAGGCCGGCCTCGAGGATGTCGTCCTTGCGGGAGCGGTCGAAAGGCAGGCCGAACTCCTCCAGCGGCAGGATGGCGTAGAAGTTGCCGCCGTAGGCGAGGTCGTACGTCACCGTCCGCCCGTCGGCGAGGGTGGCCTTGCGGTCCAGGACGTGGCAGAAGGAGGGGACGTTGTGCAGGGTGACGGCCTTGGCCACGCCGCCCTCCACCGCGACCTCGGCGACGACGGGACCGGCCGGGGTGTCCAGCCGGAGGGTGGTCACCGGCTCGACGACCTCGACCATCCCGGTCTCGACGAGTACGGTGGCCACCCCGATGGTGCCGTGCCCGCACATGGGCAGGTAGCCGGAGACCTCGAGGTAGACCACGCCCCAGTCGCAGTCGGGACGGGTCGGCGGCTGCAGGATCGCGCCGCTCATGGCGGAGTGCCCGCGCGGCTCGTTCATCAGCAACTGCTTGATGTCGTCGTGGTGCTCCCGGAAGTACAGCCGCCGTTCGTTCATGGTCGCGCCGGGGATGGTGCCGATGCCACCCGTGACGACCCGGGTGGGCATGCCCTCGGTGTGCGAGTCGACCGCGTGCAGGACGAGTTTGCTGCGCACGACCGGCCTCCTTCCTGACTCCTGTTGGCTGCGTCCTGTTGCCGATTCCCAGGGGACACCCCCTAGTTCCTGACGCCTGCTTCCTGTGCGAGCCCTGCCGCGGCCGCCTTCTCGGTGGCGGCGCGGACGGCGCTGTGCTGCTCCGGCAGCAGGGGCATGCGCGGTGGGCGGACCGGACCGCCATGCCGTCCGACGACGTCCATGGACAGCTTGATCGCCTGCACGAACTCGGTCCGCGAGTCCCAGCGCAGCAGCGGATGCAGCCGCCGGTACAGCTCCCGGGCCGTGCCCAGGTCTCCGTCGACGGCCGCGTGGTACAGCCGCACGGTCGCGGCGGGCAGGGCGTTCGGGTAACCGGCCACCCAGCCCTTGGCACCCGCGAGCGCGAGTTCCAGCAGGACGTCGTCCGCACCGGCCAACAGGTCCAGTCCGGGGGCGAGTTCGGCGAGCCGGTAGGCGCGGCGGACGTCGCCGGAGAACTCCTTGACGGCCTGCACATGGCCCTCGCCGTGCAGCCGCGCCAGCAGTTCGGGCACGAGGTCGACCTTGGTGTCGATCGGGTTGTTGTAGGCCACGACCGGCAGGCCCGCCTTCGCGACCTCGGCGTAGTGGGCGAGGACGGAACGCTCGTCGGCGCGGTAGGCGTTGGGCGGCAGCAGCATCACGGCGTGACAACCCGCCTCGCGCGCCTGCTCGGCCCAGCGGCGGGCCTCCGCGGAGCCGTAGGCCGCCACGCCGGGCATGACGCGGTACCCGCCGACCGCGGCGACGGCCGTCTCGACGACCCTGGTGCGCTCCTTTGGGGTCAGCACCTGGTACTCGCCGAGGGAGCCGTTCGGGACGACGCCGTCACAGCCGTTGTCGACCAGCCAGGCACAGTGCTCGGCGTAGCCGTCGAAGTCCACGCGCAGGTCGTCGTGCAGCGGCAGCGCGGTGGCGACGAGGACGCCGCGCCAGGGTCGGTGGTCGGTCATGAAGGTCCTTCCTCGGTGGCGTCGTCGTGTCGGCAGGCGAGTACGCCGAGCGGTACCGGGCGGGCGAACGGCCGTCTGGAGACGGTGGTTTCACAGCCGGCGACACCCGCCACCGCCGGTGCGCAGATCCGGCCCTGGCACCAGCCCATCCCGGCCCGGGTGAGCAGCTTCACGGTGCGCAGGTCGCCCGCGCCGAGAGCGGCGACGGCTTCGCGGACGGCGCCGGCGGTGACCTCCTCGCAGCGGCAGACCACGGTGTCGTCGGTGACCTGCTCGGTCCAGTGCGGCGGAGGCGGGTACGCGCTGTCCAGTCCGCGGGCGGCCCTCCGCAGTCGCCCGCGGGACCGGGCGGCCGCCGACCACTGCCGCGGGTCGGGCTCGGTCCCCCTGAGCCGCGCCGCGATCGAACACCCGGCGAGGTGCCCTTCGGCGAGCGCGAGGCCGGCGCCGCCGATGCCGGTGGCCTCACCGGCCGCCCACACCCCGGGCACGTCGGTGCGCTGCTCGCCGTCGACCCGCACGGCCGGCCCGTCGAGGCGGCAGCCCAGGCTCTCGGCGAGGTCGGTGTGCGGGAGCATGCCGTGGCCGACGGCGAGCGTGTCGCAGACGATGAGCCGCTCGGTGCCGGTCCGGACGCGACCACCGGCGTCCAGGGCGGCGACGGTGACCGCGGTCAGTGTGTCGTCGCCGTTTGCGCGCACGACCATGTGGCGAGGAAGGAAGCGGATGCGGTGGCGCAGGAGCCGGGCCGCGTATCCGGCACCCTCGGGGACCTTCACGGCGAGGACTCCCGCATGTCGCAGGAAACCCCTGGGGTCCGCGGATTCGACGAGCGCGGCGACATCGACCCCGGCCGCCGCGAGCCCGGTCGCCACCGGTAGCAGCAGGGGGCCGGTCCCGGCCACGACCGCCCTTCGCCCCGGCACCACCAGCGTGCCCTTGAGCATGGCCTGCGCCCCGCCGGCGGTGACGACACCGGGGAGGGTCCAGCCGGGGAACGGGAACACCCTCTCGTAGCCGCCGGTGGCCAGCAGCACGGCGTCGGCCCGGACGGCGACGGGCTCGCGCTGCTCGGGCCCGTGCAGGGCGTGCACGGTGAAACCGTGTTCCAGCGCCCAGACGTGGTGGTCCGTCAGCACGGTGACCTCACTGGCCGCCAGGCCGTCCCGCAACCGCTCCCAGGTGCGCCACTGGTGGTGCAGCGCCTCGGGACGCCGGGCCCCGAGTCCGGCGGCGGGCTGCCGGTAGTACTGCCCGCCCGGTGCCGGCGCCGCGTCGAGGACAGTGACGCGTACGCCCCTCGCGGCCGCCGCCAGCGCCGCGGCGAGCCCCGCCGGACCGGCGCCGATCACCGCGAGGTCAGTCCTCATGCCCGGTTCCCTGCTGCGTGCGGATCGTGTCGCCGGGACGCACCGGCGCCAGGCAGGCCCGTTGGCCGGGGCGGCCGTTGACGGTCACCAGGCAGTCGAAGCAGACGCCGATCCCGCAGAAGATCCCGCGCGGCGCGCCTTCGCTCCGGGTGGTGCGCCAGGCGGTGATCCCGGCCGCCCAGAGCGCGGCGGCCACCGTCTGGCCGGGCAGCGCCTCGATCTCCCGGCCGTCGAAGGTGACGGTGAAGGCGGGTCCGGGGCGGGCCCCCGCCAGTTCGAGTGGATTCATCGGACCTCCCGGGCGACGGTGGGAGAAGGTGCCGCTGAGGTGTCCCGTGGGAAGCGGTCGGGCCGGAACGGGTGAAGGTCGAGTCCGGGCGTGCGGCCGCTGAGCACCTGTGCGATCAGCAGCCCCGTTCCGGTGGACAGTCCGATGCCCGCCCCCTCGTGCCCGCACGCCTGGTGGAGGCCGGGCGCCCGTGGGTCGGGGCCGATCGCGGGCAGGTGGTCGGGGAGGTACGGCCGGAAGCCGGCGTACGTCCGCAGCGCCCGCGCCTCGGCCAGGAACGGGAACAGCCGGATCGCGCCCGCCGCCAGCGCCCGCACCGCGGGCAGGGACAACGACCGGTCGAAGCCGACCCGTTCGCGGCTGGCGCCGATCAGGACGGGTCCGGCGGCCGTGCCCTCGACCACGGGGGACGTCTGCAGGGCGGCGGAGTCGCTGGCGACGTCGGCGACGTAGTCCGCGGCGTAGACCTTGTGCCGGACGCGGCGCGGCAGGGGTTCGGTGACGAGGACGAAGCCGCGTCGGGGCTGGACGGGCAGCGGGGCTCCGGCGAGCGCGGCCAGTTCGCCGCCCCAGCACCCGGCCGCGTTGACGACCGCCGGGGCGTGGACGGCGCCCCGGTCGGTGCGCACCCCGCGCACCGCGCCCTGCGTGTCGCGCAGCACCTGGGTCACCGTCCGGCCGGTCAGCAGCCGCGCCCCCGACGTCCGCAGCACGTGTGCCGCGGCCAGGGCGGGCATCACCTGGGCATCCTGCGGGTAGTGCACGGCTCCGGCGAACCCGTCCGCCAAGTGCGGTTCGAGCTCCCCGAGTTGATCACCGCGGACACTCACCGCGCCGACTCCCGCGGCTCGCTGGCCCGCCGCCAGGGACTCCAGTGCGCTCAGGGACTCGGAGGTGGTGGCGACGACGAGGCCGCCCTTGGCCTCGTACTCCACCGGGCCGCCCAGCTCCTCGGCCAGTTCGCGCCACAGGCGCAGGGAGAGCAGGGCGAGACCGAGCTCGGGTCCGGGTTCCTTGTCGGAGACCAGGAGGTTGCCCTCCCCCGCGCCGGTGGTGCCGCCGGCGACCGGGCCGCGGTCCACCACGACGACGTCCAGGCCCGCCCGGGAGGCGTACAGCGCACACGCGGCGCCCACCATCCCGGCGCCGACTACCACGACATCGCAGGTCAGCGACTCGCTCACATCAGTACTATGTCACACAGCACCTGTCTGGGGAACAGCGCGGACTCGTGCCGCAGTTCGGGGACCGGGGCCGCGCCACCGAGGGGGTCCGCCGGGAGCCGGACCGGCTCCTGCCATGGGCCGGACCGGCTCCTGTCGGGGGCCGCACCCGCTCCTGCCGGGCGCCGGAACGCGGCTACACCCGGCTCGCGGTCGCCGTGTCCGACGACAGCCGCTGGGCGAGGTAGATCGGCGCGACGGAGAGCAGGACGAGGACGGCCGCCACCACGTTCACCACCGGCGCCTGCCGTGGCCGGGTCATGTTGCCGAAGATCCAGATGGGCAGGGTCTCGACGCCCGGCCCGGCGGTGAAGGTGGTCACCACGATCTCGTCGAAGGACAGCGCGAAGGCCAGCAGTCCGCCCGCGAGCAGCGCCGAGCGCACCAGCGGGAAGGTGACGTCGGCGAAGGCGCGGAAGGTGTGCGCACCGAGATCCATCGCCGCCTCCTCGTCTGCGCCGGAGGTGCGGCGCAGCCGGGCTACGACGTTGTTGAAGACGATGACGATGCAGAACGTGGCGTGGCCGACGACCACGGTGAACAGGCCGAGCCCGACGCCGAGGGGCTGCAGCACCGTCCCGAAGGCGGAGTTGAGGGCGATGCCCGTGACGATGCCGGGCAGCGCGATCGGCAGGACGACCACGAAGGAGAGGGCGTCGCGGCCGAAGAACCGGTGCCGGGCCACCGCGAAGGCGATGAATGTGCCGAGCACCAGCGCGATGGCGGTGGCGCCGACGCCCGCCTTCACCGAGACCCACAGCGCGCTGCGGGCGCCGGAGTTGTCCCAGGCCACCGACCACCAGTGCAGGGTCAGACCGGGCGGCGGCCAGCTCGCGCTGCGGTCCGGGTTGAGGGAGTTGACGAGGACCAGCAGGAGGGGCACGTAGATCACCGCGAAGCCGAAGGCGGCGGCGAGGCGCAGCGCGATGCGCGCAAAGCGGGAGAGCCGCATGACGAGGAACCCCTCTGGAAGGTGGCCGGAGACTGGAGGCGGGCGCGGACCGGGGCGCTCGGGAAACCGGGGCGCTCAGGCGAGCGGAGCGGTCAGAGACTGCTGAGGGCACCCGTGCGGCGCATCGCCAGCAGATACAGCACGATGACGACGACGGGGACCGTGCCGAGGGCCGCGGCCATGGGCAGGTTGAGCTCGATGTTGGAGTAGACGAGGTTGCCGATCAGCTGTGTCCTGCCGCCGACGATCTGGACGGTGATGTAGTCGCCGAGGCTGAGGGAGAAGGTGAAGACCGATCCGGCGGCGACGGAGGGCAGCACCATCGGCAGCACCACCGACCGGAAGGTGCGCCAGGTTCTGGCGCCCAGGTCGGCGGAGGCGTCGAGCAGGCCGGCGGGCAGCTGTTCCAGCGCGGTGTGGATGGGCAGGATCATGTACGGCAGCCACAGGTACGTCAGGGTGAGGACGGCCGCCGGCAGTCCGAAGCCCGGTCCGGCGAGCCCGAACGGCTTGAGCATCCAGTCGGCGAGCCCGCCCTGGGACAGGATCAGCCGCCAGGCGTACACCTTCACCAGGTAACTCGCCCACAGCGGAGTGAGGATGGCGACCACGAGCAGCGGGCGCCGGCGGGGCCGGGCGACGCGGGCCGTGTAGCAGGCGAGCGGGAAGGCGATCACCGCGCACAGGGCGGTGACCGCCAGCGCCACCACGACGCTGCGCACGATCACCTGGCGGTAGACGGGCGTGGTGAACAACGTGTGGAAGTTGTCCGCCGACCAGACCTTCACGACCTCGGAGGTGAAGGAGTTCGTCGTCCAGAACGCGGAGACGAACAGCACGGTCAGCGAGCCCAGGTACAGCACGGCAAGCCACAGCAACGGTGCGGTCAGCAGCAGGGAGAGCCTCAGCCGGGGACGGCGGTGCAGCGTTCCGGCCAGCCGCCGGACGGCGCCCCGCGAGCTCTGCCCGGCGGCCTGCGCTGCCTGCGCGGTCACCGTCATCGGTCAGCCCTTGATCTCGGTCCAGGCCTGGACCCATTTCGCGTACGGCACGCACTTGACGTCGGTACGGCCGTCCAGGCACTGCTCGATGGGCGTGTTCCAGAAGGCGATCCGCTTCCAGTAGGCGGCGTCACCGGCGTGGTACAGGGTGCAGAAGTTCCGGTCGCTGGTCTGTGCGCAGGCCTTGGCGTTGGCGGGCGCCTCACCGAAGTACTCGGCGACCCGGGCGTTGGCCTTCGGGGAGACGATCCAGTCCAGCCACTTGTAGGCGCAGTTGGGGTGCTTGGCCTTGGCGTAGATCATCCAGGTGTCGGACCAGCCGGTCGAACCCTCCTTCGGTACGAGGGCCTTGACCTTGGCGCCCTCGGAGGCGGCGAGGTTCGCGATGACCTGCCAGGTGGTACCGACCACCGAGTCGCCGCTCTTGAATGCGGAGACCTCCTTGAGGTAGTCGCCCCAGTACTCGCCCACGTCGGCGTTCTGCTTCTTCAGCAGCGCGACCGATGCGTCGAACTGCTTCTGGTCGAGCGCGTAGGGGTCCTTGATCTTCAACTCGGGCCTGGTGGCCTTGAGATACAGGGCGGCGTCGGCGATGTAGATGGGCGAGTCGTAGGCGGTGACGTGTCCTTTGTGGGCGGGTGCGTCGTCGAAGACGGCGGACCAGGAGGTGGGCGCGGGCTTCACCTGCTCGGTGTTGTACATCAGCAGGTTGGCGCCGCGGCCGTGCGGGATGCCGTAGGCCTTGCCCTTGACGGAGTTCCAGGACTGCATCTTCAGGTCGCCGAAGATGTCCTTGTAGTTGGGTACGAGAGCGGTGTTGACGGGGGCCGCGTCTCCGGAGGCGATCAGGCGCAGGGAGGCGTCGCCGGAGGCGGAGACGGCGTCGTACTCCCCCGTCTTCATCAGTTTGACCATTTCGTCGGAGCTGGCCGCCACTTTCGAGTGCACCTGACAGCCCGTCTGTTTCTCGAAGCCGCTGACCCAGTCGGCCTTGGGGTCGTTGGACCCGTCCTCGACGTAGCCGGCCCAGGCGATCAGGTCGACCTGGCCCTCGGTCCTGCCGAGCTTCGACTGCGCCTTGAGGTCGGGTGGATTGAAGCCGGTGGACGCGGAGTCGCCACCGGAGCCGGAGGATCCGCAGGCGGTGGCGGCGAGCAGGAGCGCTGAGGCGGCCATGGCCTGGACGGTTCGGGTGAGGCGCACGTCGTTCTCCCTGTGTGAAGCGGTGGTTCAGCGGGCGTCGGGGATCCGGACCGTGTGACGGCGGTGCCACGTCAGGCGGACCCGGGTGCCGCGGTAGGCGGCCACGTCCTCGGCGGAGGTCTCCAGGTTCTGCTGCAGCGCGGTGAGGCGGCCGCCGGCGTCGAGGTCGACCAGGAAGCGGGTGGTGTCCCCCAGGTAGACGACGTCGGCGACGGTGCCCGTGGCGGTGGCCTGCCCGGGCTCGTCCGCGGCGGCGGACTCCTTCAGGACGCGGATCTTCTCCGGGCGGACGCTGTGGGTGCCCTGGGTGCCGAGGACCCGCTGGGCGGACTCGCCGCGGAGCAGGTTGGAGGTGCCCACGAAGGACGCGACGAACGGGGTCGCGGGGCGCTCGTAGATCTCGGCCGGGGTGCCGACCTGTTCGACGCGGCCCTGGTGGAAGACGGCGATGCGGTCGCTCATCGCCAGGGCCTCCTCCTGGTCGTGGGTGACGAGGACGAAGGTGATGCCGACCTCCCGCTGGAGCGCCTTCAGTTCCCCCTGCATCTGCTCGCGCAGCTTGAGGTCGAGGGCGCCGAGCGGCTCGTCCAGCAGCAGCACGCGCGGACGGCCGACGAGGGCGCGGGCGAGGGCGACCCGCTGGCGCTGGCCGCCGGAGAGCTCGGCGGGGCGCCGCTTGCCGTAACCGTCCAGGCGCACCTCGGCCAGCGCCTTGCGGGCCCTGACCAGCCTCTCGGCCTTGGGCACCTTACGGACCCGGAGGCTGTAGGCGACGTTCTGCTCGACGGTCATGTGCGGGAAGAGGGCGTAGTCCTGGAAGACCGTGTGGACGTCCCGCTCGAAGGGGGCGAGGCCGGTGACCTCCTGCCCGGCGAGTTCGATCCGGCCCTCGGCCGGGGCCTCGAAACCGGCGATCAGACGCAGGACCGTGGTCTTGCCCGAGCCGGACGGGCCGAGCATGGAGAAGAACTCGCCGTCCTGGATCTCCAGGTCCACCCCGGCCACCGCGGTCGTCTCCCCGAACGTCTTGCGCAGACCCTGCAGCCGGATCGCAATTCCCTGCATGCGGGAACCTTTCTGGCGCTCATGAACGTTGAACGGAAACATATGAAGCCATAGTTCAAAGCTCAAGACCGCCTCAGGGCAAAGCTTGGGTCAACAGGCAGGTGGTGGCCGTGAAACAACGACACGTCGATGCCGGGCCCGGCGAGGTCGTCGGGGTCGGCGGGATCGCAGGCCCCGGCGCGACCGGTGAAGTCGGGGCGCGCCGAGCCGTGTTCGCGCCGGTGGAGAGCCGGGCGCGGGTGGACGCGGTCGTCCGCAGGATCGGCGACGCCATAGAGCTCGGGCTGCTCGCCGACGGGGAGCAGCTGCCCGGTGAGAGCGAACTGGCCGGGCAGCTGGGCGTGTCCACGGTGACCCTGCGGGAGGCGCTGATGGCGCTGCGGCAGCAGGGGCTGGTCACCACCCGGCGCGGGCGCGGCGGCGGCAGCTTCGTCTCGCTGCCCGAACTCCCGGGCGAGGAACGGCTGAAGATCCGGCTGAGCGGCTGGAGTACCGAGGAGCTGCGCGACCTCGGCGACCACTGGGCCGCGCTGTCGGGGGCTGCGGCCCGGCTCGCGGCGCAGCGCACCGAGCCGCACGACCTCGGGCATCTGCGCCGTACGAACGAGGAGTTGACGCGGGCGCCGGAGGCGGCAGTGCGCAGCCGCATGTACGGGCGCTTCCACGTGGAGCTGGCGGCGGCCGCGCAGTCCGCCCGGCTCACCCGGGAGCAGGTGGCGCTGCAGACGGAGGTCGGGGCGCTGCTGTGTCTCGTGCTCGGGGACGACGAATACCGTGAAGAAGTCGCAGAACGCCATCGCGCCGTCATCTCGGCCGTGCAGGATGGGGCGCGTGATTCGGCCCGTACGCTGGCCGAGCGGTGCGTCGAGGAGTCGGCGGCACGGCTCATCGCCGTGCGCCTGAACCTGTAGCCGCGCCCTGTACCGTCCCGTCCTGTCCGCTGGAGGGCGCCATGAGCCAGAGTCCCGCCTTCGCCGGGGCGGGGTCCGCGGTGCGCGGCGGGCACGCGCAGAAGGAGGTCGCCGCGCGGGTGGGCGGTGCTCTGGAGGCGGTGTTCGAGGCGGTCGCGGAGACCCGCGACGACACCGCGGCGCTGCTGGCCCGGGTGGCCGCCGAGGGGCGGCACCCGGCGACCGTGGACCTCGCCGCGCTCAGGCCGGGGCTCCATCTGCGGCTGGCCCGGCAGGAGTTGGTCTCGGGGGTCGGCTTCGTCGCCGCGCCGGGGCTGCTGACGGACGTACCGGCATGGCTGGAGTGGTGGCAGAGCACCGCCGAGCGGGACGTACGGCCACTGCTGCTCGATCTCGATCCGCGGCACTCGGCGTATGCGGACTACACGCACTGGGACTGGTTCGCGCTGCCCCGCGACACCGGGCTGCGGGCCGTGGCCGGTCCCTACGTGGACTATCTGTGCTCCGACGAGTACAGCCTCACGCTGTCCGCTCCGGTCGAGGTGGCGGGCCGCTTCGCGGGGGTGGCCGCGGCCGACGTGTACCTCAGGCACTTCGAGGCGGGGGTGCTGCCCCTGCTGCGGGAGCTGTCCGGGCCCGCCCATCTGGTGAACGCCCGGGGGCGGGTGGCCGCCTCCGCGGACCCGGCGCACCTGGCCGGATCACTCACCAAGGGGCCGGACTTCGCGTCCGTACTGGAGCGGGCCGAGGCCGACCGCTCCCACGGGATGCGACTGGTGCCGTGCGAGGGTGTGCCGCTCGTCCTGGTGGTCACGGAGAGGTGAGGCGCACGGGACACGCCCGGTCGTCGCCGCGGCCGCGGAGAGGGGAACCCCACCCGCCCCGCCCGTCGCCGCGGCTGCGGGAAGGCGAGCCGGCCGAGCCCGCACTACCCCGGGGCCCCGTGAGAGCCGAGCCCGCCACGGCCGTCCGCCGCCCGGGCGGCGGAGAACCCGGCGCCGTCGGCGACCTGAACGCCGACGGTGCCGGGTCAGGCCTCGGGGGACGGCACCACGCTGAGGTGACCCGCCGAGCGCCGGGTGCGGTGCCGTCCGCGCGGGGACGCCACGGTACGGCGCGGCTCCCGCAGGACGAGGGTGAGACGCGTGCAGCCCAGGCCCTGCAGGGTTCTCGGCGTCTCCTCGACGATGCGGCACTCGGTGGCGCCCCAGCGCGGATCGGGGTGCAGCAGCGGGCGGACCGCGCCGTCGAACTCGGCGGCCCCCTCGCCGACCGCGCGGATCCAGTGCGGCAGCCCCTGCCGGAAGGCGGCCTCCATGATGGGGTCCTGAGCGATGTCCCGGCGGACGGCCTGCAACCCGTGGTCGTGACCGCGGCGCTCCAGGGCGGCCGCGAGGTGCGCCAGCATCGGCAGGCACCAGCCTGCCTCGTGGTCGCCCAGGACGGTGCCCGCGTCCGGGTGGAACAGCACGAAGCGCAGGAAGTTGTCGCTCGGCATGGCCGTCGGATACGGGCCGACGCCGCCGAAGAGTGACGCGAACGCGCTGTTGGTCAAGGCCACGTCCCAGCCGTGGCCGACTACGAAGGAAGGGAAGGGGACGGCCTCCAGAAGCGTGGCGTAGTCCTGCAGATAGGCCTGCGCCTCGGGACTGACGGGAACGGACCGCGACGCCGGCCGCTGCCCTCCTGCCTGATATGCCATCGGGAGGTCACCCCTCTTGCCTCTGCGGCCTTCACGCGGCGCCCCGATCCTGCTGCTCAGAGACTAGGCGTGTCAACTATCGTGGCATTTCATGTCGGTTGACGGCTGAAATTGGACACAGTTGTGGCGAGACCTGGATGTGAGTTCGAACCAACCGCTACTCTCCCGGGAGTTCACGGCAACCGCTTGTGAGAAGCACTTGTGAGAAGCCTGTGAGAGACCTAGGAGATCTGTCGGTGGCGGAGGGCTTCGAGGATCCGGGCACCACGGCGTCGGCTGTGCTGCCGGCGGTCGTCGCACGCGTCACCGCACTCGCCGACCGGCTCGGCGTGCCCCACGCAGAGGTCTTCGACGTCGGCCGTCTGTCCGTTTCGTGCGGCGTGCCGGAGCCCGTGGTCAGAGCACTGCTCAGCGGGCGGCCCGCGGGCGAGCCGGACGTGCAGGCACGGTTCCTGCAGCGGCTGGACCTGCTGCGCCGCACCCGGCTCAAGCCCAACGGGCGCCGGTACACCCAGCAGGAGATCGCCGACGGCGCGGGCATGTCCCGCCAGCAGGCGGGTGCCCTCATCAACGGCGACCGGCGCCCCACCATGGAGCACTGCGACGCCATCCAGCGCTTCTTCCGCGTGCACGCCGGCTTCCTGACGGCCGAGGACGCCGAGGCCCTCGCGGGCGCGCTCCAGCGCGCCGAGCAGGAACTGCTCCAGCGGCTCGCCGACCGCGAGCGGCAGGCGGCCGAGGCCGCCGAGGACCCACTGGAGCGGCTGCTACAGGACCACGGCGTGCGCGGGATCGCCTGGCGCGCCGCGCAGCTGCCCACCGACCAGCACCGCGACAAGGTCGCCGAGTGGCTGGACATGCTCCTGGAGAGCGTCAAGCGGCCCGAGTCGTGATGCAGGGGAGAACCGGTGGGCATCGGTAAGGACATGCGGCGTCTGTGCGGCGAGCTGGTCGCCGGGCTGGCGCTGCCGGCACCGGCGCGCCCCGCCGACCTGTACGCGGCGCTGTGCGACGCGATGAGCAGGCGCCGCGGCCGGCCCGTCCACTTCCGTACGGCCGCGTTTCCGTCCGGGACCGCCAGTGGGCTGTGGCTCGACATGGCCGACCAGGACCTGGTCCTGGTCGAGGAACGCACCGCTCCCGACCACCAGTTGGTGATTCTCGGCCACGAGCTGTGGCACATGCAGGCCGGGCACAGCAGCCATCACGTCGACGGTGCCGCGGTCGCCGCGCGGCTGCTCAGCGAGGGCGCCGACCTGCAGGCGACGGTCCACAAGGTGGCCGCGCGCACCCGTTTCGACATGGCGGAAGAGGAGGAAGCCGAGGCCTTCGGCCTGCTGCTGGCCAGCAAGTGCCGGACCTGGCTGGCCGGTTCGTCGCTGCGCGGACCGGTGCAACGGGACCATCTGGCCGGGCGCATCGAGGCGTCGCTGGGCTACCTGGGCCGCCGGGCCGAGGGCGACGGTCACAGCACGGGCCGCCAGCAGGGCTAGAGGATGTCGTTCGGATCACCCCGGGTCCGCCCGTCCGCGGCGCACGCCGAGGCAGGGCTTCCGGCAGCCGCCCCGGCCGCCACCACAACGGTTCACCGACGAAACCGTGGGTTTCGCCTCCGCTGAGCGGGCGAAACGACGCGTAGCGCGGGGGCATTGTCAGTGCTGGACGGCAAGCTGGGGGGTGCGCCGCCACTGTGCGACGGGGGCAGCCCACCCGAGCGGGGCCCAGTGCTCGGGACGGGACGTGCCGTACGGGTGGCCGGCGCCTGACCGTGTGACGCCGACCGGGGAGAGAGCGACCATGCCGACCGCCGTACTGACCGACCGCGAGAGGACCGCCGTCCAGGCCTATCTGCGTCTGCTGCACACGGTGCGCGCAGCGTTCGACAGCCCGCCGGACGGCGGCCGACCACCCGTCGTCCCGCCCGCCGTGCTCGCCGAGGCGGAGCGGGCTCTGGCGCAGGCGGGCCTGACGGGCAACGAGGAGGAGTTCTTCCGGCTGCTGCGGAGCTGGTGCCCACGTCCCTGAGCGGCGCGGGAAGGGGGACGCCCGGCCTCGCGGCCCGGAGGGCCGGACCTCCCGCGCGCGTGCACCGGGCGCGGGAGCGCCCTTGAGCCGGCTACTCGGCGGCGCGCGGCAGGTCCCAGCGGGCGAGGTCTCTCAGCCAGGTCTCCGCCGTGCTGTCGGCCGGTGCGCGTCAGTCGCCGCGCGGCGAGAGCGAACCACCGGCCAGGACCTTCGGCCGCTTCGGCAAATACGGCGACGGCGACCCCCTCCTGTGCGCAGCGGCGCCCCTGTCGGAGGACCGCCTCGGCGTCGGCGCACGGCTCGGCGATGGCCGCATGGCCGGTGCACGCGGCGACCCGCGCCAGGCCACCGCAGTCGCGGCTGAGGACGGTTCAGGCGTGCGGGACGGTCACGCTGGTGGCCACCAGTCCGTGCCGGACGATCCAACGGCCCTCGAAGTGGCCGAGCCGCCGGCCGTCCACGAGCGGTCCGGGGACGAGCAGTTCGGCGCGGAAGCAGCCGTGCGCGCAGGTGCCGGGCATCGTCTCGACCTCGATGTCCGCCTCCATGAAGTCCAGCCACTTCCCGGTCAGCGGGAACCACGCCTTGTAGACGGACTCCTTGGCGCTGAACAGCAGCCGGTCCCAGTGCACGCCGGGCTGCCGTGCGGCCAGATCCCGCAGGCGCCGCTGCTCGCCGGGAAGGGACACGCTGGGCAGGATGCCGTCCGGGAGCGGGCCGTGGGGCTCGGCGTCGATGCCGAGGGAGACCAGATCGGCGGCACGGACCAGGGCGGCGGCGCGGTAGCCGTCGCAGTGGGTCATGCTGCCGGCCAGCCCCCGGGGCCAGAGGGGGGCGCCGCGGTCACCGGACAGCACGGGCTGCGGCGGCACGCCGAGCTTCTCCATGGCCCGGCGGGCGCAGGCCCGCACGGCGGCGAACTCGCGGCGGCGCTTGTCGACGGCCTGCGCCACGAGGGCCTGCTCCTCGGGGTACAGCCATGCGGAGTCGGCCTCGTCGTCCCCGTGTGTCTCCACGACGACCACCGAGTCCGGGAGCAGCTCCTCGATCACCGGGTCCCGACCTCCATCGGCAGAATGCGGCGCAGCCTGCCCGGTGGTTCCGGGCGCTTGCGCCACTCGCGGGGGTATCCCACCGACACCTCTTCGAAGCGGACGCCCTGGTGCCAGGTGGTCCGCGGAATGTGCAGATGACCGTAGACCATGGCGGCCACGCGGAACCTGCGGTGCCAGTCGGCGGTCAGTCCGGTGCCGCACCACATGGCGAACTCGGGATACCACAGGACGTCCGTCGGGTGCCGGTCGAGCGGGTAGTGGTTGACGAGGACGGTGGGCAGGTCGCCGGGGAGTTCGGCGAGCCTGCGCTCGGTGTCGGCGACCCGGGCCCGGCACCATGCCTCGCGGGTCGGGTAGGGGTCGGGGTGCAGCAGGTACTCGTCGTTGCAGACGATGCCGGTGCCGTGCGCGTAGGCCAGTCCCTCGTCCTTGGTGGTGCAGCCGGCCGGCAGGAAGGAGTAGTCGTACAGCAGGAACAGCGGCGCCACGGCCACCGGGCCGCCCGGGCCGTCCCAGACCGGGTAGGGGTCCTCGGGCGTCGTGACGCCCAGTTCACGGCACAGCTCGACCAGGTGCTCGTACCGGGCGACACCGCGCAGGGTGAGGGTGTCCCTGGGATGGGTCCACAGCTCGTGGTTGCCCGGTGCCCACACGACCCGGCGGAAGCGTCCCGCGAGCACCTTCAGGGCCCAGCGGATGTCCGCCACGGTCTCCGCCACGTCCCCGGCCACCAGCAGCCAGTCGTCGTCCGAGACGGGGGCCATCCGTTCGACCAGGGCGCGGTTCTCGGCGTAGCCGATGTGCAGGTCGCTGATGGCCAGCAGCTGTCCCGTACCGCCGACCGTCCTGGTCACCTCTCGCCCCCTTCAGCGCGCACGATGGTCACCACAAGAGCACATCCCGCGCCACCCGGACAAGGCCGTACCGGGCCACCGGCATGTGCGCGGCGGCCGAAAACCCTCCCTGTCCGGGCGCGCCCTGCGGCCCGCCGGCGCACGCGTCCGGCGGCGTTTCGTCACCCGTGGCAGGGGTGGGCGCCGTCGGCCGATCCGTAACATGCGCGTTGCACTCCGGGGCCCTTGAAAGCCGTATGATCGCCCCAACACCACCGCCGGAACTCCCCCTCACACAGGGCGGTTTGGTGTCCCTCCCTTCCCCCTGGCCGGGCACGGCCCGCTTCGCCCTGCCCGCACACCGTGAAAGGCGGCCTGCATGGCCTCTCGCGTACGCGTCTGGCTCAACCGCACGTACGCGGAGAACGTGTTCTTCATGGATCAGCTGCGGAGGAATCCCGGCGACCGGGCCGTGGAGATCCATGCCACGCACGGCGATCCGGACTCCCCCGTACTGGCCGCCGCCGACACCGCCGAACTGGAGCCGGAGGGCCTGTCCCCGGCGGCGTACGTCGAGTACGCGCTGGCCCAGTGTGCGCGGCGCGGCATCGACGTGTTCGTGCCGCGGCTGCACCAGGCCGCGATCGTCTCCCACCGGGCCGACTTCGAGGCGGTCGGGACGGCCCTGCTGGCACCGACGCCGCAGGCCGTGGCCGTCTTCGAGGACAAGGCGACGGCGTACGAGGCGGTCCGGTCGATCGGTGTGCCCGTGCCGCCGTGGTGGCGGGTGCGCACCGGGGAGGAACTCCGCACGGCGGTCGAGGAGTTGGAAGGTGCCGGGCAGCGGGCCTGCTTCAAGCCGGCGTCCGGCGCGGGCGGCGTGGGCTTCCGCATCGTCACCCGAGCTCCCTTCTCCCTCCTGCATCTGAGTGGTTTCCCCGGCCCCCATGTGCCACTGGACCTGGTGCTGCGGGCGCTGGAGCAGGCCGGGGAAGCGGTGGACTGGCTGGTGATGCCGGTGCTGGAGCAGCCCGAGGTCTCGGTCGACTGCCTGACCGGTCCGGACAACCGGATCCGCCTGGCCGTGGGCCGCACGAAGAACGGCCGCCGCCGTGGGTTCACGCTGCACGAGCAGTGGCTGGAGCCGGCCCGGCGGATCGTGGAGGGCTTCGGAGTGCACCACCTGTCCAACATCCAGTTCCGCATGTACGAGGGCCGGCCGGTGCTGCTCGACGTCAACACGCGCCCGGCCGGCGGACTGCACCAGCTGTCGCAGTGCGGGGTCAACGCGCCCTGGGCGGCGGTGCGGTTGGCACTCGGCGACGATCCGGGGGAGATCGTGCCGCCGTTCCTCGGACCGGACTACACGGTGGTGGCTGCGCCGCGGCCGCTGCGCCCGGTGCCGATTCCGCAACAGCGGACGGAGGAGCCGACGGTGCGTCCGGCCGCGCCGGCGGCTTCGACGGCTCGGGCGGTGGGTGCGGCCGAGGTACTGCCCCTCTAAGAGTCATCACGTAATGAGGTGATGCCCACCCGATGCCTGTACGGGACTGGGGTGCCTGTGTGGCGTGCCTTCTCCGTACGGCCGGCTGTTCCGACGTGGGCCTTGTGCCGCTTAGTTGCGGGTCGGGTCTCATTCGGGGTAGGTCCGATACCGGGTGATGGTGTTTTGCCGAGCAGAGGCCCGCGCCCGGAAGGATCCGGCGTGTGGGCTGCCGCGTGGGTGCGGCCCCGGGTGGGGCAGACACCGCGCTGCGGTTGACTCGACAGGGCTTCTTGCAGCCCTTCATGAAACAAGATCTGTGTGTGGCGGGCCTGGACTATGTCCAGGCCCGTAGTGCTGGGGTCGTCTGGGTCCGTAGGGTGGACGTGTGCGGCCAGGGCGGCGGAGACCTTGTCCCGGTCGCCGATGAGCCCGCAGGCGGTGCAGGCGTGTATGCGGTCGGCGAGCGTTTTGGCGACCTTTTCGCCGCAGAAGCATGTCTGGGACAGCTTGGTGGTGAAGGTGGAGGCCCGGAGCATCCGCCCACCGGTCTTCTCGCACTCCCGGCCGATGGCAGCGATGAGCCGCCCGGGTGTGGTGGCCTGCAGGGCTTTGCCCCACCTGCGGTACCAGGTGCGGATGTCGCAGTCCTCGACGGTCAGGTTCGCCCCGTGGCCCGCCACAATGTCTGCGGCGATGCGGCGGGCGCGGTGGTCTTTGGCCGCCGCGGCGGTGGCGGCGGCTTCGGAGAGGCGGGCCCGGTTGAAGCGGTAGCCGGCCGACAGGCTGTCGCGCCGGTATGCCTGCTTGGGCACCCCTGCCTTGTTCGCTGACCTCGCCCCGCCGGGCACGACGACGTCCCACGCCTGCATTACGTGATGGCTCTTAGGCCGCCTGCCGGGCGCGGGTCGCATGTGGCCTGTCGCGCATTCCCCGCGCCCCTTCTCAACTCACAGGTATGGACCAATCTGCCGTGGACTCTTGACACCCGGATTGGTCCATACCAACTTGGTTGCGCACCCTCTGCACACTCCCCCGCACACCTGTGCCCTCCCGAACACCCCACTTTCCTCAGGGAGATCGCGTGCGCAACACACTCCGGCGTCACAGACGAAAGCTCCTCGCCCTGCTCGGCTCCGCGGCCCTGGCCCTCGCCGGGACCATCGCCCTGCCCGGCACGGCCCAAGCGGCCAACGTCCTCACCAACCCCGGCTTCGAATCGGGCAGTCTCTCCCCCTGGACCTGCACCGGCGACCTCGGCTCGGTCGTCTCCTCACCCGTGCACGGCGGCTCCAGGGCTCTCGCGGGCGCGGTGACCGACAGCGACAACGCCCAGTGCAGTCAGACCGTTTCCGTGCGGCCGAACACGGCGTACACCCTCAGCGGCTGGATGCGCGGCAGTTACGTCTACCTCGGGGTGAGCGGCGGCGCCTCGACCTGGACCACGTCCCCCTCGGCCTACAGCCAACTGTCGGTGTCCTTCACCACCGGCGCCTCGCAGACCAGCGCCACCATCTACGTCCACGGCTGGTACGCGCAGGGCACGTACTACGCCGACGACATCAGCCTGGACGGTCCGGGCGGCGGGGGCGGCGGGGACACCCAGGCGCCGACCGCACCCACGGGTCTGACGTCCACGGGCAAGACGTCGACGAGCGTGTCACTGAAGTGGAACGCCTCCACGGACAACGTCGGCGTGACGGCGTACGACATCTACAGCGGCGCCGCCCAGGTGCTGAGCGTCTCCGGTACGACCGCCACGGTCGGCGGGCTGTCGCCGAGCACCGGTTACACGTTCACCGTGAAGGCGCGGGACGCGGCCGGGAACGTCTCGGCGGCCTCCAACGCGGTCTCCGTCACCACCGACGCGGGCAGCGGCGGCGGCTTCAAGCAGGCCGCGCCGTATCTGTACGAGGGCTGGGGCGACCCGCCGAACCCGGCCACGGTGATGAGCGCGACCGGCATCAAGTGGTTCACGATGGCCTTCGTACTGGACTCCGGTGGCTGCACACCCGCCTGGGACGGCAACCGGCCGCTGACCGGAGGCGCCGACCAGACCGCCATCAACCAGATACGCTCCGCGGGCGGTGACATGGTCCCCTCCTTCGGCGGCTGGCAGGGCAGCAAGCTCGGCGCCAACTGCTCCTCCGCGAGCGCGCTGGCCGGAGCACTGCAGAAGGTGATCGACGCCTACGGCCTGAAGGCGGTCGACATGGACATCGAGAACACGGACGAGTTCGAGAACGAGGCCGTGCAGGCGCGGATCCTCACCGCGCTGAAGACGGTCAAGGCGAACAACCCGGGCCTGCGCACGATCGTCACCTTCGGCACCTCCACCACCGGCCCGACGTACTACGGCAACCGGCTCATCGAGCAGGCGCAGTCGCTCGGCGCGAACATCGACGTGTTCACCATCATGCCGTTCGACTTCGGCGGCGGCTCCGACATGTACGGCAACACGGTGAACGCGGCGGAGGGCCTGAAGGCCAAGCTGAAGTCCACCTTCGGCTGGGACGACGCCACCGCCTACGCGCACATCGGCATCTCCGGCATGAACGGCCTGTCCGACCAGCAGGAGAACACCACCCCGGCGATCTGGACCCGGATCCGGGACTGGGCCAACTCCCGCCACATAGCCCGGCTCGCCTTCTGGGCGGTCAACCGCGACCGGCCCTGCCCGGGCGGCGGCGTGGTGAGCAACTGCTCCGGCATCAGCCAGAACGCCTGGCAGTTCACGTCCGTCACGGCCGGCTTCACCGGCTGATCCCGGATCCACCGCACGACCGCGCACCCCCGACGTCCCCCCGGATCCTGGGCCGGGGGGACGTCCTCCCGCCGCTCTCCCGTACGGCCGACACGGGGGCGGCGAAATTTCTTCCGGCCGGGGTGTATCAGGAGCCGGGCTGCCGGCTCTCAAGGGTGTGGGGGGAACGGGGGACCACGGGGAGACGGGGGATCACGGGGGGCCGGGCCGGCCGGTCGCTTTCACGGGGGAGCGACCGGCCCGGTCCGCCAGGAACGACTCGGGCAAACCCCCGGCACTTCTACTTGAGGTACGCGAGGCCGGGATGGACGGCGGTGTAGCCGTCGACGAGCCGCCGGGCGACGTTCACCGAGTCGACGAGCGGGTGCAACGCGAAGGCCTTCACCGCCGTCGCACGGGAGCCCGACTCGGCTGCGGACAGCACCTCGCGCTCGACCGCCTTGACCGCGCAGACCAGACCGGTGGCGTGGCCGGGCAGCGGATCCACGGCGAGCGGGTGCGCTCCGCTCGCGTCCACCAGGCACGGAACCTCGATGACCGCCTCGGAGTCGAGCACCGGCAGCGTGCTGCGGTTGCGCACGTTGAGGATCAGCGTGGTGCGCTCGTCACGGGAGATGGCCCGCATCAGGGCGAGGGCCACCTTCTCGTAGCCGCCGGACAGGTCGTCGGCGTCCCGCTCGCCCGCGCCCGCCGTGCGGCGGTTCTCGGCCATGTAGGTGGCCTCGCGCTCGGCGCGGGTGCGGTCCCAGACCGCGAGCGCCGGGGCCTGCGGGTTCCTCATCTCCTCGTAGAACCGGTCCTGCTGTTCGCGCAGGAACGCGCCCCGCGTCTTCCCGGCCTGCTGACAGGCCCGTACGGTCTCGCGGTTGAAGTAGTAGTAGTGCAGGTACTCGTTGGGGATCGCGCCGAGCGACTGCAGCCACGGGACGCCGAAGAGCCTGCCCTCCTCGAAGGAGCCGAGCAGACCGGGATCGGCCAGCAGGCGTGGCAGTTCGTCGCGGCCGGCGACGCGCAGGCCGCGTACCCAGCCGAGGTGGTTGAGGCCGACGTAGTCGATCCACGCCTCCCGCGGGTTCGCGCCGAGCACGCGCGCGATCCGGCGGCCGAGGCCGACCGGTGAGTCGCAGATGCCGATGACCCGGTCGCCGAGGTGACGGGACATGGCCTCGGTGACCAGACCGGCCGGATTGGTGAAGTTGATGACCCAGGCGTCGGGGGCCAAACGGGCCACCCGCCGGGCGATGTCGACGGCGACGGGAGTCGTCCGCAGGCCGTAGGCGATACCACCAGCGCCGACCGTCTCCTGGCCGAGGACGCCCTCCGCCAGGGCCACCCGCTCGTCGTCCGCCCGCCCCTCCAGGCCACCGACGCGGATCGCGCAGAAGACGAAGTCGGTGTCGCGCAGGGCCTCGTCCAGGTCGGTCGTCGCGGTCACCCGGGGTGCGTCCGGCACGCCCGCCGCCTGCTCGGCCAGCACCCGGGTCACCGCGGACAGCCGCGCGGCGTCGAGATCGTGCAGCACGACCTGTGTGACACGCCCCTCGCCGCGGTCGCCGAGCAGCGCCCCGTACACGAGCGGCACCCGGAATCCCCCGCCACCCACAATCGTCAGCCTCACGCCCGCTCCTCTCCGCCACACCCACCTCGACACCCGACACCCGCCGCCCGTGGCGGGGGCGCATCGCCACACCCACCTCGACACCTGTACCCGCCACCCGCAGCGGGGGCGCATCGCCACACCCACCTCGCCCCGCCACCCGCGGCGGGGGTTCGTCGCGCGCATCTCGACGCCCGCCACCCGCAGCGGGGACGCATCGCCGCACCCATCTCAACACGTCACCCAGCGCGGGCGCATCGCCACACCCACCTCAACACGTCACCCAGCGCGGGCGCATCGCCACACCCACCTCAACACGTCACCCAGCG
>NZ_JBEYZY010000010.1:123537-166647 GCF_040646295.1 Streptomyces sp. NPDC046197 | reverse complement strand
CGCGGGCGCATCGCCACACCCACCTCAACACGGCACCCACAGCGCGGGCGCATCGCCACACCCACCTCAACACGGCACCCACAGCGCGGGCGCATCGCCACACCCACCTCAACACGGCACCCACAGCGCGGGCGCATCGTCGCGGCCACCGGCGCGCCGGTCACCACGGGGCCGACGTACACGTCGGGGCCGCCCGGTCCGCGGGCCCTCACCGAGCCCGCGCCCGGGGCTTTCGCCGTCCCCGAGCCCGAGACCTTCGCCGGGCCGGCGAGCAGGACCGCGCGGTCACTCGTCCTCGCCCCGATCATGGCCCGCACGACCGGCGGCGCCTCGACGGCGGCGCCGCCGTGCACCTCGCCGGGCGGGCCGTCCGCCCGGAGCCCACGGAGCGGACGGCACCGTCGCGGACCACTGGCCTGCCATCGAGTCCACCCCGGGGCTTCAGGGCGGCTTCATCCGGGAGTTCTGGGACCACGGCATCCTCCAGCGCGTGAGCGACGGCAGAGCGCCCGGGCGTGTGAGCTCCGGGCGGTACGCAAGTGGTGTCGCCGCGCCCGGTCACCGGTGGGCGTACGGCGGCGGCTTCGGCGAGGTGGTCCACGGCGGCGCGTTCGTCGCGGACGGCGTGGTCTTCCCCGACCGCCCGCCGGAGCGCGCGCCGTACGCGCGCCGGGAGATCGCCGCCCCGGTGCGGATCCGGTGCTACCGGCACGAGGGCATCGTGCTCGCCAACCACCAGCACGTGCACGGCCTGGACTGGCTGGCGGGCGAATGGGAGCTGTCCCTCGCCGACGGCCGTACGCTGACGGCCCCGGCCGACCTGCCCGATCTGCGGCCGGGGCAGACGGAGGCGGTGCCCCTGCCCTTCGCGGTGCCCCGTGACGGCGGCGAGGCGTGGCTGACGGTGCGCGTGACCACGGCGGAGCACCTGCCCTGGGCAGCACCGGGTACCCGGGTGTGCGTCTCGCGGGTGCGGCTACGCCCCGCCGCCGCACCCACGCCGACCACCGACACAACCACCCCCACGACCACCCACGGACCCGACCTCACGGCCTCCCCCGGTCCCGACATCGTGGCCTCCCGCACCCCGGCCCCCTCAGCTCCCCGCCCCACCCCCGCAGGCGTCCCGCGCCGGAGTCGGCCACTGCGCGTCGTCTGACTTCCCCACGCCTCCTCGCCCACGTCGCCCCCGTCGCCCGTGTCGCCCCTGCCCCCTTCACGGAGCCCACGTGTGCACTTCAGCCGACCACCCCGAGGACCACACCGCCCAGGCCGGTGCCGGAAGACGCGGCTTCCTCAGGGCCACCGCGCTGCTCGGCGCCGCGGCCACCGCCGGGGGCGGGACGCCACGCGCTGCCGGGCGTCGCCGAGGCGGCACCCGGCAGCGCGTGCGGGGCGCCTCCCTGGACGGCAACGGTGACCCGTGGGCGGACACGTGGTTCTATTCCAACCCCGTGTTCGTCGACGTCGTATCCACCTGATGTGACGTCACCTCTTGGCTCTCACCGGATTACTGGGGGTTTCCGGTCCCCGCGCCGTGGTGGCGCGGCGCGGGGACCTTCAGACCCTTCAGCAGGTGCCGGAGGCGGGCTTGCCCGCGAAGCGGTCGCCGAGCCAGGCGACCGAGTCGTTGACCGCCTGCCCGTCGCCGAGGAGGTGGTCCGCCGGGTACGAGGTCCACGTGGTGTCGACGCCCGCGGCGCAGTAGGCGCGGCGGGCGGCGTCGGCGACCTCGGCGGGGATCACCTCGTCCAGGGCGCCGCGGTACTGCAGGACCGGGAAGCCGATCTCGTAGCGGGCCCCGGAGCCCGGCCGGCCGACGTCGACGCCGAGCCGGTTGGCGTCGACGGCCTGCCCCCAGGTGGTGCCGTCCGGCCCGCTGAGCGCGAGGATCTGCTTCATGGTGAGCCGGTCCTTGGTGTACTGCTGGAACTGGGTGCCCACGAAGCGCGCGACGGTGCCGACCGCGCACAGCGACTCGGCGTCCTGGAAGGCCTTGCGGCCCTGGTCGTCGAGGAGATCGGGCAGCGGCATCTCCGGGTGGGTGAGGATCATGCCGATCACCGCGTCCACCAGGAATCCGGCGAACGCCCCGCCGTCGAGGTGGAGTGCCTCCGCCCGCAGGTCGGCGGGTATCCCCCCGGACGCCGAGCCGACCACCTTCAGCTCCGGGGCGTAGGACCGGGCCAGTTGCGCGGCCCACAGGCTTCCGGCACCGCCTTCGGAGTAGCCCCAGATGCCGACGGGCGCCTCGGGGCTCACCCCGCTGCCCGGCACCCGGGACGCGGCGCGTGCCATGTCGAGGACGGCGTGTCCGGCGTCGGGCCCGGAGACGTACGGGTGCACCTGGCCGTCGAGGTAGCCGGCGCCGTCGGTGGCGGCGACGGCGTAACCGGCCTTGAGCAGCGCGGAGATGTTCGGGCCCTCGTAGGCGTCCTGGTACTGGCCGGCGAGTTGTTTGGAGAAGGCGCACTGCGGTCCGATGCCCAGGGTGCCGGGCACGAACGCGACCAGCGGCCGCTGTCCGGGTCCGGGCCACGGGGCGCGCGGTACGACGACGGTGCCGGCCACGGCGATCCGCCGGCCCCGTGCGTCGGTCGACCCGTACTGCACCTTCCAGGCGGTCAGCGGGGTGCCGTTGCCGACCATCGGCAGGGAGTCGGCCTCGCGGCAGGCGACGACCTCGCCCGGTGCGGCGGTCGCGGGGAGGGGGGCCTGGTAGATCGCGGCGTCCGGGGCGGAGCAGACGGGCTGCTCACCGGCCGACGCGGTCACGGTGGGCACGGTCAGCAGACCGGAGATCAGGGCGCCGGTGCCGAGCAGGGCGGCTCTTGTCGGCAGCGGCTTCCTCGACGGGTGTGACATCGACTCAGACGTCCCTTCTGAGTTCAGCGGTGGGGGGGGATGAACCTACGGCCGCGTAGGTTACGGATGAGTAGGTAGACGCGCATAGTCAACCGCGGACGAAGTGCGGGCACTCGAACCGCACGCCGATGACAACGCCCACGGCGGTCGCGCAGAAGCCCACCGCGACCATGCGCCGGGCGAGAAACGCACCCCGCACGGAGATCCCGGAAATCTCCCCTTCAAGCGCTGAACTCGCCTGCCGACAAAGGAGTTTGTATTGTTTCAAGGCTTGACGACCGGAGGGGCTGAGAGCACATTGGCGGGCGCACCAACCGCGTGAGAGCGCTCCCATGACTGCTCTCACAACCCCAGCGGGCGCACTGGAGCGGCCCACCCCGCGCATCCCCTCCGTACCCGAGAGGCACCCCCCATGAGTGAACCCTTCGGCACCCCCTCCCCCACCCGTCACAGACGGCGTCCCCTCCGGCGGGCGCTGGTCGCGGTTCTCGGCACGCTCGCTCTCGCGGCGGCCGCCGCCACGGCGGCGACACCGCCCGCGAGCGCCTCCGCGCCCACGCCGCCGTCCGGCTGGACGCAGGTCTTCCTGGACGACTTCAACGGCCCCGCCGGTTCCGGCGTCGACACGGCCGACTGGCAGTACGACACCGGCACGTCGTATCCCGGCGGTGCGGCCAACTGGGGCACCGGCGAGGTCGAGACGATGACCGCCGGCACCAGCAACGTCGCGCTCGACGGCAACGGAGACCTGCTCATCACCCCGCGCCGCGACGCGGGCGGCAACTGGACCTCGGGCCGTATCGAGACCAACCGCACCGACTTCCGGCCCCCGGTCGGCGGCAAGCTCCGTGTCGAGGCCCGCATCCAGATGCCCAACGTGACCGGCGCCGCCGCCAAGGGATACTGGCCGGCGTTCTGGATGCTGGGGGCGCCCTATCGCGGCAACTACCAGAACTGGCCGGGCGTCGGCGAGCTGGACATCATGGAGAACGTCCAGGGCCTCAACACCGACTGGGCCACCATGCACTGCGGCACCAACCCCGGCGGCCCCTGCAACGAGACGTCGGGCATCGGCAGTTCGACGTCCTGCACCGGCACCACCTGTCAGTCCGGCTTCCACACCTACGCCATGGAATGGGACCGCTCGACCAGCCCCGAGGAGATCCGGTTCTCCCTCGACGGCGTCGACTTCCACACCGTGAAGGCCAACCAGGTCGACGCGACGACCTGGGCGAACGCCACCGACCACGGCTTCTTCGTGATCCTGAACGTGGCGATGGGCGGCGGCTTCCCGGCGGCGTTCGGCGGCGGCCCGGACGGCGGCACCGAGCCCGGCCACCCGATGGTGGTGGACTACGTGCAGGTGCTGCAGTCCTCGGGCGGTGGCGGCGGCACCACGCCTCCGCCCTCCGGCAACCGCGACGCCTACGGCGCCATCCAGGCCGAGTCGTACGACGGCCAGTCCGGCGTGATTCCCGAGACCACCACGGACACCGGCGGCGGCCAGGACATCGGCTCCCTCGCCAACGGCGACTGGGCCCTGTACAGGGGCGTCGACTTCGGCTCCACGGCGGCGCACCAGTTCTACGCCCGAGTCGCCAGCGGCGCGGCGAACGGGGTCAGCGGACTGGTCGAAATACGCCTGGACAGTCGTTCCAACGCCCCCGTCGGCAGCTTCGCGGTGGCCAACACGGGCGGCTGGCAGTCGTGGCGGACGGTTCCGGCGAACATCGGGCCGGTGACCGGCACCCACGATGTGTACCTCACCTTCACCAGCGGCCAGTCGGCGGACTTCGTGAACGTCAACTGGTTCAACTTCGGCCACTGAATCCAGCCGGAGGAGCGGACCGTGGTCCTAGTGCCCAGGATGCGCGACTCGCTCGTGGGGCGCATGCCCTGGCCGGCGCAGCGGCAGCGGCAGCCGCAGCCGCAGCCGTCGTAGGGTCTGCCCGGCGGATTGGGGCCTGAGGGTCAGCGCAGCTCCGAGCGGAACGTCACCGGCGTCCGGCCCGTGCGGAGTTGGAAGAACTTGGAGAAGTTGGCCGCGTCGGCGAAGCCCACCGCGGCGCCGACGCGGCCTATGGGCAGGTCCGTGTGGGCCAGCAGACGCTTGGCCTCCAGGACGACGCGTTTGTCGATGAAGCCCTTGGGCGTCTCGCCGGTGGCGGCGCGGACCGCGCGGACGAGGGTGCGGCGGGAGTAACCGAGGGCGTCGGCGTAGGCGCTGACGCTGTGGTTGGTGGTGAAGCCCTGCTCGACCGCGTCGCGGAAGAGGGTGAAGGGCGTCTCGTCCCGGCGCCGCTCCGCCTCCGCCGAGCTCGCCGCGAGATGGGCCAGGCGCAGCAGGAATGCGGTGAGCGAGTGGCGCAGCACCGCGGTGTGCAGGCTCAGCGGCAGCGTCTCGGTGTCCTCGTACTCGCGTTGCAGTTGGGCGAGTGCGGCCCTCAGGCCGTCGCGCTGGGCGTCGCCGGGGTGCAGCAGGGGCGGGAGGTCGTAGCGGTACAGGCCGGTGGCCTCGACGGTGGCGCGGGGCAGGAAGCCGGGCTGCATGGTCAGGACGGTTCCGCGGTACTCGCTGGTCTTCGAGAAGCGGTGGACCTGTCCCGGGCGGATCCACAGCACGTCGTCGGCCAAGGCCTCGTACTCGGCGAAGTCGACCATGTGCCGTACGGGGCCGTGACTGAAGAGCATGACCACGTGGAAGTCGATGCGGTGGACGCGGTGCAGGGGCGCCTCGGCGTGCCAGGTGCGATCGATGCCCATCGGGCCGATCTGCATGCCGACACCGCAGACGCTGAGGTCGACCGGGAAGGGGAAGGTTCTGATCCCGTCACCGTCACCGTTGCCGTCGCCGCCCGGGGCGCCGTCCGCTCCTTGGACGGTTCTGTCCGCTGTGTCCTGCATGTTCTTCTCGTGCCGCCTCGATCGCCCGCCGGGCCGTATGGGCCATCAGTGTGTCCCAGTTTCACCACAGGCTGACGCACGACGACCTTCCCGAAGAAAAGTCAGACTTTTAAGTTCGAACACATCCGGCGCCAACACCGCTTCCTTTGAGGACTTCTTGAAGATGAGCACGCAGACACCAGACCGCTTCGAGTGGACCGACCTCGACCGGCGTGCCGTCGACACCGCCCGTCTGCTGGCGGCCGATGCCGTGCAAAAGGTGGGCAACGGACACCCGGGCACCGCGATGAGCCTGGCCCCGGCCGCGTACACGATCTTTCAGAAGGTGATGCGTCACGACCCGGCCGATCCGGAGTGGACGGGCCGCGACCGTTTCGTCCTGTCCCCCGGCCACACCTCGCTCACCCTGTACACACAGCTGTACCTGGCGGGGTACGAGCTGGAGCTGGACGACCTGAGGGCGTTCCGCACGAACGGTTCGAAGACGCCCGGTCATCCCGAGTACGGTCACACCGCGGGTGTGGAGACCACCACCGGCCCGCTCGGCCAGGGCGTCGCCAACGCCGTCGGCATGGCGATGGCCGCCCGCTACGAGCGCGGTCTGTTCGACCCGGACGCGCCCGAGGGCGAGTCCCCGTTCGACCACACCATCTGGGCGATCGTCTCCGACGGCGACCTGGAGGAGGGCGTCTCCGCCGAGGCCTCCTCGATGGCCGGCCACCAAAGGCTCGGCAACCTGGTCTTCCTCTACGACGACAACCACATCTCCATCGAGGGCGACACGGCCACCGCCTTCTCCGAGGACGTGCTGAAGCGCTACGAGGCCTACGGCTGGCACGTGCAGCGGATCCTGCCCGCGGAGAACGGCGACATCGACGTGGCGGCGCTCTTCACGGCGCTGAAGGCGGCACAGGCCGAGACCGGGCGCCCCTCGATCATCGCGATGCGCACCATCATCGCCTGGCCCGCCCCGCACGCTCAGAACACCGAGGCCGCCCACGGCTCGGCCCTCGGCGAGGACGAGGTCGCAGCCACCAAGCGCCTCCTCGGTTTCGACCCGGAGCGGGCCTTCCAGGTGGACGACGAGGTCCTCGCCCACGCCCGGCGGGCCCTGGACCGGGGTGCCGAGGCACACGCCGCCTGGGACAAGCGGATCGACAAGTGGCGCGGCGCCAACCCGGAGCGGGCCGGGCTGTTCGACCGGGTCGTGACGGGCAGGCTGCCCGAGGGCTGGGAGGACGTCCTGCCGGTCTTCGAGGAGGGCAAGGCCCTGGCCACCCGCGCCGCCTCCGGCAAGGTGCTGCAGGCGCTCGGCGAGGTCCTCCCCGAGCTGTGGGGCGGCTCCGCCGACCTGGCCGGCTCGAACAACACCACGATCGACAAGACGTCGTCCTTCCTGCCCGAGGGCAACCCGCTGCCGGAGGCCAACCCCTACGGCCGCACCGTCCACTTCGGCATCCGCGAGTTCTCCATGGCCGCGGAGATGAACGGCATCGCCCTGCACGGCAACACCCGCATCTACGGCGGCACCTTCCTGGTGTTCTCCGACTACATGCGCAACGCGGTGCGCATGTCGGCCCTGATGCAGCTGCCGGTGACGTACGTGTGGACGCACGACTCCATCGGCCTGGGCGAGGACGGCCCCACCCACCAGCCGGTCGAGCACCTGGCCTCGCTGCGCGCCGTCCCGGGCCTGAACGTCGTCCGCCCGGCCGACGCCAACGAGACGGCGATCGTGTGGGCCGAGATCCTGAAGCGGCACACCACCCGGCCGGCCCCGCACGGCCTCGCGCTCACCCGCCAGGGTGTGCCGACCTACGCGCCGAACCCGGACGCGGCCAGGGGCGGCTACGTCCTGCGCGAGTCCTCCACACCGGTGCCGGAGCTGATCCTGATCGCCACCGGGTCCGAGGTGCAGCTCGCCGTGGCCGCGCGGGAGCGGCTGGAGGCCGAGGGCGTCGGCACCCGGGTGGTGTCGATGCCGTCGGTGGAGTGGTTCGAGGAGCAGCCGCGCGAGTACCGCGACGGCGTGCTGCCGCCGTCCGTCAGGGCACGCGTCGCCGTGGAGGCCGGCATCGCTCTGACGTGGTACCGCTTCGTGGGCGACGCGGGACGCATCGTGTCCCTCGAACACTTCGGTGCCTCCGCCGACGCGGCGACGCTGCTCGCCGCGTTCGGCTTCACCCCCGAGAACGTCGCCGCCGCGGCCCGCGCATCGCTGGCCGCCGCGCGCGGCTGATCCGAACGCGACAAGAAAGATGATCACTGTGACCGAAGCAACCGCAACCGCGGGAGCGCTCAAGCGCCTGTCCGACGAGGGCGTCTCCATCTGGCTGGACGACCTGTCGCGGGGGCGCATCACCTCGGGGAACCTGGCCGGGCTCGTCGAGAGCGGGAGCGTCGTCGGCGTCACCACCAACCCGTCGATCTTCCAGGCCGCCATCGGCTCGGGCGAGGGGTACGAGGAGCAGCTTGCCGACCTGGCGGCGCGCGGCGTCACGGTCGACGAGGCCGTACGCATGATGACCACCGCCGACGTGCGCGCCGCCGCCGACGTGCTGCGGCCGGTGTACGACGCGACCGGCGGCCGGGACGGGCGGGTGTCCATCGAGGTGGACCCCCGGCTGGCGCACCGCACGGCGGCGACCGTCGCCGAGGCCAGGCAGCTCGCGTGGCTGGTCGACCGCCCCAACGTGATGGTCAAGATCCCGGCGACCCGGGCGGGCCTGCCGGCCATCACGGAGGTCGTCGGGCTGGGTATCAGTGTCAACGTGACGCTGATCTTCTCCCTGCAGCGCTACCGCGAGGTGATGGACGCCTACCTCGCCGGTCTGGAGAAGGCGCAGGCAGCCGGCCTGGACCTGGCGACGATCCACTCCGTCGCCTCCTTCTTCGTCTCCCGCGTCGACACGGAGATCGACAAGCGGCTCACGCTGCGGGGCACCGACGAGGCCCTCGCCCTGAAGGGCCGGGCGGCGCTGGCGAACGCGCGGCTGGCCTACGAGGCCTACGAGGCCGTGTTCGGCTCCGCCGACCGGGGGACACGGCCAAGTGAGCGCTGGCGCGCCCTGGCCGGCGCCCGTGCCAACGAGCAGCGCCCCCTGTGGGCGTCCACCGGGGTGAAGGATCCGGCGTACAAGGACACGCTGTATGTGGACGAGCTGGTCGCGCCCGGCACGGTGAACACCATGCCGGAGGCCACGCTGACGGCCACCGCCGACCATGGCGACATCACCGGCGACACGGTGACCGGTGGCTACGCACAGGCCCGTGCCGACCTGGCGGCCGTCGAGCGGCTGGGGATCTCCTACGACGAGGTCGTGCAGCAGCTCGAGGACGAGGGCGTCGCCAAGTTCGAGGCGGCCTGGCAGGACCTGCTGGACGCGGTCACGAAGTCCCTGGACAGCAAGGGAGTTGACGCGGAATGACGAAGAAGCCCGCCGACGCGGCGGCCGAGGTCCCCGAGGCCGCTGGGGCCGGGGCCACCGCTGCCGCCGACGACACCAGGAGCCCGGCCGCGGACACTGCCGCCCCGGGTGACGCGGCCACCGCCGCCCCGGGTGACGCTGCCGCCGCCGGGGCCGGTGCACCGGCCGCCACGAAGAGCGACGCATCCGCCGCCACCCGGGCCGGGGGCCGGGCCGCCGCGAAGTCCGGCGGCCCGGGGTCCGACGGGCGGCTCCCGGTCGCGCCGGCCACCGAATGGGTGAATCCGCTGCGTGACCCCCGCGACCGCCGGCTGCCCCGGATCGCGGGCCCCTCCGGGCTCGTCATCTTCGGCGTCACCGGCGACCTGTCCCGCAAGAAGCTGATGCCGGCCGTGTACGACCTGGCCAACCGCGGTCTGCTGCCGCCGGGCTTCTCGCTCGTCGGCTTCGCCCGGCGGGACTGGGAGGACCAGGACTTCGCCCAGGTGGTGTACGAGGCCGTCAAGGAGCACTCCCGAACGCCGTTCCGCGAGGAGGTCTGGCAGCAGCTCTCCGAGGGCATGCGGTTCGTTCCCGGCGACTTCGACGACGACACGGCCTTCAAGCACCTCAAGACGGCCGTCGACGAGCTGGACACCTCCCGCGGCACCGGCGGCAACTTCGCCTTCTACCTCTCCGTGCCGCCGAAATTCTTCCCCAAGGTCGTGCAGCAGCTGAAGAAGCACGGGCTGGCGAACGCGCCGCAGGGCTCCTGGCGACGCGCCGTGATCGAAAAACCGTTCGGTCGCGACCTGGCGAGCGCCCGCGAGCTGAACCGGATCGTGCACGAGGTCTTCGAACCGGAGCAGGTCTTCCGCATCGACCACTACCTCGGCAAGGAGACCGTCCAGAACATCCTGGCGCTGCGCTTCGCCAACCAGATGTACGAACCGGTCTGGAACCGTTCGTACGTCGACCATGTGCAGATCACGATGGCCGAGGACATCGGCATCGGCGGGCGCGCCGGCTACTACGACGGCATCGGCGCCGCCCGGGACGTCATCCAGAACCACCTGCTGCAGCTGATGGCGCTCACCGCGATGGAGGAGCCGATCGCCTTCGATGCCGAGGCGCTGGTCACCGAGAAGCTCAAGGTGCTCAAGTCCGTGCGGCTCCCGCAGGACCTGGGCGTCCACACGGTGCGCGGGCAGTACGCGGCCGGCTGGCAGGGCGGCGAGAAGGTCATCGGCTACCTCGAGGAAGAGGGCATCGACAAGAAGTCGAAGACCGACACCTACGCCGCGGTCAAGCTGGAGATCGACAACCGCCGCTGGGCGGGCGTCCCCTTCTACCTGCGCACCGGCAAGCGGCTCGGCCGCCGGGTGACGGAGATCGCGGTCGTCTTCCAGCGGGCACCGCACTCCCCCTTCGACACCACGGCCACCGAGGAACTCGGCGAGAACGCCATCGTCATCCGCGTCCAGCCGGACGAGGGCATGACGGTCCGGTTCGGTTCGAAGGTGCCGGGCACCTCGATGGAGATCCGGGACGTGTCGATGGACTTCGCCTACGGCGAGTCCTTCACGGAGTCCAGCCCGGAGGCGTACGAGCGTCTCATCCTGGACGTCCTGCTCGGTGACGCCAATTTGTTCCCCCGTCACCAGGAGGTGGAAGAGTCCTGGAAGGTCCTCGACCCGATCGAGGAGTACTGGGACAGGCACGGCAGGCCCGCGCAGTACCCCGCCGGCACATGGGGTCCCCGGGAAGCCGACGAGATGCTCGCACGAGACGGACGGAGCTGGCGCAGGCCATGAAGATCGACCTCACCGACACCACGGCAAGCAAGATCAACAAGGCGCTGGTGCAGGGCCGCCGCGCCATCGGCACCCCCGCCGTGGGCATGGTCCTGACGATGGTCATCGTCACCGACGAGGAGAACGCCTACGACGCGCTCAAGGCGGCCGAGGAGGCCTCGCACGAGCACCCCTCGCGGACCCTGGTCGTCATCAAGCGGCACGTCCGCACCCTGCGGGACCGCACGAGCTCCCGGCTGGACGCGGAGGTGCGGGTCGGCTCGGAGGCCGGCACCGGCGAGACGGTCGTGCTGCGTACCTACGGCGATGTGTCCGACCACGCCGACTCCGTGGTCCTGCCCCTGCTGCTGCCGGACGCCCCGGTGGTCGTGTGGTGGCCGGTGGACGCGCCCGACAATCCCTCCCAGGACCCGCTGGGCGCGCTCGCCCAGCGCCGGATCACCGACCTGTACGCCGTCGAGCGGCCCCTGGAGGTCCTGCAGACCCGCGTGCGCACCTACGCGCCCGGCGACACCGACCTCGCCTGGACCCGGCTGACGCCGTGGCGCTCGATGCTGGCCGCGGCCCTGGACCAGGCCCGGGTGCAGGTGACCTCGGCGGCCGTGGAGGCCGAGGCGGACAACCCGAGCGCCGAACTGCTGGCGCGCTGGCTGGAGGCCCGGCTGAACGTCAGGGCCGACCGCGTCGTCACCGCCGGCCCGGTCGTCACGGCCGTACGGCTCGGCACCGACAACGGGGAGATCGTCATCGACCGGCCGGAGGGTCCGCTGGCCACGCTGACGCTGCCGGGCCAGCCGCCGCGCACCCTCGCGCTGAAGGTCCGGACCACCTCCGAACTCATCGCCGAGGAGCTCCGCCGCCTCGACGCCGACGAGATGTACGCCGTCGCCCTGCGCGGCGAGGGCCTCAAGGAGACCGTCTGACATGTCCCACACCCCCATGCTCAACCGGCGGCCGGAGTGGACCGCCCTGGAGGACCACCGCGCCCAGCAGATGCAGCATCCCAGTCTGCGGGAGCTGTTCGCGGCGGATCCCTCCCGGGCCGAGCGCCTCACGGTGCGCGTCGGTGACCTGCGCATCGACTACTCCAAGCACCTCGTCACCGACGAGACCCTCGCCCTGCTGCAGGAACTGGCCACCGCCACCGACGTGTTCGGCCTGCGCGACGCCATGTTCCGCGGTGAGAGGATCAATGTCACCGAGAACCGGGCCGTCCTGCACACCGCCCTGCGCGCCGCCCCGGACGCGGTCGTCGAGGTCGACGGGGAGAACATCGTCCCCCGGGTGCACGCGGTCCTCGACAAGATGAGCGGGTTCGCCGACCGGGTGCGCTCCGGCGAGTGGACCGGCCACACCGGGCGGCGGATCCGCAATGTCGTCAACATCGGCATCGGTGGCTCCGACCTCGGCCCCGCGATGGCGTACGAGGCACTGCGCCCCTACACGGCACGGGAGTTGACCTTCCGGTTCGTCTCGAACGTCGACGGTGCCGACCTGCACGAGGCGGTACGCGACCTGGACCCGGCCGAGACGCTGTTCATCGTCGCCTCCAAGACCTTCACCACCATCGAGACGATCACGAACGCGACCTCGGCGCGCTCCTGGCTGCTCGGCGGGCTCGGCGGCGACGAGAAGGCGGTGGCCCGGCACTTCGTGGCCCTGTCGACCAACGCGCGCAAGGTCACCGAGTTCGGCATCGACCCGGACAACATGTTCGAGTTCTGGGACTGGGTCGGCGGTCGCTATTCCTACGACTCCGCCATCGGCCTGTCGCTGATGATCGCCATCGGCCCGGACCGCTTCCGGGAGATGCTCGACGGCTTCCGCATCGTCGACGACCACTTCCGCAACGCGCCGGCCGAGGCCAACGCCCCCTTGATCCTTGGCCTGTTGGGGATCTGGTACAACAACTTCTTCGACGCGCAGACGCACGCGGTGCTGCCGTACTCGCACTACCTGTCGAAGTTCACCGCCTACCTGCAGCAGCTGGACATGGAGTCCAACGGCAAGTCGGTGCAGCGCGACGGCCGGCCCGTGGAGTGGCAGACCGGTCCGGTGGTGTGGGGCACGCCCGGCACCAACGGGCAGCACGCCTACTACCAGTTGATCCACCAGGGCACCAAGCTGATCCCGGCCGACCTGATCGGGTTCGCCAACCCGGTGGACGAGCTGAGCGGGGAACTCAAGGCGCAGCACGACTTGTTGATGGCGAACATGCTGGCGCAGGGACAGGCGCTGGCCTTCGGCAAGACCGCCGAGGAGGTGCGTGCCGAGGGGGTGCCCGAGGAGCAGGTGGCGCACCGCACCTTCAGGGGAAACCGCCCCACCACGACCGTTCTGGCGACCGAGCTGACCCCGTCGGTGCTCGGCCAGCTGGTCGCCCTCTACGAGCACAAGGTGTTCGTACAGGGCGCGATCTGGAACATCGACTCCTTCGACCAGTGGGGTGTCGAGCTCGGCAAGGTGCTCGCCAAGCGCGTCGAGCCCGCACTGACCGAAGGCGCCGAGGTGCCGGGGCTGGACCCGTCCACCGCCGCGCTCGTGGCCGCCTACCGCACGCTCAGGAAGAAGTGAACTGATATGCAGATCGGACTCATCGGTCTCGGCAAGATGGGCGGCAACATGCGCGAGCGCCTCCGCAATGCCGGCCACACGGTCATCGGCTACGACCGCAATCCCGACCTCTCCGACGTGAAGACGCTCAACGAACTGGTCGAGCAGCTCGACGCCCCGCGCACGGTCTGGGTGATGGTCCCGGCCGGCACGGCGACCCAGACGGTCGTCGACGAACTCAGGGACCTGCTGCAGGAGGGCGACACCGTCGTCGACGGCGGCAACTCCCGCTGGACCGACGACGAGAAGCACGCCGCCGAGCTGGGCATCAGGGGCATCGGCTTCGTCGACGCGGGCGTCTCCGGCGGCGTGTGGGGTCTGCAGAACGGCTACGCCCTGATGGTCGGCGGCGACAACGAGCACGTCGAGCGGCTCCAGCCGATCTTCGACGCGCTCAAGCCCGAGGGCCCGTACGGCTTCGTCCATGCGGGCCGGGTCGGCGCGGGCCACTTCGCGAAGATGGTCCACAACGGCATCGAGTACGCCATGATGCAGGCCTACGCCGAGGGCTGGGAGCTGCTGGAGAAGGTTCCGTCGGTCACCGACGTGCGGGAGGTCTTCCGCTCCTGGCAGGAGGGCACGGTCATCCGCTCCTGGCTGCTCGACCTCGCGGTGAACGCACTGGACGAGGACGAGCACCTGGACAAACTGCGCGGCTACGCGGAGGACTCCGGCGAGGGCCGGTGGACCGTCGAGGCTGCGATCGACCACGCGGTGCCGCTGCCGGCGATCACCGCCTCGCTCTTCGCCCGCTTCGCCTCCCGCCAGGACGACTCCCCGCAGATGAAGATGGTCGCGGCGCTGCGCAACCAGTTCGGCGGCCACGCCGTCGAGTCGGCGAAGAAGGACTGACGCGCCGTGGGGGACCTGCTGCTGGTCCGCCACGGCGAGACGGAATGGAGCCTGTCGGGACAGCACACCAGCCACACCGACCTGCCCCTGACCCAGCGCGGCGAGGAGCAGGCCAAGTCCCTCGCTCCGCTTCTCACCGACCGGACCTACGCGCTCGTACTCACCAGCCCGCTCGGCCGTGCCGTGCGCACCGCCGAACTCGCGGGCCTGACCGGGGCCGTGGCGGATCCGGACCTGCACGAGTGGGACTACGGCGCCTACGAGGGCGTCACCACCCGCGAGATACACCGCACCCGACCCGACTGGGACCTGTGGACCGACGGGGTGCCGCCCGGTCCACAGGGCGGTCCCGGTGAGTCGCCGCAGCAGGTGGGGCGGCGCGCCGACCGGGTGCTGGCCAGGGCGGACGCGGCCCTGGCCGACCGCACCGGCGACGTGGTCCTGGTGGCCCACGGCCACTTCCTGCGGGTACTGACGGCCCGTCGGCTGGGCCTGCCGCCGGCGCAGGGACGGCTGTTCCAGCTGGCCACCGGCACGGTCAGCCGGCTCTCCACGGAGCACGGGTGGCCCGTGATCGCGGAGTGGAACAGGACACCGTGAGCCGCCCGGTCCGGGTCACTTCCCGTGGCCCGGACCGCAGCGGTACAGCAGTTGCGACTGGTCGCGTGAACCGTAGGCCGCCGCCGGGACGAGCGTGCAGTGGGCGACCGTCCAGCCTTCGAGCGCACCGACGGGCGTAACGGCGGCCCGGCGCCGGAGCGCCCTGACGTCGGCGCGGCGCAGCACGACGTAGCGGAGCCGGCCGGTGTCGATGAGCCGGTGGAAGCGTGCGGGCGTCGGGTACGGGACCTTGCCGGTGAAGCCGCCCATGGGCAGGACGCGGGCGTTGGCCGTGATGATGTAGGGCGCGGCCTGCCACCAGCCGGGTACGGCGGCCAGGTAGTCCGCGCCCTGCCGGTGGGCGGTGAGGTAGGCCAGCAGACGCTCCCGGGCCGGGCCGAGCCGTGCCCGCGGGTTGCCCGGGCGCACGCTGGCGGGACCGACGCGGCCCATGGAACCCGGCTCGTTGTAGCGCGGGGAGAGCGCCGAGGCGGACCACACCGCGGGGACGAGGAGAACGGCGGCCAGTGCGGCGGCCAGGCCCGCCGTGCGCAGGCGGGTCCGGCGGGCCCCGGTCAGCGCCAGTCCCGCCAGACACAGGGCGACCGCCGTGGGGGCCGCCCAGGGGAAGAAGTGCGGGTACCACAGCGTCAGGGCCGTGCACCAGGCGACGTTTCCGGCGAGCACCACGGGCAGCGCCCCGATCCGCCTGCTCGTGGCCCGGCAGGCGCGTACACCGCGGACGGTCCCGGCTCCCGCCAGCGCGGCCAGCGCCACCGCGACGACGCCCATGTAGTAGGTGTGCCCGGTCACGCTGCCGAAGCTGAACACCAGGAAGAACGTGGCCAGCCACACCCCCCACAGCAGCTGGCCCGCGAGCACACGGTCGGTGCGGGGTGCGCGCCGCCGCCACAGGGCGACCGCGCCCCCCACGAGGCCGAACGCGGCCAACGGGTACAGCCACCCGGTCTGCGTGGCGAGGCCGGGGCTGAACATCTTCCAGACGCTGTCCCCCATGCCCGGTCCCGACCCGGCCGCGCGGACCGTCCGGCCGGCGACGATGCTCCCGGTGCCGGCCGCGTCGACACCGACCGCGTCGAAACGGGTCAGGAAGTTGTAGCCGACGACCAGGCCGAACGCCGAGTTGTCGGTGGTGCCGTCGAGGTACGGGCGGTCCGCGGCCGGGGTGATGGTGGCCACCGCCATCCAGGAGGCCGACACCGCGACGGTCGCCGCGCCGGCCAGGGCCAGGTGGACGAGGCGGCGGCGCAGACCCGCCGGTGCGGCGACGAGGTAGGTGACGGCGAGCGCGGGCAGCACCGCCCAGGCCTCCAGCATCTTGCACTGGAAGGCCACACCCACCCAGACGCCCGCGAGCAGCAGGGTGCGCAGGCGGGCCCGCTCGGTGGCCCGCCAGGTGGCCTCGGCCGCCAGGAGCAGCAGCAGGACGAACGGCGCGTCCTCCACGATGGAACGGCCGAGGCCGACGGTCACCGGGGTGAGGGTCAGGAAGGCGGCGGCCAGCAGGCCGGCCGGCACGCCAGCCCAGCGGCGCACCAGCAGATGGATCAGGATCACGCAGGCGACACCCTCGATGGCCTGCGGCAGCACCAGCGCCCACGGGTGGAAGCCGAAGACCAGCGCCGACAGGGCCTGCGGCCACAGGAAGCCGGGGAGCTTGTCGAGGGTGATGGTGTTGCCCGGGTCGAAGGAGCCGTAGAAGAAGCCGACCGGGCTGTCGGTCATGCTGCGCACGGCGCTCGCGTAGAACCCGTGGTACACGCTGCTGTCGATGCCCCACAGCGACAGCAGGGCGGCGACGGCGGCTATGCCGAGCAGTACGGGCCGCTCGTACCGGTCCGGGCTCGGGCAGCGTGTCGACGGGGGTGGCGGCGGCCCGTCGACCCGTACGGCCGACTCCGTGGTGGGGCTGAGCATGACTGGCCCTTTCAGGACTCCCCGGGTATCTCCCCATCCGGGACGCAGGGTGCATTCCGGATGTTGGTGAGTATCTGCCGCTGGAGCTGTACGGAGTCTGAACAGGGCCCGACTTCTAAGGAGATCACACCGGGCTCTCACCCGGCGGTTACCTGACGGCGCCCGAGCACGCCGGCCGCTGGGCCCGGGCCGGTCGCACGGCGGACTGAACCGGACGGACCCTAGGGCCGCGGGTGGCGCGGTTCGTACAGGCCGAGTTCGCCGCCGCCCGGGAGGCTGAAGGCGGTGACGCGGCCCCAGCGCGGCTCCTGCACGGGCCGGGTGAACTCCACGCCCTTCGAGGTGAGTTCGGCGATCGTCGCGTCGAGGTCGTCGCACATGAGCATCAGCTCGAGGGCCGGCTCGCCCTCGCTCGGATGACAGGCGACCTCGGCGGGCGGCGCCGCGAAGATCAGCCAGCCGTGGCCGGCGTCGGCGTACGGCCAGCCCAGTACGTCCCGCAGGAAGGCGCGGTCGGCCTCCGCGTCGCGGGTGTGGACGACGACGTGTGCCCCATTGATCACATGCGGAGGCTAGGACGCGGCGGGACGCGCGGCAAGCACCCGCGGCCGTGCTCCCGGGGCTATGCGTTGGACCAGGACCGCCGGCACAGCACCAGCCGGTAGCCGTCCGGGTCCTCGACCGTCACTCCCCACTCGTTCCAGTACGGGTTGGGCGAGGCCACCCGCCTGCCGCCGTGCTCCTCCAGCCGGGCGACCAGGTCCTCCGGGACCGGGCCGTCCACGTAGACCACGAGGAGGTCCTCCTCGGTGGGGCTCGGCCGGACCGGGGCGGCGGGCTCATGGACGAGTTCCAGGTGCCAGCCCGCATCCGGCCAGCCGACCATCAGCAGATCGTGTTCTCCGGGTTCCGGGCCGCCCTCGGCCCGCCAGATCACGTCGAGGCCGAGTCCGCCGACCCAGAAGCGCTCGGCCGCGGCCAGGTCGAGGGACGGGCGGGCGACGCGGATGTGGCTGCGGCCGTTGACGGGCATGGTGACCTCTTCTCGTGTCGGGCTGCGGATGTCACCGGTGAAGGCGACGCGATCGGAAGCCTAGAAGGACCTTGATCCACGAACCATCGGCCGTCCGCCCTGCACCGCGAGCCCTAGGTCCTGTCGTCAAATCCCCGTCGCCCGCCCTGAGGGCGGCCCCGGCGACGTCATGGCGGTCCCCCCGCTCGAGCGGAGCCGGGAGCTTGGGGGAGCGTGCTCTCGGCGTGCCGGGCCTCGGTCCTCGTACCGAGAGTGCGTGCATGGCGTCGCTGGGCAGGCGGGGATTCGACGACAGGGCCTGGGTCTCAAAGCCGCCGGACGGACCCTCCGGGCATCCGGGGGCCGGCCGTGCGACCCGGGACGCGCCGCCCCGCCCCGTCCCGCCCCGTCCGGCCTGCCTTCAGGACGGGGACACGACGGCCGCGTCCAGGAGGGGGCCGAGTTCCTGGGCCACGGTCGTCAGGGGGCGTACGTCCCGCTCGGCCCGGGCCATGAGGATCGCGCCCTCCAGGGCGCTGATCATCAGCGTGGCGAGGGGCTCGGCGCGCCCGGCCGGTACGCCCATGTCCGTCAGGGCCCCGGCGACGGGCTCCCGCCAGGTCGCGAAGGCGGCCGCCGCCGCGTCCCGCGTGGAGTCGCCGGACGTGGCGCACTCCACCGTGGCCGCGGCGACGGGGCAGCCGGAGGCGAACCCGGCCGTCTCGTACTCGTCGGTCCACTGCCGCACCATCGCGGCGAACAGGCCGCTGGGGGTCGGCTCGGCGAGCCCCGCGAGGAACCGTGCGACCCGCCGGCCCGCGTACCCGCCGGCCCAGGCGACCGCCTCGTTGACCAGCTGTTCCTTGCCGCCCGGGAAGTAGTGCTGGAGCGATCCGCGCGGCGCCTGCGCGTGGGCGGCGACGGCCCGCATGCCCGTGGCGCCGACGCCGTCGCGCCGGATGAGCTGGGCCGCGCTGAAGACCATCCGCTCGCGCGGGCCCCGCTGGGACTGCGTCATCGTCGACCTCCCGCGCCGCGCGCCGTTTCCGCGCCCACTCTATGACCGCCGTCATAGAGCTCGCTACTATGACAGCCGTCATAGCCGTCGCGCCGCTGTCGCGGACAGCGCTGTCGTGAACGGCGTGGTCCCGACCGGAGGGCGTCCTCGTGAACCTCGGTTTCATCGGCCTCGGAGTCATGGGGCAGCCCATGGCACTCCGGCTGGCCCACTCCGGCACTCCCCTGGTCGTGTGGAACCGGACGGCCGCCCGTACCGCCCCGCTGCGCGCGGCCGGCGCCGAGGTGGCCGCCGACGCCGACGAGGTGTTCTCCCGTGCGGACGTGGTCGTTCTGATGCTGGCCGACGACCTCGCCATCGACGCCACCCTGGGCCGCGGCACCGCGGACTTCGCGGCGCGCGTCACGGGACGGGTGGTCGTCCACATGGGCACGACCTCGCCGGAGTACTCGCACGGCCTGGACGCCGACATCCGTGCGGCGGGCGGGAGTTACGTCGAGGTTCCCGTCTCCGGCTCCCGCGTCCCGGCGGAGCACGGGCAGTTGGTGGCAATGCTGGCCGGCGACGAACGGGCCGTTCAGGTGGTACGGCCGCTGCTCGCCCCCATGTGCCGGGAGACGTTCGTCTGCGGCCCGGCCCCCAACGCGCTGCTGATGAAGCTGTCCGTGAACCTGTTCCTGATCACGCTGGTGACCGGGCTCACCGAGGCCTTCCACTTCGCCGGACGGCAGGGGCTCGACCGGCGGCTGTTCCTGGAGGTGCTGGGCGCGGGCCCGATGGCCAGTGGGGTCTCGCGGATGAAGGCGCCGAAGCTGCTCGCCGGGGACTACGCGGTGCAGGCGGCGGTCCTCGACGTCCTGAAGAACAACCGGCTCATCGCCGAGGCCGCCCGCACGTCCGGCATCGCCTCACCGCTGCTCGACGTCTGCCACGACCTGTTCGAGGAGACGGTGTCGCTCGGGCACGGCGGGGAGGACATGGTGGCGGTGCTGAAGGCGATCGAAACCCGCACGGACACCGGCGTGAGGCGCTGGTTCGACGGCACCCCCTAACCCTCGTCAACCCTCGTTGGCGCCGCGTGGGATCCCGTAGGCCCGGTCCACCTTCAGCCGCAGCACCAGGCGGCGGTCGCGGACCATCGCGGCGCGGTAGTCGTCCCAGTCCGGGTGCTCGCCGAGGACGTCGCGGTACAGGCGGATCAGCTCCTCCACGGTCTCGTCGTGCGGGTCCCCGGCGACGGGCGAGAGGTCGGCCGTGCCCTCGGCGACCGTGTAGGCGCGGCGGTCCGGGGTGGTCACGTGGTACGACGCCCGTGGGTCTCGGCGCAGGTTGCGGGTCTTGGCACGGTCGTCGGTGAGCGAGACCCGGATGACGCGTTCGTCCGGGTAGTAGGCGTGGCTGACGTTCGACAGCTGGGGCCGGCCGTCACGCTTGAGGGTGATCAGCACCCCGCCGTGGCCCTCGGAGAGCAGCTGGAGCAGTTCGTCCCGCGCCGGGTCGTGCGTCGCGTCGTGAGTCATACCCCGGACAACCTCACGGGCCGCTCCGCGCATTCCCGGGCCCCCGGCCGCGGACGGTTCGCGTGATCCCGAGGACCGTTCTCGCGTTCCTGCGCGACGATGAGACCGGGGACGTCCCGGCCGGGGTGGGCCGCAGTGCCCCCGGGCGAAGGGAACCGGAGGAGAGCGATGGCACGGCTGCGACAGGACTGCGACCCGGGTGAGGCCGGGCTGGACGCCAAGGCGCTGGAGCGCCTCGACCGGCACGTGGCCCACTTCGTCGACCGGGGGCGCCTGCCCGGATTCCTGGTGTCGATCACGCGGGGCGGCCGGATCGTCCACCTCACCACGTACGGCCTGCGGGACGTGGCGGCGGGGCTGCCCGTCGAGACGGACACACTGTGGCGGATCTACTCCATGACCAAGCCGGTCACCACGGTCGCCGCGCTGCTTCTCGTCGAGGAGGGACGGCTGTCCCTGGACGACCCGCTGGAACGGCACCTGCCGGTCTTCGCCGGTCCACGGGTGTACGTGAGCGGCTCCGGCGACGAGGTACGCACCCGCCCGGCGGCCGGGCCGATCCTGATCCGGCACCTGATGACCCACACCGCGGGGCTGACCTTCGGCTTCTACCACTCCCACCCCGTCGACGCCCTGTACCGGGCGGCGGGCCTGCAGTTCTCGGTGCCGCCGGGCGCCGACCTGGCCGAGACGACGGACGTGTACGCGGGCCTGCCCCTGCAGTTCGACCCCGGCACCCGGTGGAACTACTCCGTGGCCAGCAACGTGCTGGGCCGGGTCGTCGAGGTGGTCTCGGGACAGCCGCTGGACGCGTTCTTCGCCGAGCGGATCCTCGGGCCGCTCGGGATGACGGACACCGGGTTCTGCGTCGCGGACGAACAGACCGGCAGACTCGCCGAGTTGTACGGGGAGAGCGACGACGGCGGCATCGAGCCGATCCCCGGCCTGCCACTGCGCGGCCGCCCTCGTTTCCTGTCGGGCAGCGGCGGTCTGGTGGCCAGCGCGCACGACGTCCACCGGTTCATGGAACTGCTCCGCAGACGCGGCGAGTTGGACGGCACCCGCCTGCTCGCCCCCGAAACCGTGGACCTGATGACCCGCAACCACCTCCCGGGCGGCGCCGATCTGCGTGCCTTCGGCACTCCCGCCCACGACGAGCCCGGCAACGACGGCGTCGGCTTCGGTCTCGGCGTCTCCGTCGTCGTCGACCCGGCGCGCACGCAGGCGCCGTCGGGTCCGGGCACGTACGGCTGGAGCGGTGTGGCGACGACGACCTTCTGGGTCGATCCGAGCCGCGACCTGACGTTGCAGTTCATGACGCAGGTCCGCCCCAGGAGCTCTCTGAAGATCTACCCGGAGCTGAAGCGTCTGGTGCACGAGGCGGTCATGGACTGAGTCCGGGCTCACGCTCGGGCCTGCCACCGGTCCCCGGGTCCCGGAGAGGAAGAGGACGTCGTCGGTCGTTCCCTCTTCCTGTCCGGATCTCCGGGCTCGCCATCAGGACAGGTGCGCCACCGCGTCCAGGTGCGGCAGGTGGTGGTCCAGGCGCTCCCGCTTGGTGCGCAGGTAGGTGATGTTGCTCTCGCACGGCGGGATCAGCAGCGGGACCTGCTCGGCGACCTGGATGCCGTGCCGCAGCAGCGCCTCGCGCTTGCGCGGGTTGTTGGACATCAGGCGCACCGAGCGCACCCCCAGGTCGTGCAGGATCTGCGCGGCCACACCGTAGTCGCGGGCGTCGACCGGCAGGCCGAGGGCCAGGTTCGCCTCGACGGTGTCCAGGCCCTCCGCCTGCAGCGCCATCGCACGCAGCTTGGCGAGCAGTCCGATGCCCCGGCCCTCGTGGCCCCTCAAGTAGACGACGACGCCGCTGCCTTCGGCGACGACGGCGCGCATCGCGGCGTCGAGCTGGTCTCCGCACTCGCAGTGCTGGGACCCGAAGGCGTCGCCGGTCAGGCACTCGGAGTGCAGCCGGACGAGAACGCCGTCGGTGCCGATGTCGCCGTAGACCAGGGCCACTTGCTCGTCACCGCGGTCGTGGTCCATGTAGCCGACCGCCTGGAATTGCCCGTACACGGTGGGCAGGGGAGCATTCACGACGCGTTCCGCGCCGGTCCGCCGCGAGGACTTCTTGCCGAGTACGCCGAGGTTTTCTGTCATGATCTGGATCCTAAGCAGAGACGAAAGGCCGGAAAACAGTGAGTGGTTCGGGAACGCGGCCGTCGGCATATGGTCTACTGCCGGCGGACACGACGGAAGACGTACGGACGCGGGGGGCGGACCTCTCACGACAGGTCGCGGTCCTCCCGGTGGGGAGCTTCGAACAACACGGTCCGTTCCTTCCGCTGGCGACCGACACCCTGGTCGCCTGTGCCATCGCCCGGGAGATCGCGGGCGCGTACCCGGTGCACCTCCTTCCGCCGGTGACGATCTCCTGCTCGCACGAGCACGCGGCCTGGCCGGGGACCGTCAGCATCTCTTCCGTGACTCTTCATTCGGTGGTGCGGGACATCGCGGACTCGCTCCGCCGCTCCGGCGTCGAGGCCCTGGTGGTCGTCAACGGTCACGGCGGAAACTACGTACTGGGCAACGTGGTTCAGGAGGCCTCCGCGCGCGGGGAACGGATCGCGCTGTTCCCGGCCGCGGAGGACTGGGAGACGGCCCGGGAACGGGCCGGAGTGCGCACCTCGCTGCTCACCGACATGCATGCGGGGGAAATCGAGACCTCCGTTCTTCTGCACGCTCATCCCGAATCGGTACGGGCCGGTTACCAGGGCGCCGATTTGGTTGCGGACGACCGGCGTCATCTGCTCACCACCGGAATGTCCGCCTATACCGAATCGGGCGTCATCGGCCGTCCTTCCCTGGGCTCCGCGGAAAAGGGGAAGGAACTGCTGGCGAGCCTCGCCGCCTCCTTCGGGGCGTATTTCTCGCTGCTCACGTCGGCGGACTCGGCCGTGAACTCCGAGCGGGGCGCGGGAAGCGGGCAGGCGTAGCGTTCACCGGCCGCGTGGCCGGGTTCCGGGGCCGCCGCGGCCCGCGACCCGGCTCGTAGGCCGGCACACCAGCGGGCGACCAGGACGACCGCCCCGGGCAGGGCGGCCACGAAGCTCAGCACCCCGTACACCACGGCGACGGCCAGTCCCGTGCTCGCGCCGAGCCCCGCGGCGGCGAACGCCCAGGCGGTGACGCCTTCCCGGGGCCCGAAGCCGCCGACGTTCACCGGCAGCCCCATGGCGACCAGGGCCAGGACGGCCAGCGGCAGCAGCACCAGCGGGGAGGCGGCGCTCCCGGCGACCCGGGCGGCGACGACGAACATCGCGATGTGCCCCGCGAGGACGATGAGGGAGGACAGCGCCACCCCCGGCCCGTTGCGTCGGGACAGCAGCCCCTCGCGCGCCTCGCCGAGGACCCGGCGCAGGGCCCGTCCCCGGCGCGACGACGGCCGGTTCATGCGCAGCGCCACGACGACGGCGAGCGCGCCTACCGCCGCGAGCGCGGCCAGCGGCGCGAGCTGCCGTATCTGTACCCGGACCGGGGACGGCAGGGTCACCAGCGCCGCGATCCCGACGACGGACAACGCGATCTGCCCGGCGACCCGTTCCAGGACCACGGCCCGCACGCCGCGGCCGATGTCCCCGGCGCTCTGCCCGTGCCGCACCGCCCGGTGCACGTCGCCCAGGACCCCGCCGGGCAGGGCCGCGTTGAGGAACAGGGCACGGTAGTAGTCGGCCACGGCCGGGCCGAGCGGCAGCCGGATGCCGAGGCCGCGGGCCACCAACTGCCAGCGCCAGGCGCTGAACACGGTGGTGACCAGCCCGACGGCGAGCGCCGCGGCCAGGGTCGGCGCGTCGATCCGGCGCAGTCCGTCGAGGAAGACGCCGGTGCCCAGGCGCCACAGCAGGACGGCGAGGATGGCGACGCCGGCGACGGTGCCGAGGTGGGTGCGCAGCGCGCGGAAGGCGGAGCGGGAGCGGGAGGTGCGGGCTTGGCCGGTGGGGGCCTGCGGGTGGGAGGGCGCACATTCCTTCACCGGCGCCGGTACCGCCCGGACGTCCATGGTCTGCACGCTCATGCGGCACCGCCGGCCGGCCGGGACAGCGCCAGCAGGTCGCTGTGGTGGACGACGACCTCCAACTCCCCGGCGGCACAGGCCTCGAGGCGCTCCTTCAGGTAGCGGTCGGCGCGCGGCCCGAGTTCGGGACGCTGTTCGACGGCCGCACCGACCCAGCCGCGCAGCCACTGGGCGGTCAGCTCGCGCTGTCCGGGGCCGAGCTGCCACCCGCTCGGCTGCACCCGCACCGTCGCGCCGTGCTCGGCGAAGGCCTCGCAGGCCACGGTGAGCGCGTCGGGGCCCAGCAGCCCGGTGCGCCGCTGGTGCGCGTTGAACGCCTCGGTGATCTCGGCGTCCAGCGGGTGGGCCGGGGTGAGGTCGACGCGGCCGACCACCGACAGCGTCAGCAGTGCCGGGCAGCCCGCTCCGGCGCACGCGGCGGCGAGGGTGCCGATCTCCTCGCGGGTGAGGACGTCCAGCAGGGCCGACGCCGTCACCAGTGACGCGCCGACCAGGGCGTCCGGGGTGAGCCGGGCCACGTCGCCGCGGCGGGTCTCCACGGTGACCCGGCTGCCGTCGGCCGCCGCGCGCGGCGAGGCCACGGCGGCGAAGTGCAGGAGGTAGGGGTCGCGGTCGTGCAGGATCCAGTGCTGGGCACCGTCCAGCCGGGGGGCGAGCCAGCGGCCCATCGAGCCGGTGCCGCAGCCCAGGTCGTGCACGACGATCCCACCGTGCCGCGCGGGCAGGTTGGCGAGCCGGATCCGCAGCGGATCCAGCAGTTCCGCCGAGCGCGCGGTCGCGTCGGCCTGCTCCCGCAGTTGCAGCCACTCGGGCGCGTAGCGGGGCGGCTCCTGCGGGTCGCCCTCGCGGAGCTTGACGGTGGCGCGCTCGCCGGGGCGCGGGGCGGGCCCGGCGCCCGGTATCACGTCGTCCTGCGAGGGGGCCGTCTCGGTGACCTCGCGCGGTCCCGGCTGGCCCGGGATGCCCCCGTCCCGCTGGGCCGCGCCGGTCGAAGCCGTCGTCTTTCTCATGCCGCCCTCCTCGGTTCCTGCGGCAGCCGGCCGAGCACGCCGGCCAGGCTGCGGGCGGTCGTCGCCCATCCGTCCAGGGCCGCGCGCCGGCTTCGCGCGGCCGCCTTGAGACGGCGTCGTACGTCGGCCTCGCCGAACCAGCCGCGCAGTTCGGCGGCGAGGGCCGGGGAGTCCTCCGGCGGGACGAGGATGCCGGGCACCCCGCCGTCGGGAGCGCGGCCGACCGCCTCGGAGACGCCGCCGACGTCCGTGGCGAGTACCGGGATGCCCCGAGCGAGCGCCTCGGTGATCGCCATGCCGTAGGTCTCCGCGTAGGAGGTGAGGACCATCAGGTCGGCGGCGGCGTAGCTGGCGTCGAGTTCGGCGCCGGCCTGCGGTCCGGCCAGCCGCACCCGGTCCTCGAGGCCGTGTTCGCGGATCAGGCCGCGCAGTTCGGCGACGTACTCGGGGTCCTGGGTGAGCGCGCCGACGCACACGCAGCTCCACGGCAGGTCGGTCACCGCGGCCAGCGCCTCCACCAGCCGGTGCTGCCCCTTGCGCGGGGTCACCGCGGCGACGCACAGCAGCCGCGAGACGCCGTCGGTGCCGGAGGCGAGGGGCGCGATGTCGGCGCCGGGTGCGGCGACGTGCACCCGGTCGGGAGCGAGGCCGTGATGGGAGACGAGGCGGCGCACCGCCCACTCGCTGGTGGCGATCACGGCGGGTACCGCCCGCAGCACCTGGCGTTCCCTGGCGTCCAGTTCCGCGGCCACGGCCGCGTCGAGCCCGGTCTCGTCGCCGAGCGGGAGGTGGACGAGGACGGCCAGGCGCAGCCGTTCGGCCTGCGGCAGGACGATCTCGGGGACGCCGCAGGCGACGAGCCCGTCGAGGAGGACGACGGCGCCGTCCGGCAACGCGCCGAGCGTACGCGCGAGTTCCGCGCGGGCGGTCGCGTCCGGGTGGGGCCAGCCGCCGTCCACGGGGTGCCCGTGCACCTGCCAGCCGAAGCCGGGCAGGTCCAGGCTGACGCGCCGGTCGTAGGCGTTGCCGCCGCTCGGCGTGGCCGGGTCGTAGACGCCGCCCGGCAGGACGAAGTGCACGGTGCGCAGGGACATGGGGATGATCCCGACGTTGTCCAGGCCCGCGCGCTGCACGGGCACGTAGGTGAGGGCCGACGCCCGGTCGACGGTCGTGTCGGTCACAGGGCACGCTCGTAACTCGCCCAGGCGACGTGCGACTCGTGGAGGGTGACGGTGAGCCCGGCGAGTCCCTTCGCGCCCTCGCCCAGGGCACCCTTGTGGATCCGCTCGGCGAGCCGGTCGGCGATCACCTTGGCCAGGAACTCCGTGGAGGTGTTGATTCCGGCGAAGTCGGGCTCGTTGTCGAGGTTGCGGTAGTTCAGCTCGCTCACGACCGCGCCCAGTTCCTGGGTGGCCAGTCCGATGTCGACGACTATGTTGTCGTCGTCCAGCTGTTCGCGGCGGAACGTGGCGTCCACGAGGAACGTGGCTCCGTGCAGCCGCTGCGCGGGCCCGAAGACCTCGCCGCGGAAGCTGTGGGCGATCATGATGTGATCGCGGACGGTGATGCTGAACAACGGACGACCCTCCAGGTGCGGCGCGTCTGGTCCCCCCGCTGATCCCTGCCGGGGGATGCCGTGTAGTACGGCTCTTCGCTTCCCCGTGTTCAGTCCACTCTCACTCTTTTCTCAGGTCAGGCCCTCTTGTCGTTCCGGATTGAACGGGTGCCTCGGGCCGGGTCCGCGCGGTGGGCGGGTCAGTCGACGTACCTGACCCGGTGGCACAGGGCCGGAATCTCCCCGGAGACGAGTTTCGGCATGACCTGCGGCAGTTCCTCGAACGCGCTTTCCCCGGTGATGAGGGCGTCCAGTGCCGGGTCGGCGAGCAGGTCGAGGGCGACGGCGAGCCGGTCGGCGTAGGTCCGGTGGGGGCGGGCCGGGGACACGGTGCCGACCTGGCTGCTGCGGATGACGAGCCGGCGGGAGTGGAAGGCCTCGCCGAGCGGGAGAGCGACACGCCGGTCGCCGTACCAGCTCAGTTCGACGACCGTGCCCTCGGGGTCGAGCAGTTCCAGGGAGCGGGCCAGGCCCTGCTCGGTGGCGCTGGCATGCACGACTAGGTCGCACCCGCCGACGGCGTCCTCGGGCGTGGCGAAGCCGACACCAAGGGCCTCGGCTACCTTCGCCCGTGCCGGATCGGCGTCCACCAACTGCACACGCACGCCCGGGAACCGGGCCAGCAGCGCCGCCACCGAGCAGCCGACCATGCCGCCGCCCACCACGGCGATGCGGTCGCCGACCAGGGGTGCGGCGTCCCACAGGGCGTTCACGGCGGTCTCGACGGTGCCCGCGAGGACGGCCCGCTCGGCGGGGACGTCCGCCGGCACCGGTGTCACGGCACTCGCCGGCACGACGTACCGCGTCTGGTGCGGGTAGAGGCAGAAGACCGTACGGCCGGTCAGCTCCCGCGGTCCCTCCTCCACGACCCCGACGTTGAGGTAGCCGTACTTCACCGGGCCCGGGAAGTCGCCCTCCTGGAACGGCGCGCGCATGGCACGGTGCTGGCTGACGGGGACCCCGCCCCGGAACACCAGCGTCTCCGTGCCGCGGCTCACCCCGGACCACAGGGTGCGCACCAGGACCTCGCCCTGTGCCGGGTCCCGGAGCCGCAGGTCACGTATCTCGCCGTGGCCCGGCGAGCGGAGCCAGAAGGCGCGGGCGGAGCGGTTCATCGTCGTCCTCCTGAACGATCGGGAAGTTGTTCACGTACGGAGATGTGCACAGGCCGCGGACAAGGTACGCGGCGTTGATCGACTCTGTCACTCGGCCGGAGGGTGTGCGGTGGCCCTGAACAACACTTACGACGCGAGGCTGGTCCAGCAGGAGCCCGCCGTGGGAGCGGGCGTGCAGATCCTGTTGCTGGCCCTGCTCGGCACGGCGATCGGCATGGGGCCGGCGGGCTGGGTGACCGGTCTCGTCTTCGCCATCGCCACCTGGGCGGTGCTCTCCCGGGCGGTGCACCGCTCCCGGCTTCGCTCGTTCGGCGCCGCGAACCGGGTCACCCTGGGCCGGGCCACTCTCGTGGGCGGTGTGACGGCACTGGTCGCGGACTCCTTCGAGAGTTCCCCGCCGGTGTCGCTGCTGGTCGGGCTGACGGCTGTCGCGCTCATCCTGGACGGGGTCGACGGCAAGGTGGCCCGCCGCACCGGCACCTCCACCGCGCTCGGCGCCCGCTTCGACATGGAGGTCGACGCCTTCCTGATCCTCGTGCTCAGTGTCTATGTCTCGATGCAGCTCGGCCCGTGGGTGCTGCTGATCGGCGGCATGCGCTACGGCTTCGTCGCCGCCGCCCGCGTCATGCCCTGGCTGAACGCGCCGCTGCCCCCGAGCACCGCGCGCAAGACGGTGGCCGCGCTCCAGGGCATCTGCCTGTTGCTGGCGGGCGCGGATCTGCTGCCGCGGGTGGCGAACCTGGGTGTGGTGCTGCTGGCCCTGGCGCTGCTGGTGTGGTCGTTCGGGCGGGACGTGCTGTGGCTGGGGCGGGCCTCACGGGTGCGGGACACCGCCTCGGCGGTGGAGCTTCGAGAGGCTGCTGTGGACATGGAGGGGATGCGCGGGGCCGCACGGGCGGTCGACGGGGCCCTGGAGGCCTCCGTCGAGGAGGTGCTGGAGGCGGCGACGGCCGCCTGACCTCCTGCGTCGCAAGAGGGGCCCGGATCACGGGGATGTGATCCGGGCCCTTTCGTGTGGGACGTGTGGTCGTTACGACCGCGGCGACCGCGTCCGTACGACCGCGAACGCGGCCGCGGCAAGGCCGAGCACGCCCACGACCAGCCCGGCGACGCCCAGGCCGCGGGCGGTGGAGTCGCTGGAGGAGGAGGCGGGGGCCGCCGCGGAGCCGGTGGCGCTCTTCGATGCGGAGGGTGCCTCCTCGCCGCCCTTGGCGGTGAGCTTGAGGACCGGCGCCGGGTTCTCCGGCTCCTCGCCGCCCTGGGGCTCCTCGATCCAGCGGACGACCTTGCCGTCGGAGTAGGTCTGCAGCGTCTTGAAGGTCAACTGGCCGGTGTCGTCGGGCAGCTGGCCGAAGGCGACGTTGAAGTCCTGGTACTGGCCGGGACCGATCTTGCCTCCGGTCCAGGTGATCTCGGAGACGGCGTCGGTGATGGTGCCGTCGTCGGTCTTCACCGGCGTCTTGAGCTTGCTGGTGGTCACCTTCGCGGTCCAGCCGTCCTGCGGGGTGACGAGCACGCCCAGCACCGGGTGGTCGGTGGGCAGGTACACCTGGATCTTGGTGGTGCTCGCGTTGTCCTCCTCGTTGGGCACGCGGAAGGTCAGCACGCCGTCCGTGGCGCCCTTGGCATAGCTGTCGGGGTGCACGGTGACGTGCGCGGAGGCGACGCCCGCGGCGGCGAGGACTGCGGCCGCGGCGAGAGCGGTGACGATGCCGACGCGGCCGACGGCGGCGCGGCGTGAGGTGGTGCGTGTCGTGGACATGAGTGAACGGATCTCCGTACGGGAAGGGAATGTGAAGGTCAGACCGGGTACGGGATCCGGGCCGGCGGTCCGCGCCGGCTCATGGCGTGACGCAGCACGAGCTGCCGCAGCGCGAACGGCCGCGCCGAGGCGTGGGGCCGATGACCGGCCGGCGCGGGCAGCGGGGCGGGCGCAGCCCGCCACCAGGCCGTGAGGGCGGGCGCGAGAGCGACAGCCCGGCGCAGCAGCGACCACAGGGCCGCCTCCCCACGCCGCAGCCACCAGGACGCGACGAGTGCAGCGAGGACGTGGGCGGCCGCGGCATGCGAGGTCAGCACGTGCGCAGGCGTGACGGCGGCCGTGGCGGGGGCGTGCAGGGCGGCCGTGGCGTGGGCAGAGGTCAGGACCTGGGCCGCCGACGCATGCGGGGTGCCCATGCGCATGCCGTGGCCGGGCATGGACCCCATGACGGCCCCGGGAGGCATACCCGGCATGGTCGTACGAGCACGTACCGCGTCGAAGGCGAGGTGCAGTGCCGCCTGGGTGGCGAGCGTCGCCGCGCCGATCCCGGGCAGGGACCGCTCCCGGCCGCCGAGCAGCCACCCGGCGACGAAGACACCGAGGAACCCGGCGCCGTCCGCCCAGGCCGACGGCATGTCGCCCATGGCCAGCCCGTGCCCGGCGGCGGCCAGGAGCACGCACACCGCGGCGAACACCGCGGCCCGCAGGCTCCTCACCGCCGACGACGCGCTCATGGTGATGGATCTTCCCACGGACAGGAGGTACGTGTGCCGTCCACCGCCCGGTTCACTCCCGCCGCGGCAGCGGCACGATGGCCGCGCACAGCACCGTGACCAGTATCGGGTCGGGCAGGTGACTCACCGCGACCAGTCCCAGCCAGGACACGTCCGCCGCGAACAGCCTCCGCCGGGGCGAACGTCTGCCAACTGTGGCACGGTCGATCCCCTCGGCCGACAGATCCCCGCGCTCAGCCGCGCAGAAGATCAATACGGGCGGCTTCGCCGGAGGCGGTGGTCCCACGAATCCCAACAACGCGTACCAGTTGCGGGTGGCGGGCTACCCCGAACGCGAAGTTCCCCTTGACGGGCACAAGCGCGGTCTCATGGTGGACGGCATCCGCCCGGTGGACGGTTACCTGGTGGAGGCCAAGCACGTGCAGGACCCAGACCGCAAGAGGCGCAGCTTCCGCAGTATCGAAAGGGTCAACGAGACACTGGCCAAGCCTGTGAAAGTGGACGACAGCGGCAAGCCCAAATGGGACCCGGTCATCGACTCGATGTACGGCGACGACAGCCGTGAGCTCACCCGCTACAAGAAGGCCATGGCCAACCCGGCGAACTCGGAGATACGCGGGCTTGAGATCGTGACCAATGGCGAAGACGACGCCGCTTACTGGGAGTCCATGATGCTCATGAACGGTGTCACCGGATCCGCTCGATACGTGCCGTGAGAACGAGGAAACTGTGTCAGCACCACGCAACGTCAGGACCACCTTCGGTTTCTATCCGCCCGAGGACGGCGGCGCCTCATGGCAAGCGGGCCTCGAGACGTTCACCGACGCGGTGGAGAGAGACTTCGCCGACTCCGTGCTGGAACGCCGAGTCGCCCCACTGCGTGGCGTTGAGGTGCTGGACTTCGACATCGAGGTGGCTCCCGACGTCTGGGGCACCGGCACCGCGGCGATGCCCTCACCCGAGTACACGTACATCACGCTCGGCAACGTGACCGCCGACGAGGCGGCGGTGTTCGCCCAGTGGCTCCGTGACTCCTACGTCCCCTCCCCCACCGGCGTGAGGTTCATCAGCAGCGCGGCCATGGAGAACGGCGACGAGAACCCGTGGTCCCTGCCCGCCACCGGCGACGCAGCCGCGATCACGGCCGTGATGCGCGACCACCTGACGGCGGCCGGAGCCGAGTGACGCCCTCCTTGGGCGGTCACCGGGCGACTCTCCCGCAGGCGCCACGGAAGCCGCACATGGAGTCAGGTCGAGACCGGCACCCAGCGGTACTCCTCGGCGGCCTCTTCATAGGCGCGCAACGGCTCCAGTTCCGCTCGCAACAGGTCGGCGTCGCCCGACGGTAATGTCAGCGACGCCCGCCGCATGGGCGACAGGTGCGGAAGGAGGCATTGGTGATTTCGCGGAGCGCGCGTGCTCCCGCACCCGCGCCCGCGCCCGCGCCCGCCGCAAGCGGTGTGCCCCCTGTGAGGGGTGTACCTCAGGCGGCCCGGCGGCCCCGACCCCGGTGCGCGCGCACGATCTCCGCGTACCGGTGCCCGGTGCCCTTGATGGTGCGGACCTGGGTGCGGTAGTCGACGTGGACGAGGCCGAAGCGCTTGTCGTAGCCGTACGCCCACTCGAAGTTGTCCAGCAGCGACCAGGCGAAGTACCCGGCCAGCGGTGCCCCCTTCCGGGCCGCCGACGCGCAGGCGGCCAGGTGCCGCACCAGGTAGTCCTGGCGCTCGGGGTCGTCCACCGTGCCGTCGGGGCGGACCAGGTCCGGGAAGGCGGAGCCGTTCTCCGTGACGTAGATCTTCCGGGCACCGTACTCGTGGGTGAGGCGGAGCAGCAGCGTCTCGATGCCGCTCGCGTCGATCTCCCAGTCCATGCCGGTGCGCGGCACGCCGAGGCGGCGCGCGGAGCGGACACGGGGCGCCGGTCCGGTCGGATCGTCTGCGACCGTGGCCGGGAAGTAGTAGTTCAGGCCCAGCCAGTCCAGTGGGGCGGCGATCGTGTCCAAGTCGCCCGGGCGTTCGGGAAGTTCGACGCCGTACACCTCGCGCATGTCCGCGGGGAAGCCGCGGCCGTGCACCGGGTCCAGCCACCAGCGGTTGACGTGGCCGTCGTGGCGGCGGGCGGCCGCCACGTCCTCGGGACGGTCGGTCGCGGCGAAGACGGTGGAGAGGTTGTTGACGATGCCGATCCCGGTGCCGGGGGCGGCCGCGCGGATCGCCTGTGTGGCCAGACCGTGGCCGAGGAGCAGGTGGTAGGAGGCACGGACCGCGGCCGTGAGATCGGTCAGGCCGGGCGCCATCTTGCCTTCCAGATGGCCGATCCAGGCGGAGCAGGACGGCTCGTTGAGGGTGGCCCAGTGGGTGACGCGGTCACCGAGGCGTTCGGCGACGACGGAGGCGTACACGGCGAAGTGCTCGGCGGTCGCCCGCTCGCCCCAGCCGCCCCGGTCCTGCAGCACCTGCGGCAGGTCCCAGTGGTACAGGGTGACGGACGGAGTGATACCCGCCTCCAGGAGCCCGTCGATCAACTCGTCGTAGAACGCCAGGCCCTTGGGGTTCACCGGACCGTCGCCGCCCGGCTTGACCCGCGGCCAGGCGATCGACAACCGGTAGGCGTTGGTGCCGAGTTGCCGCATCAGGCCGATGTCCTCGCGCCAGCGGTGGTAGTGGTCGCAGGCGACGTCGCCGTCATCGTTGTTGTCGATCTTTCCGGGGGTGTGGCTGAAGGTGTCCCAGATCGACGGCGTGCGGCCGTCCTCGGTGACGGCTCCCTCGATCTGGTACGCCGATGTGGCCGTGCCCCACAGGAAGTCGTGCGGGAGTGCGGCGAGGTCGATGGCGTCGGACACGGAAGTCCTTTCGGGAAACGGGGTGTCGGTCACTTGACCGCTCCGGCGGTGAGACCGGCGACGAGGTAGCGCTGCAGCAGCAGGAAGCCGGCGACCACGGGCACGCTGACGACGAGCGAGGCGGCCATGATCTGGTTCCAGTACACGTCGTACTGCGTGGAGTAGCCCTGCAGGCCGACGGCGAGTGTGCGGGTGGTGTCGTTCGTCATGACCGAGGCGAAGAGCACCTCGCCCCACGCGGTCATGAAGGCGTAGACGGCGACGGCGACGATGCCGGGGACGGCGGCGGGCACGACGACCCGGAACAGCGCGCCGAGCGGCCCGCAGCCGTCCACCAGCGCCGCCTCGTCCAGGTCGCGCGGCACCGAGTCGAAGTACCCGATCAGCATCCAGATCGAGAACGGCAGCGAGAAGGTGAGGTAGGTCAGTATCAGCCCGCCGCGCGAGCCGAACAGTGCGATGCCGGTGGCGTTGCCGATGTTGACGTAGAGCAGGAACAGCGGCAGCAGGAAGAGGATGCCGGGGAACATCTGCGTGGACAGCACCGTGACCGTGAACACGCGTCTGCCGCGGAAGGTGTAACGGCTGACGGCGTATGCGGAGAAGACCGCGACGACCACCGAGCAGACGGTCGCCGCGACCGCCACGATCAGCGAGTTCACGAAGTACTGGGCGAGCGGGACCGTCGACCAGATGTCGATGTACGGGCGGATCGTCAGCCCGCTGGGCAGCCAGCGGAACTTGCCCGTGACGTCCGCGAGCGGCTTCAGGGAGCTGGAGACCATGACGTACACCGGCACCAGCACGAAGCCGGTGAGCAGGGTCAGGAAGATCCGCCGGGTCCAGAGGAACGAGCGCGGCGGCGCCATCGGGGAGCGGGGGGCCGCGGCGGCGCTCGGCGCCCGGGTCGTCTGCGAGGCGCTAGACATCGGCCGGCTTCCTTCCCCGTGAGGTCAGCAGCAGATAGACACCCGTCACCACCAGCAGGAACAGCAGCAGCAGGACGGACATCGCCGAACCGGTGCCGAAGTTCCAGGTGACGAAGGAGGCCTGGTAGATGTGGACCGAGATGAGGTCCGCGGCCTCCGGCGCGGCCTTGCCGAACAGCACGTAGGGCGTGTTGAAGTCGTTGAACGTCCACAGGAACAGCACCAGGATCAGGACCTGGTTGACCGGCCGCAGCGAGGGCAGGGTGATGCGGCGGATCTGCTGCCACATCCCGGCGCCGTCCAGGGCGGCGGCCTCGTACAGCTCCTTGGGGATGTTCTGCAGCCCGGCCATGACGATGAGGAAGGCGAACGGCCAGCCCTTCCACACCGACACCGTCAGCAGCGCGACGAAGCTGTTGTTGCCGATGAGCCAGAAGGACCGCTTGCCGGTCAGGTGCAACTGGTCGTGCAGGACGTGGTTCACCAGGCCGTTGTCGTGCTGGAACATGAACACCCAGGTGATGACGGCCGCGTAGACGGGCAGCGCGTACGGCACCAGGAAGAGCGCTCTCAGCAGGCCGCGGCCGCGGAAGGTGTCCTGCATGCAGATCGCGGCCACCGTGCCGATCAGCCAGCACAGGCCGACCGACAGCAGGGTGAAGCCGACGGTGACCAGGAAGGAGTGCAGCAGGGCCTGGCCGACCGGCGCGTTGAAGTCCACCGACATGCGGTAGTTGGCGAGGCCGGACCAGGGCGCGGTGCCCCAGTCGCGGATGTAGAACTGGGTGAGCTCCTTGAAGCTCATCACGATGCCGATGACCATCGGCACCAGGTGGACCAGGAGTTCGAGCAGCAGGGCGGGCAGAAGCAGCAGGTACGGCAGTGCGGTGCGCCGGATCCGCCCGGTGCGGCGGCGGGGGCCGCGCGCCGCACCGGGGGAGATCTTGCGCACGGTCCGGGCACCGGCCTCCGCGGGAACGGTGGTCGTCATGACGGTGTCCGTGCTCACTTGGCCGGCATCTGCTGCTGGGCCTTCTCGAGCTTGGCCTTCACCGAGTCGGTGGTCACCGCGCGTCCGGCCGCGGCGTCGGCGAACAGTTCCTTCACGGCCGTACCGACGGTCGTCTCGAACTGCGACTCGTCGGCCACCTGCGGCAGCGCGGCGGCGCTGGTGGCCAGGGTGCTCTTCAGGACCGCGTTGGCCGGGGTGTTGAACGCCGGGTACGACTGGGCCGACCTGACCGGCGGGATGGAGCTGTAGGCCTCGTTGAGGATCCTCTGCTCGTCGTCGCTGGTCATGAACTTCACGAACTTGGTGGCGCCGTCGAGGTTGCGGGTGTTCTTGAAGACGGCCAGGTTGATGCCGGCGACCATCGAGTCGACCTGCGTGCCGGTGCCAGGGGTGCCGGACTGCACGGGCACGGGGGCGATGCCGTAGGCGTCCTCGCTCATGCCCTGCGACTTGAGGTTGGCGGAGGCCGACTGCCACAGCAGCATCGCCGTCCTGCCCTTGGCGAAGTCGCTCACCGACTGGTTCTGCGCGTACTCGGCGTTGCCCTGCGGGATGGCCTTGTCCATGGCCATCAGGTCGACGTACTGCTTGACCGCGGTGACCGCGCCGTCGGCGGTGAAGTCGGGCCTGCCGTCGGCGGTGAAGAAGTCGGCCCCGTGCTGCTTGGCGAAGACGAAGACCTGGTGGATGTTCTCGGAGACGTTGGAGCCCTCGGCGCCGAGCACCTGCTTGCCCCTGGCCTGGATCTTCCTGCCGTCGGCGATCAACTCGTCCCAGGTGGCCGGGGGTTTGGCGATCCCGGCGTCGGCGAAGATCTTCTTGTTGTAGTAGAGGGCGTACGCCATCGAGTACAGCGGCACGGCGGCCGGGTCCTTGCCCTGTGCGCCGGTGGAGCCGAGCGCGGAGTCGACGAAGCGGTCCTTGCCGCCGATCCGGCCGAAGTTGCCGGAGTCCCAGGGCAGCAGGGCACCGGTGGCCTGCAGGGAGGCGCTCCAGGTGTTGCCGATGTTGAGGACGTCGGGGCCCTGGCCGGAGGTGGCCGCCGTGAGGATCCGGTTGAGCAGGTCGGACCAGGGCACGACTTCCAGCTTCACCTTGATGCCCGTCTGTTTCTCGAACTTGTCGAGCTCCGGCTGGAGGACCTTCTTGTCGATCTCGATGCTGGCGCCCTGGTTGGAGGCCCAGTAGGTGAGGGTCTTCGGCGAGTCGTCGGACCCGCCGCCCGTCGACGAACCACCTCCGCAGGCCGAGGCGGCAAGGGCGAGAGACAGCGTGACGGCGCCTACGGCCGCGGCTCGGATGCTGCGCATGGCTCCTGGTGTCCCTTTCCGGGAGTCGAGAACCGAGAGGATGGTTGCGGACGCCGACACCCGTTCGACTTCCGAAGTGTGTCCTCATGGCTTAATTTAGGACGTGAGTTAAACCTTTCGCGGAGGAGTCGTCAAGGGATCCGGCACACGTGAATCGGCTGCCGGCGGCGGCGGATTGGGTACGGTCGGCGGTATGCGGCCGACGGACGGCAGATGACCTGCGGCGGGAGAGCGTCGGGCGCGTATGCAACGGTTGGGTCTCGACGCTGCGGCAGACCGCCCGCAGCGCCGGTCGGCCATCTCCCGGAACGCTCGGCCGACTGACGGTCACTCAACTTCGGTCTGCGGAACCGCGGTCACAACTCTTGACGCATCGTTCACACCGATGAAGCATTCACCGGCGAGAGAGCGCTCTCGAACCCCACACCGTTCACTTCCTGAACCAGGAGAGCCGCCCCATGCCCCCTTCCTCCCCGGATGCCCCGGCCCCACGGCCGCCCGCCCTCGACCGGCGAACCGTGCTCGGCGCCGCCGCCGCGGCCGCTCCCGTCCTGGCGGGACTGTCCTCCCCGCCGGCGTCGGCCGCACCGGCCGCGGCCGCCCACCCGGCCCGCGGCAAGCCGCGCGCCCTTCCCGGTGGCGGCGACCTCGGCCCGAACGTCCTGGTCTTCGACCCGTCCACGCCGAACATCCAGGGCCGCCTCGACGAGGTCTTCCACCAGCAGGAATCGGCGCAGTTCGGCACCGGCCGGTACGCCCTGCTGTTCAAGCCCGGCACATACCACGGCCTGAACGCCCAGATCGGCTTCTACACCTCGATCGCCGGCCTGGGCCTGTCCCCCGACGACACGACCATCAACGGAGACGTCACCGTCGACGCGGGCTGGTTCAACGGCAACGCCACGCAGAACTTCTGGCGTTCGGCGGAGAACCTGGCCCTCGTCCCCGCCAGTGGCACCAACCGCTGGGCCGTCGCACAGGCGGCCCCCTTCCGCCGGATGCACGTACGCGGCGGCCTCAACCTCGCGCCGTCCGGCTACGGTTGGGCCAGTGGCGGCTACATCGCCGACAGCCGAATCGACGGCCAGGTCGGCCCGTACTCGCAGCAGCAGTGGTACACCCGCGACAGCGCGATCGGCAGCTGGCTCAACGGCGTGTGGAACATGGTGTTCTCCGGCGTCGAGGGCGCCCCCGCGCAGAGCTTCCCCAACCCGCCCTACACCACGCTCGCCACCACTCCCGTCTCCCGCGAGAAGCCCTTCCTCTACCTCAACGGCGACGAGTTCCACGTCTTCCTGCCCGAGCAGCGGACGAACGCGCGCGGGGTCACCTGGGGCAACGGCACACCGAGGGGCACGTCGCTGCCCCTGTCGCGGTTCTACGTGGCGAGGCCGGGCGTGACGGCGGCGACGCTCAACCAGGCGCTGGCACAGGGCCTTCACCTACTGCTGACGCCGGGGATCTACCACGTCGACCAGGCAATCCAGGTGGATCGGCCCAACACCGTCGTACTGGGGCTGGGTTACGCCACACTCGTCCCGGACAACGGCGTGAGCGTGATGAAGGTCGCCGACGTCGACGGCGTACGCCTGGCCGGATTCCTCATCGACGCCGGACCGGTGAACTCCGCGACGCTGCTGGAGGTCGGCCCGCCCGGCGCGTCGATGGACCACTCGGCCAACCCGACCACCGTGCAGGACGTGTTCGTACGGATCGGCGGGGCGGGCGCCGGAAAGGCCACCACCAGTATGGTGATCAACAGCCGTCACACCATCGTCGACCACACCTGGGTGTGGCGTGCCGACCACGGCACGGGCGTCGGGTGGGAGACCAACCGGGCCGACTACGGCATCGTCGTGTGCGGCGACGACGTGCTGGCCACCGGCCTGTTCGTCGAGCACTTCAACAAGTACGACGTCCAGTGGTACGGCCAGCGGGGCCGGACCATCTTCTTCCAGAACGAGAAGGCCTACGACGCCCCGGACCAGGCGGCCGTTCAGAACGGCCCGGTCAAGGGCTACGCCGCCTACAAGGTCGGCGACGACGTCACCACGCACGAGGGCTGGGGCCTGGGCAGCTACTGCTACTACGACGTCGACCCGACCATCGTGCAGCACAACGGCTTCGCCGCACCGGACAGGCCGGGCGTGCGATTCCATGACCTGCTGGTCGTCTCGCTGGGCGGCAATGGGCAGTACGAGCACGTCATCAACGACACGGGGGCGGCGACGTCGGGGACTTCCACGACGCCGTCGACGGTGGTGTCGTACCCGTGACGGCGGTGCTGTGTCCCCGAAGTCCGTGACGTGGTGACGTGCAGGTGCGGGTGGGCCGGCCCCTCCCCGGGTGGGAGGGGCCGGTGTACCCGTCTACCGGGATGGGGCCTGGGCCCGAGCCGGTTCCGGTGCCGGTGCGTAACCCGCGGGCCGGGTGGTGAAGGTGCCACGCCCCTGGGTGCGGCTGCGCAGGCGGGTCGCGTACCCGAAGAGTTCGGCGAGCGGGACGACCACGGTGATCACCGCGGTGCCCGCGCGCACGACCTGCGCGGAGACCCGACCGCGCCGCGCCGACAGATCGCCGATGACACTGCCCACGGCGTCCTCGGGCACGGTGACCGTGACCTCGGCGACCGGCTCCAGGAGGGCCATCGTGCACGAGCGCAGTGCCGCACGGAGCCCGAGCCGCCCGGCCGTGCGGAACGCCATGTCCGAGGAGTCCTTCGGGTGGGTGGCCCCGTCGGTCAGCGTGACCCGCAGACCCGTCACGGGGTGACCGCCCAGTGGCCCTTCGGACAGGGCGTCCCGGCAGCCGGCCTCCACCGCCCGGACGTACTCCTGCGGCACGCGACCACCGACGACGGTGGACCGGAAGGCGAACTCGGTTCCCTCGTCGCCGTCGTCGCCGTCGTCACCGAGTGGCTCGACCTCCAGGACGACATGGGCGAACTGCCCTGCCCCGCCGTCCTGTTTGACGTGCCGGTAGAGCACTCCGGACACCCCGCGCACGACGGTCTCCCGCAGCGCCACTCCCGGTCTGCCCACGTTGACCTCGATCCCCTGGTCCCGGCGGACCTTCTCCACCGCCACCTCCAGGTGCAGTTCTCCCATGCCCGACAGCAGTGTCCGACCGCTCTCGGGTTCCGTCCGGACGACCAGCGAGGGGTCCTCCTCGGCCAGCCGGGCCAGTGCCGACGCGAGCCGGCCGGTGTCCGTGCCGCTGCGGGCCTCGACCGCCAGGGAGACGACGGGTTCGGCCACGCCGGGTGGTTCGAGGGCGAGCGGAGCAGCGGGGTCGCACAGGGTGGAGCCCGCGCGGGCGGACTTCAGCCCGGCCACGGCGACGATGTCCCCGGGCAGCGCCCGGTCGAGGGGTGTCTGCCGGTCGGCCTGGACGCGCAGAAGCCGTCCGATGCGCTCGGTGCGCCGCGCGCCCGTGTCCCACACCGTGTCTCCCTTCTCAATGGTTCCCGAATACACGCGCAGGTAGGTCAGCCGCCCGGTGGCGGTCGTGCTCACCTTGAACGCCAGCGCCGCGAACGGCGCCGCCGGGTCCGCGGCCCGCTCCTGTTCGGTGCCGTCATGCGTCCCGCGCACCGGCGGCACGTCCAACGGCGAGGGCAGGTAGGCGAGTACGGCGTCGAGCAGCGGCTCGATCCCGCGGTTGCGGTAGGCCGAGCCGCACAGCACGACGACCCCGTCACCGGTACGGGTCAGGTCGCGCAGCGCGGAGGCGAGGGTGGGCGCGCAGAGCGTCTCCCGCTCGCAGAACTCCTCCAGCGCGGCCGGGTGCCGTTCCGCCACCGTCTCCTCGAGGAGCCGGCGCCGTCGCAGCGCCTCGTCGCGCAGGGCGTCCGGCACCGGACCCTCGTGGGCCTCGCTGCCGTCGGCCGCCCAGACCAGCGCCCGCATACGCACCAGATCCACGACGCCGGTGAAGCGGTCCTCCGCGCCGATCGGCAACTGCACGACCAGCGGGGTCGCATGCAGCCGCTCCCGGACGGAGGCGACGGCGGCATCGAGATCGGCACCGGCGCGGTCCATCTTGTTGACGAACGCGATCCGGGGCACCCCGTACCGGTCGGCCTGCCGCCACACCGACTCGCTCTGCGGCTCGACACCCGCCACGGCGTCGAAGACCGCAACCGCCCCGTCGAGCACCCGCAGTGCCCGCTCCACCTCGTCGGCGAAGTCGACGTGCCCCGGAGTGTCGATCAGGTTGATCCGGTGCCCGTCCCAGGTACAGCTCACCGCCGCCGCGAAGATGGTGATCCCGCGGTCGCGTTCCTGCGGATCGAAGTCGGTGACGGTGGTGCCGTCGTGCACCTCACCGCGCTTGTGGGTGGTCCCGGTGGCGTAGAGGATCCGCTCGGTGAGGGTGGTCTTGCCGGCGTCGACGTGGGCGAGGATGCCCAGGTTTCGGACGGCGGTAAGGGTGCTGAGGTTGGTACGCACGGCCCGTGGCCTTTCGAGGTGTTGCGGAAAAGGGCAGCGCGATTGCGTGACTACGGCGGAGAAGGGACCCATGCCGCCGTCGGGCGGGCGTGGGCCGGAAGCCCAAGGGGACTGATCAGCCGTTGTTCGTCACGGGCATCCGGTACCGGCCGCGCAGCGGGCACCGGACGCACGAGGACACCAGGATCACCTCGAACCGCGACGGGGGAACGACCACAGCGGTGCGCTCACGCACGGCAGGCTCCCCTCAGGTACGGCAAGGATGCGCTGCCGCTTCGGGGCGGCGCGCGATGTCGGGTCGACAGTAGGCGAGGACACGAGCAGGGGACCACGGATTTTCCCGCGCAGCGGCGGACATGCCGACGGCGGTGGGCGGCACAGGCGGCTCACCAGTCGTGCACGGTCCCGTCCAGCAGCCTGTTGACCGGCAAGTACGCTGGCTGGTAAGGGAAGTGACGGGCCGCCTCGGTGTCGAGGTCGACGCCCAGGCCCGGGGTGTCGGACGGGTGCAGCAGCCCGTCCTCGAACCGGTAGGAGGTACGGAACACCTCCAGTGTCTGCTCGGAGTGCCGCATGTACTCCTGGATGCCGAAGTTGTGGATGGCCAGGTCCAGATGGAGCGCGGCCGCCATGCCCACCGGGGAGATGTCGGTCGGGCCGTGGATCCCGGACCTGACGCCGTGCACATCCGCGAGGTCGAGCAGCTTCTTCATCGCGGTGACGCCACCGGTGTGGGTGACCGCGGAGCGCACGTAGTCGATCAGCCGCTCGCTCAGCAACATGGTGTAGTCGTACACCGAGTTGAACACCTCACCGATCGCCAGCGGTGTCGTCGTGTGATGCCGGATGACGCGCAGGGCCGCCTGGTCCTCCGCAGGTGTGGCGTCCTCCAGCCAGAACAGGTCGTACGGTTCCAGCGCCTTGCCCAGGCGCGCGGCCTCGATCGGCGTCATCCGGTGGTGTCCGTCGTGCAGCAACGGCAGTTCGGGGCCGAACTCCGCGCGGACGGCTTCGAAGACGGTGGGAACGTGCCGCAGATACGCGCGCGTGTCCCAGGTCTCCACCGCCGGGAGGGGCCGCCCACCGAGCGCGGCCCGGCGCGCGGGCTCGTAGTCGTAGCGTTCTCCGCCGCCGGCGCCGGAGGCGGCCACGCCGTACACCGAGTCCAGGCCGGGGATCCCGGTCTGGATGCGGATGGCACGGTAGCCGAGCTCCAGGTGCGCGCGCACGGAGTCGAGCAGTTCGGGCACATCGCGGCCGGAGGCGTGTCCGTAGGCCAGGGCGCCGGTACGGGACGCGCCACCGAGGAGCTGGTAGAGGGGCATCCCGGCGGTCTTGGCCTTGATGTCCCACAGCGCTGTGTCGACGGCGGCGATGGCCGCCATGGTCACGGGACCACGGCGCCAGTACGCACCGCGGTAGAGGTACTGCCAGGTGTCCTCGATGCGGGAGGCGTCGCTCCCGATGAGCAGGGGCACGACGTGACTGTCCAGGTAGGACTGGACGGCCAGTTCGCGGCCGTTGAGCGTGGCGTCGCCGAGGCCGGCGACGCCGTCCTCGGTGGTGATGCGCAGTGTGACGAAGTTCCGTCCCGGGCTGGTGACGATCACCTCGGCGGACACGATCCGCATGGTGGGGCCCCCTTCTGTCGGTCGTTTCAGTCGGTCGCTCGGCGACCACGGCGCCGTGCGGCGGCAGGGTGCGGTACG
>NZ_JBEYZY010000010.1:0-123442 GCF_040646295.1 Streptomyces sp. NPDC046197 | reverse complement strand
GTACGCGCGGGTGCGGTACGCGCGGGTGCGGTACGCGCGGGTGCGGTACGCGCGGGTGCGGTACGCGCGGGTGCGGTACGCGCGGGTGCGGTACGCGCGGGTGCGGTACGCGCGAGGGCGGCGGCGGGGTGCGCGACGTGCAGGTGCGGCGGTGGGTTGCGGTACGTGCGGGTGCGGGACTCGGGGCGGTGCGTGGCGGGCAGGCCGTCTCAGCGCCTCCTGATGCGCCGGGCCAGCTCGGTGTGGACCTCGGCGACGGTCCGTTCGACCGGCAGGGTCGCGTCGACGGTCATCCCGTCCTCGTCGTCGTCCAGTGGTTCCAGGTCCTCGAACTGCGAGGCGACCAGGGAGGCGGGCATGAAGTGCGACGTCCTGCCCGCCACACGGGCAGTGGCCTTGTCCTGGTCGAGTGCCAGGTGCACGAAGAACGTGTCGGGGCGGGCCACCCGCAGCATCTCGCGGTAGATGCGTCTGAGGGCGGAGCAGGTGATCACCAGCCCTTCCTCCGGGCCCGCCACCCGCATGCGGCCTGCGATGGCGGCCAGCCACGGACTGCGGCTGCGGTCATCGAGACGGATGCCGTTCTCCAGCGAATCCACGTTGCGTCCGGGATGGAAGCGGTCCCCCTCCTCGAAGGGCACCCTGAGCGACTCCGCCAGGTACTGGCCCACGGTGGTCTTGCCGCATCCGCTGACACCCATGACGACGACGGGGGCGCGCCGGGAGTGGATCAACGCGGCCATGGCGTCCTGGAAACCGGCTTGGTAAGCGGTCGGCAGGCCGTTGGCGTTGAACTGCTCCAGCCCCGCCCGCAGCCGGTCGCGCACGACGGGATCCCGCAGTCGACCGCTTCGGATCTCGGCGAGGATGGCCTCCGCGAAGGCCTCGGCGGCCGTCGCCAGTCCCTGATCCACGGCGTAGGCAAGCCCCATGTGCAGCCACATGGCGATCGGTTCGGGCCGCGTGGGGTAGCTCTGGACGGTGTCGGCGCCGACGGCAGCCCGCACCGGCGTGACCGCCGACTCCTGGTGCGCGCCCGCCCAGTCCCGGTCGATCCGGTGGTTCAACGCCATGACGAACGGCTGGGAAAGGCGCAGGAACAGCTCGTTGCGCGAGCCGGCGAGGAGGGTGCGGTGGAAGGCGGCGTCGACGTCCCGGAAGCGCTGCCGGATCGCCGCTCCCTCCCGCCGCTGTGCGAAGTCCGGGTCCACGCTGAGGGCGAGCATGGTACGGGCGTGGCTGGTCAGGTCGTGGCAGACCTCCGCGGACCGGCTCAGTGCGGCCAGCCTGGCCGCCCGGGGCTCGATCACCTCCCGCAGCTCGGTGAGTGACCGCATCTGGCTGTCGGGTGCCACCTCCAGGCGCCACGCGATCACGTCGGGGTCCAGCAGGTCCCACCGTTCCAGCGCCTGAACGGTGGCCCCGATCCGCGGCTGGAGGTTGATCAGGCCCTTTTGATGCAGTGCCTGCAGTGCCTCGCGGGCCATGGGCCGGGTGACGCCGAACTCGTGCATGACGGCGTCCACGGTCAGGTGGTGGTCGCGGGGCTTGCCGCCTTCCACGATCTGACAGCCCAGTTGTTCCACCACCTTCGCGGTGGAGCCCCGTAACGCGTCCTCGGAACTCACGGGCAGATCGAATTCGGGACCAGTCATGGCGGGAATGCTAAATCACAGCGTCAACGTGGTCAGCTGTCCTGCCATAGGGAACAGAAGCAGGAGCGCCTCTCGGGCGCACGCCGGAGCGCGACCTTTGCCGCAACTGCTCTCGTGCGACCCTTTGGCGAGCGGGTGCCGTATATCAGGAGCCTTTTCTGATCACGCTCACATGGGTACCGTGGTCACTCATTCGAGATGTTCCGGTGATGCCGCGCTGCCTTGTCCCGTCCTGACCCAGCTGCAGGAGAGCCGCATGTCCGAACCGACCTCGCCCACGCCGACGCCACCACCCCCGCCACCACCCTCGCCGGAACGGTTGTCGCTGCGCTGGGCGTTCATTTTCTTAGCCGCGGTGGTGGCGGGACTGCTGACCGGCGTGCTGACGTACGCACAGTCGGGCAACTGGCCCGCGTCGCTCCTGGCAGCCCTCGGCGCGAGCGGCGCGGCACTCGTGAGTCTTCCCCTACTGCTGTGATGCAACGTGGTCAACGGCGGCGTGAGTCACACGAGTTCGGGCTGCGGTTCCAGTTGCCGCACTGGCACAGCTTCCAGTTCCCACAATTTGGTCGTCCGTACGTAGAAGTGGACCACTGAGGTCATCGCCGTGATGAGAAGCGGCCCAAATACCCACGGATGTCCGGCCATTGCCGTCGGCAGGTAGCGATATGACACCAAGAGCGCAGCGAAGACCGTTGCACCGTAAGCGACCAGCTGGGTTCCTGACCGATCCCAGCCACGTGCCAGCGAGCGCAATGCTGCCTCGATCGTGAGCGCAAAGACCACACCGGCCACGAGATCCGCCCCGTAGTGGTAGCCGAATCCCAGCGTGACGCCGAGCGTGGCAATCAGCCAGAACGCGCCTGCGAATCGCAGAATCCGTGGGCCCTTGCGGGAATGGACGAAGATCGTCGTGGCCCACGCCGTGTGCAGGCTGGGCATGCAGTTGCGCGGGGTGAACCCGTTGAATGGCATCTGGTGCGGGGTGTTGATCGGCGGCGGCGTGTCCGGCCACAGGTTGGCCACCGCCCAGTGCCCGCCGTCGGCGCCGTAGGCGAAGATCGGTCCGACCACCGGGAAGATCATGTAGATGCCCGGCCCGAGGAGGCCGATGACCAGAAAGGTGCGCACCAGATGGTGGCCCGGGAAGCGGCGCTCGACCGCCACGTTACGCAGCTGGTACAGCGCGACGACGACCGCGGCCACCGCAAGCTGAACGTAGACGTAGTCCAGAACGTGGGCGCCGATCGGGCCGGTGGCCCTGACAATCCGGCCCGCCAGCCACGACGGGTTGCCCAGCGCGTGATCGGCGGTTGCCACGTACTGGTCGAGCACCACCGGGCGGGTCTTCGACGTGATGAGGAGCCAGGCATCGCCGGTCTTGCGGCCGGCCACGAGCAGCAGGCCCAGCCCGACGCCCTTCAGCAGCAGCACACGTTCCCGCCCCGTGCGGCGCGTGACAGCGATGACCGCATGGCCCAGAATCACCCACAACGCGCCGTTGCCGAAGGGGTGGCCGCCGGCCACCTTGGCGCCGAGCGCCAACCGCACCAACAAGAACGCGACGTCGATGCCGATCGCGACACCAGCCGCGATGAACCGTTGCCGCCAGGTGAGCACCACCATCATCAACGCCATACTGGCGTACAGCAGCGGCCCTGACTTGGGCGGGAATATCACCTCTTTCGCCTGGTTGGTGATCGGCCCCGGCAGGCCGTACCGACGCGCGGCGATCTCCAGCGCGATGAGGAATCCGAGGGCCGCCACACCCGCCGCAACCCAAAACATCGCCCGCGGTTGACGCCTCGCCAGTTCTATGGTGCAGCTTATTCGTGTAAACACCCGGGATGATATAGGTATCAATTATTTGGCCAATTTGTCAGTTTTTAATTGAAAGATCACTCTTCGCGCCGGGGGGTACGGCTTTCCGGTGAAGGACGAGCGGTGAGGGTACTCGGTCGTGAGTTCGATCATGTTACCGGAGCGGTGCGGGTGGATTTGGCCGACCACATGTGGTGCCAAGGTCCGGTCACATGAGCCGGAGTGGCCCTAGGCTTTCCGGGCCAGCCCGGCGGCGATGAGGCGCTCCCAGACGGTGAGCTCCCGTTCGCCGCGGCTGCTCCACGGGCCGTCAACCACGTCAGGACGCCACAGGGATGCGGCGACGATCCCGGGATCCAGGATCTCCAGGCCGTCCAGCAGGGACTCGATCTCCTCGTCGCTGCGCCACCGGCCGCGGCCGAAAGTCTGCTGAAGGACTCCCTCGGCCTCCGCCGTCTCCGCGTTGTTGCCGGAACGGAAGTGGCTGACGAAGAAGTAGCTCCCGGAGGGCACATGGTCGCGCCAGTAGCGGACGATCCCGGCCGGGTCTTCCTCGTCGTTGACGTGATGAAGGATGGCGCTGAACATGACGGCGACGGGGCGATCGAAGTCGATCAGTTCCACGGTGTCCGGGTGGGTTCGGACATCCTCGGGTTTGCGCACATCCGCCGAGATGACCCGGGTCCGGTCGTTCTCGTTCAGCAGTGCACGGCCGTGGACCAGTACTTGGGGGTCGATGTCGACGTACACGACCCGAGACTCCTGCGCGTGCCGCTGCGCGACCTGGTGCACGTTGTCGGCGGTCGGAAGCCCGCTGCCCAGGTCGATGAACTGCCGTACGTCGGTGGTCGTCGCGATCTCCCTGACCGCCCGGGTCAGGGCTGCGCGGTTGGCGAAGGCGATTGCTACCGAACCAGGGAGGTCACGCTTGAATACGTCGCCGACCTCACGGTCCACGGCGTAGTTGTCCTTGCCACCGAGGAGGTAGTCATACACCCGGGCGATACTGGGCTTGGTGGGGTCGATAGCGGAGCCTGCATCCGTCATGGCGACCATCCTCCCCTGCAACATCGCCTGCTGACCATCGGTTTGCAATCCTTGAGCGGGCCAATTTCCCACGAAGCCCGGGCATCACAATCAGCTACGCACACGCAACGAGGGCCTCGACCGTACGGTCGAGGCCCTCGTCACCTGGTGGCGTGACGTGACACCTGGCCGGCCGAGGGTGTCTGCTCACATACGCGGCCGACGGGCGTGCCGGGGTGAGGGCACACTCGGTGTCGGATGGACTGGACGCGTACGCCGGCTGCCTGGGCGCTCGATCGGATTTCGTTCATCGTCTCGCCGATCAGCGAGGGTGCCGCGACCCGGGGACGAGCAGGGGCGTGGGATCCGGTGATCACATCCTGCAACACCTTGCCGACCCTGCCACAACACCGGCCCATCCCCCGTCGACCCGTACCGCGACCATCTCCGCGAACGGCGACCTACCCGCGCGGTCTCACCAACGGCCTCGAAATCGACCAGGCCGCCGTGGAATGCCAGCCTCACCTTGCCCTACCACAACGGCCGCGCCGGCCACCCTTGTTATATGCGGTGTCTGACCCGCCCGCCCGTCATGTCGACGGCCGTTCCCCAGAACCTGCGGCTCACAGACCATGGATGGGTTTTGCGAGTCCGGCAGCGCTGGTCAGCTGCGACGGCGCGCCGACTCCTCGAGCCGTTCGACCAGTTCCGCAGCCATGGTCTTGATGGTTTCCAGCCCCTTACGCCCCCATGGTTGCGGGTCCTGGTCGACCACGCAGATCGTGCCGAGCACCACGCCGGTGCTGTCTATCAGCGGTGCGCCCAGATAGGAGTGGACGCCGATCGCGTCGACCACCGGGTTTCCGGCGAACCGCGGGAAGTCCCGGATGTCCTCCAGCACCAGCGCCCGGCGACGCTTGACCACGTGCGGGCAGATGCCCATGTCGATGTCGCGGGGCATGACGCGGCCGGGCACCGGGTCCTCCAGCAACGGCGGTCCCACGTGCACCGGGGTGTCCTGTGCGGCGCTGTACAACCCTGCGAAGTACTGGCGGTCGCCGTCGAGGAAGAAGTTGACCCCGGCATAGCAGCCGCCGGTACGGTGTGCCAGCTCCCGTGCGAAGGCGTCGAGTTCCGTATCCGGACGGGCTTCGATGCCCAGCGCGCGCAGCCGCTCGGATCGGGTACGCACCTGTGGGTCCTCCGGGGGGAGGAGTAGGTGGCGCACGGCGATCCCGGACTCAGGCCCGGAGGAGGGGTGGGGCGGTGTCGCTGCCATGGGAACTCCTTGTCGTGATCAGGTGCTGGATCAGTTCGAGCAGCACGCGGATGCCAGAGCTCTGGACGCGGGCGTCGCACAGCGCCACCGGCACCTCCTGCCTGAGGTCGAGCGCGGTCCGCACCTCCTCCGCGTCGTAGCGGTGCGCGCCGTCGAACTCGTTGACGGCGACGACGAAGGGGATGCCGCGCCGCTCGAAGAAGTCCACCGCCGCGAAGGAGTGCTCCAGCCTGCGGGTGTCGGCGAGGACCACCGCCCCGAGCGCTCCCTCGGAGAGTTCGTCCCACATGAACCAGAAGCGCTCCTGTCCGGGCGCCCCGAACAAGTACAGGACATGGGACGGACTGAGCGTGATCCGGCCGAAGTCCAGGGCCACCGTGGTGGTGGCCTTGTTCTCCACTCCGTCGAGCCGGTCCGTGGCCGCGCTGACGGCGGTCAGCATCTCCTCGGTGCTCAGCGGCTCGATCTCGCTGAGCGTGTTGACGAAGGTCGTCTTGCCCACGCCGAACCCGCCGGCGACGAGAACCTTGATTCCCACCGGCAGGACTTCGGCGAGCAGCGGCTCACAGTCGTTTGAGGAGGCCATCGCGTACCGCTTCCAGGAGGTCTCGATCCGGTCGTGCGTAGTGGCCGTCCGGGGACGGCGTGGGTGCATCACCTGCGACCACCGCGCCTCCTTCGGCCAGATCGGACAGCAGCACCTTGACCACGGCGGCCGGCACCTGCATCCGGGCCGCGACCTCGGCGACACTCACAGGGCTCTCGCACAGCGCCAGCACCTGCGCGTGCTCCAGGCCGAAGGTGCCCTGTGTCTGGACGCCCGTGGCCCGCACCGTGGTCACGAGCGTGAAGTGGGACGTGGCCCTGGTCCGGCCGTCGCTCACGGTGTAGGGACGGACCAGCCGCCCGACCGCTTCGTCGATCAGCGGTCCGTCTGGGAGGACCGGCGTCATCGGTTACCCCACCGGGTGCCGGGGCGGCGTGGCGAGGTGCGGGCGCACGCTCTTCACCATCATGCCCATCTCGTAGCCCAGCACCGCCGCGTCCGCGTCGCGTCCGGCCAGCACCGCCAGCACCGCGCCCTGCCCGGCGGCCGAGACGAACAGCAGCGAGCTGCTGAGCTCCGTCACTATCTGTCGCACGTCACCGCCGTCGTCGAAGCGCCGGCCCGCGCTGCGCGCCAATGAGTACAGCCCACTGGCGAGCGCGGCCAACTGGTCCGCGGCGTCCTTGTCGAGCCCCTCCGCCGCCTTCACCAGTCCGTCCGAGGACAGCAACAAGGCGCTTCGGGTGTGCGGCACCCGGTTCACCAGACCTGTCAACAGCCAGGAAAGGTCTTCGCTCGCCACGATCGTGTACTCCTCTTCGGCAGAAGGAAACGGTTTGCTGGACGGGGCTCCGGGCCGTCAGGGCGATCCTCGGGTGTCAGGGCGTCTCCGCTTCCTCGGCCCGGCGTAGCCCGGTCTGGAACGCGGCCATCAGGCCCGGGTCGTGGGCGATGTGCTCGGAGGTACCGGTGCTGCGGACCGGGTGCTGCTGGTCGGCGGCGTGGTCCCGGCGGCGGCGCTGAGGCAGCTGCGGACGGTCGCCCTCGTCGTCGCGGGGCACCGGGGCGGGCTGGAGTTCGGAATCGGACACGCCCGGATCCGCGACGACGGTCGTCACTGTTGCCGGGGGGTCCGTCGCCTCGGGCTCCACCGGGTCGTGCGGCACCGCGTCAGGGGTCGCGACAGCGGGGTGCTCGGGCGCGGGAGCTGCCGGCTGCGGGCCGAGCAGTGCCGTGGGCAACACCATGACGGCCTGAGTGCCGCCGTAGACGTTGCTCTGCAACTGCACGGCGATGTCGTGCCGCTGGGCCAGGACCGAGACCACGTACAGGCCAATCCGGCCGTCCTGCAGCAGCTCGCCGAGGGCGATTTTGTCGGGTGCACCCAACACCGTGTTCATTTGGTTGCGCTCGGCTGCCGACATGCCCAGGCCTCGGTCTTCGACCTCGATCGCCACCCCGGCAGCGACGGGCTCGACCCGCACGTGCACGGTGGTCTGGGGCGGTGAGAAGACCGTCGCGTTCTCCAGCAGCTCGGCCAGCAAATGGACGACGTCGACCACGGCGTGGCCGCTGACCGTTCCATCGATGGGCGGGACCAGCTTGACCCGGGCATACTGGTCGATCTCGGCGACGGCGGAACGCAGCACGTCGGTCAGGCCGACGGGACGGGTCCACTGGCGGTGGGTGTTCGCGCCGCCGAGCACGGCCAGGTTCTCGGCGTAGCGGCGGATCCGGGTGGACAGATGGTCCACCCGGAACAGCCCCTTGAGCAGATCGGGGTCCTCGACCTCGTTCTCCAGGCTGTCCAGCAGTCCGATCTCGCGGTGCACCAGTGACTCGAGTCGACGCGCCAGGTTGGCGAACACCTCGAACTGCTCCAGCCGGGCACTGTGTTCCGCGCCGAGCGCACCGGCGGCGGTCTCCAGCAGGGCTGCCTCCGCCTCGTGCCGGGCGGCGGCGATCTGGAATCCGAGTCGGGAGAGTTCGTCCGGGCCGGTCTGCGGGGGCAGTTCTGGCCGGCGCCGCACTGGGGGCTCCCCGGCCCTCAGCCGACGGAACAGCGACTCCAGTTCGGCTCTGCCCTCGGCTGTGGTACGGATCAGCTCGGCCAGCTCGGCACGGTCCCGGTCGGCCGCACGGGACAGCTCCGTCCAGTGCTTGGTGACTGCTCGTGCCTCCGCCGAGGCCCTTACACCCGCGATTCCTGCCGCCATGGCGCCGATGAGGACCACACCGCCGGACATCGCCCCCTGGTCCGCCCGGTCCAGGTGGCCATCACTGACCAGCGCGGTGGCCACCGCACCGGCCACGGCGACCACGCCCGGTGGCAGCACGGACCACAGCAACTGACGCCGCCTCGAGGACCCGGCTCGCGACTCGGCCGTCACACGGGCGGTCACGGGCGTTGCCGGCCGGTCGTCCGGCGGCGTGGAAGGATCGGGCATAACAGTCCCTGGACAGTGCGATGATCAGGCCGAGCGCGCACGTTACCGCGCATCAGGGCTCCGGTGTCAGCCTCTGACACGCACAGAGATCGAACCGTTGTCCTTATCTTCGCTTCGATGTGACCGTCCCGGCGTGTGAGTCGGGACACAGCTCGACGAGATGCTCGAGAAGGTCGACGTGGCTCCGGCCGAGCGCGCCGACGTGGCGCTACGGCTGCCGAGGCTGGAGTTCGACGACGACGGCGTCCTGCGTCGCACGGCCGGCGACTACCAGGCCGGCGCGGGACCTGCCCTGCTCACCGAGGGTGCCACGCCGGCGTCCGCGTCCCGAAGGTCCATGAGCGTGTTTCGGGCGAGTCGGGTCACCCATGCCGCGGTCGGGCGCGGTCCCACCGGGGATCCGCACGCGCCGGGTGGCGTGCTCGATTGTCGCGAGGACGTACGGGGTCGCCCCGGTCAGGGTCTTGGTCGCGAAGAAATCGGCGGCGCGGATGGCCTGTGCTTGACAGTGTAGGAATGTAGCGCCGGTTGTGTAGGTGTGCTCCGGTGCGGTGCCGATGCCGTGCTCCTTGAGGATGTTCCACACAGTGGATGCGGCGACCGTGATGTCAAGGACGACGAACTCACTGACGGAACGTATGGCGCGTGGTCGCCTGGGACGTTCGGGGCGGGAGGCCTTGGCGTGGCTGCGGCGAAGCAGGTCGCGGTGCCGGCACGGCAGTGTGTCGGGCGAAAAGAGTTCGGATTCCTTGCGACGGACGCCGCCTACCTCCCCGTAGAGCAGACGAAGGCCTGATCAGTATCGCCACGCACCATCCAGTCTTCGTCCAACTCACGAACCCCGGAGGTATTTGTGGCTCTCTTCTCCGCGCTACGTCTTCACCGCAACAGTCGGTCGCGGTGGCGCATCACCGTGGGGTTGCTGGCGCTGGTCGCCGGTGCTCTGCCGAGTGCGTCGGCCGACGCCGCCGCTCCGCCCTCGGGCTCGGTCAGCGACACGGCGCCCACGGCCACGTGGAGCGCCGGTCCTTTCGTCATCCCGAACATCTCTGGCACCGCTGGATCGGTCAGCTGCGGGAATCCTCAACTCTGCGACGACTATGCCCTGAAGGTGTCCGTACCTGCGGGCTACGACGCTGATCACAGCCTACGTATCGACATCAAGTGGCCCGACACCTCAGCCGACTTCGACCTCTACGTCCTCGACGCGAACGGTCGTGAGGTGGCCGCCTCGGCGTCCTCCAGCGACCCCGAGACCGTGCTGCTTCCGGCGCTGACGGCGTCGTACACCGTGCGCGTGGTGCCGTACGCACCGCTCGGTGACAGGTTCACCGGCGTCGCGAGCCTGGTCGCCAACCCGGCCGATCCGCCGCCGAGCACGGCGGTCCCGCCGACGTACGCCAACTCCTGGGCGCCTGACGGCATCAAGGACGCGCACAACGCCGGTGAACCCTCGATCGGCGTGGACCGCGCGAGTGGGGCCGCGATGTTCCAGGCGTACACCTCGACGCTCAAGGTCACCTACGACGGCGACGGCACCGCCACTTGGCAGGACAAGAGCGCGCACGCGGCCAACGGCTGTCCCCTGGGCAGCACCACCAGCCTCGACCCCATCCTGTTCACCGACCCTGCCGCCCACCGTACCTTCGAGTCACAGCTCGCCGGCAAGACTGCTCTGACCTGCTACACCGACGACGACGGCGAGACATGGACGCCGACGGGCGGCTCCGGCGTCAACTCCGGTGTGGACCACCAGACCATCGGTGGCGGCCCCTTCGCCCCAGGCGGACCTGGCGCCCTCACGTCCTACCCCAACGCCGTCTACTACTGCTCGCAGGACATCGCCGACGCCTCCTGCGCGGTCAGTCGGGACGGCGGTCTCACCTATGGGCCCGCCGTCCCGATGTACTCGCTGCTGGACTGTGGCGGCCTGCACGGGCACGTGAAGGTCGCGCCGGACGGCACGGTGTACGTGCCCAACAAGGGCTGCGGCGGCAACCAGGCCGTGGCCGTCTCGGAGGACAACGGGCTGACGTGGACGGTCCGCAAGAACCCCTCCAGCACGCCCGGTGACTCCGACCCGAGCGTGGGCGTCGGAGCCGGCGGGACGGTCTACATGGGCTATCAGAACAGCGACGGCACTGCGCGGATCGCCATCAGCCACGACAAGGGCAAGACGTGGCTGTACGACCAGAACGTCGGCGCGTCTCTCGGCATCAAGAACATCGTCTTCCCGGCCGTGACCGCGGGCGACGACGACCGCGCCGCCTTCGCCTTCCTGGGCACCACGACCGGCGGCAACTACCAGGACACGGCTGGCTTCAAGGGCGTCTGGCACCTGTACGTGGCCACCACCTACGACGGCGGCCAGTCGTGGGTCACCGTCGACGCCACACCCACCGACCCGGTCCAGAGGGGCTCGATCTGCACTAGTGGCACCACCTGCGGCCAGGACCGCAATCTTTTGGACTTCATCGACGTCACCCTCGACGCCCAGGGCCGCGTGCTCGCCGCGTACGCCGACGGCTGCACCGGCACCTGCGCTACCGGCGGGCCCCAGAACTACGACGCACTGGCCTCCATCGCCCGCCAGGCCACCGGCAACACGCTGTACGGCGCGTATGACGCCGTGGTCCGCGGCGCACACAAGAAGCCCGAAGGAGGCCAGTAGGTGAAGTCCTTCCTCCGCGCTGCCGCATTGGGCGGCGTAGTCCTCAGCCTGGCGACTGTCACGGGATGCTCGACGACCACCAAGCACGCCGGGCCCGAAAGACAGACGCGGTATGCGGCCGGGCAAGGTGGACATCCGTCTGCCGCGAATGCGGCCGACACCGCGTCCGGCGGCTGTCCTACCGCCGCCTCAACGCCGCTGCCCAGGGACTTCCCGGCGACCCTGCCGGTGCCCGCCGGCGCGGTCGTTACCTCGGTGGAGCACCGCACCGGTAACCGGCTCGTCGTTGTCACAGTCGTACGGGGCGGCTTCGACTCTGCGCTGTCCTTCCTGCACAAGCAACTCCCGAAGGCCGGATACGCCCTGAAGGAGGGTGAGGTGGAGCAGGACGACGCCGAGTCGAACTTCTCCTCCGCGACCGTGAACGGCCGCTGGACCCTGCAAAAGATGCCTGACTGTGAGGGAGGGGTGTGCCTGACGTACCTGACGTCCGCCGCCTCCTGAGCTCGGTCGGACCGACGCCACTTGTCGACCAGGTGGAACCACTAGGGCATCGAGCGCGCACCACATCACGGCCTCCGACGCGGACGGCCAGGCCTTCGCCATGGAACTGGCGCCGCGCGACGCCGGCCTGGCCCCGGCGGACATCGGGGTCGTACACGCCCACGCCACCTCGACGGAGTCCGGTGACCTGGCGGAGGCCGAGGCGATCGGCCGGGTGATCGGCAGCCACGCCGCGGTGACGGCGACGAAGTCGATGACCGGCCACATGATGGGCGCGTCCTACTCCGCGGCGGCCCACGCGGCCGTGCTGGCCGGCCACTGCCTGACCGCGGCCGGCGAACGGCCGCAGGTGCGGCAGGCACTGACGGACGGCGTCCGCGCCCTCATCCGCGCCGACGACGCTCCGACCGCCGGTGAACTCGAGCAGCTTGAAGCGGCACTCGGGCAGGCGGACGATCACCCAGCGGATCCGGGACGGCTGGCGTGGCTCGCACCGGACGCCACGGCACCCTCGGCACTGCTCGGCGGCCTGTATGTCGCCGCTTCCTTCCCCGACCGAGCCGAGGTGGGCGCCGCGCTGCGCTTCGCCGCCGGGGCGCCGGACGGCGACTCGGTCGCCTGCGTGGCCGGGGTACTGCTCGGAGCGCTGCACGGCGCGGAGGCGCTGCCCGTCGATCTGATCAGCCGCCAGGAACTGGCCTGGGTCCTCGACACCCTGGCCCGCGACCTCGTCGTCCAGCTCACCGACGCCCCCAGCGGCGGCGAGTACACCGCGGGCTGGGACCGGCACTGGTGGGACCGCTATCCCGGGTGGTGACCAGCGGCAGCGGCCCTGTCGGCGGCGCTCTGGCCGTCCGGTGGCAGGAGAGCGGCAGCCGCGGTGCGCAGCAGGCGGACGAGTTCGGGGGTGTCGGCCGCGGGGTCGTGCGCGTACAGGAGGTTGCTGGCGAGCATGGCGCGTTCCGCGGTCGTGCCCTGGCGGAAGTCAGTCGAGTCGGCCAGCCGGAGCACCCAGGCCGGAGCGGCGGCCTTCCACTGCTCCCGCTGCCGTTCGAGGAGGAGTTCTCGTGCGCTAAGTTCACAACGATTCGCTACCTGAATCGACACTCAGGCTGTCCATCGGCGAGCGGGAGGCATAGGCTCGCCCAGCAGCACATGGCCCACGGGGAGGGGACCGCCCATGCGGAAGGGCAGCCACGAATACGAACAGGCGCTGAACGCCCTGTTGGGGATTCTGCGGGACCGAGCGCGTCAGGGGGCGGAACCCTTGCAGTACGGCCAACTGAGCAACGATCTCCAGCGGCTCGGTCATCAGGTGCCGGCTCACGAGGGGCCGATGCCTTACCTGTTGGAAGACGCCTCCGCTCGCGAAAATTCGGACGGTTCGTTGCCCACGTTGTCGGCGCTGGTGGTGCTGCAGGAGACACGCATGCCGTCCGGCGGCTTCTTCAAACTGGCCCGCCGTGCTCCGTACCGACGCGGCGGCGACGACGTGGAGCTCTGGGTCAACGAGCTGAGGGCCCTCGCGGCGCATCACGCCCGCCGTTGACGCCTCACCGCGTCAACACACAGAAGCATTACAGCCCTGCCTGCTCGCCATGGCCGACCTGCCGCGCTGGTGAATGCGCTCCTGCTGTGCTCGCCGCGTCTTCGGACCTCCGATCCCTCTGACCACCCATCAGTCCCCTGGCCCGCTGGGGCAGACCAACAGTTCAAGGAAGTGTGCGTGAGCGAGAACGGCTCCGGCGGAAGAGTCCAGCCCGCCCGCCCCGGCGATCCCACCGGCATAGGCCCGTACCGCATCGTCGGCCGTCTCGGCGCCGGAGGCATGGGCACCGTCCATGCCGGAGTCACCTCCGACGGAATGCGAGTGGCGGTCAAGGTCGTCCACCCCGAGCATGCCCAGGATCCCGAGTTCCGGGCACGGTTCAGGCGTGAGGTGGAACTTTCCTCCCGGGTCACCGGGCCGCACCTCGTCCCGCTGCTCGCCGCCGATCCGGACGCGCCGACGCCGTGGCTGGCCACCGCCTACGTGCCCGGGCCGACGCTGAACCAGCACGTCAGCGCGCACGGGCCCCTCGACGAAGGAAGCCTGTACGCCTTCGCCGCCGCCACGGCACAGGCGCTGGCCGCCATTCACGCCGCGGGGGTGGTGCACCGCGACGTGAAACCGCAGAACGTCCTCCTCACCCCCTCCGGGCCCCGTGTGCTGGACTTCGGCATCGCCCACGCCGCCGACGGCACCAGCGTCACCCGTACCGGGGTGATGACCGGCACCCCCGGCTGGATCAGCCCCGAGCAGTACCGTCAGGGCACCGCGGGTCCGGCGGGCGACGTCTTCGCCTGGGGAGCGCTCGTCGCCTACGCGGCCACCGGGCGGCTGCCGTTCGGGGTGGGAGCACCCGACGTGGTGGCCTTCCGTGTGATGTCGGGTGAGGCGGATCTGGACGGCGTCCCCACCGCCCTGCGCGGAATCGTGGAAAAGGCACTGTCCAAGGAACCCGGTGACCGCCCGTCGGCCGCCGAAGCCGCCCGTGAGTGCGCGGTCCGGCTGGCCTCCGAGGCAACCCAGGTGGGCAGCGCCGGCTCGGGAGCGGTGACGGCCGTGGACATGGTCGCGGCGGTGTGGCATGTGCCGGCCGGGGATGATCCCTCATGGCACCTGACCGCAGGCCGGAAGCGGCCGAGGAAGCGGCTGGTCGGCGGCCTCGTGCTCGCGGCGGGCGTCATCGGCGGCCTGGCCGGAGGAGCGGCTGCGCTGCTGCCCCGGGACACGGGGACCGACACGCACGCGTCGTCGGCGGCGGCCTCGCTCGCCGCCCAGCGCTCGTCGTCCTCTTCGGCCGGATCCGCGCGACCGTCCGCGAAGACGGTGAAGGGCGGCGCGGCGGCGAATCAGCAGACCGCGAGCGGCGACTCGGCGACCGCGGAGAGCTGGAGCCAGGCGCGGGAGGCTCAGGGCGCGGGCGAGCACGACGTGGCGCGCGCGGTCCTGCACGACGAGGGTGTCGTCGCCCAGGAGCTGAGCAGCGGCGCCGACTTCTCCCCGGAGGCCGTGCGGTTCCACGCGTCGCGCCAGGAGGTCTACCTCTCGTACACGCTCAGCTCCGACGAGCAGGGCGCGATGTACGCGGAGACGGAGATCGCCAGGAACATGTGCCTGACGGCGCGGGATGTCGTACTCCGTCTGCACCCGGACCTTCCGTACCGCCGGTACGTGATGGTGAAGGAGGAGCCGGGCCGGAATCCCGAGGTCACCTGGCAGGACGACTTCGTCACCAACTCCAAGTGCCAGGTGGCGGCCGACGACGGCAGCGGGCAGGCCTCGGACGGCAACGCGCAGGACTGGGCACCGGACGAGGACGGCCTCGGTCAGGCGATGATCCCCAGCACCGACGGCGACGAGATCCGGGTCGCGGACCACCTCGCCCGGAGGATCATCCAGCGGAGCAACTCCATGCGCCAGTCCCTCGGCACCGATCGCGTGCTCGGCAACGCGGAGATCAAAGTGGGCTTCGACCCGGGCAACTCGGTGATGTACGTCTGGTCCGACTACGCACCGTGGAACCAGGGGAAGGCCGAGTCATGGGCGGCCATGGCCGCCGGCGAGGCGTGCCGGGCTCTCGTGGCCCAACGGGAGAGCGCGGGTGACGCGTGGCCGTACACGCGCTATGCCGTGGCTCAGATCGGCGGTAACCACTACCTGATGATGCGTTGGGGCGACGCCACCACAGGGGCCGCCTGCCCTGCCTGAGCGGTAGGCCGGAGTTGAGGCGGAGTTGACCCTCGACCTTGTCGAGGGCCCAGAGTTCCGGGTGTGGAGAACGAGATGCGCAGCATCGGGGAGATGGCCCGGGACAGCGGACTGAGCGTGAGCGCGCTCCGGTTCTACGACCGTGCCGGCGTCCTGATCCCTGCATGGGTGGACCCTGTCAGCGGGTACCGCTGGTACGAGCCGGAGCAGCTCGAAGAGGCCCGGCTGCTGGCCCGGTTGCGCCGGGCCGGTATGCCGTTGGCGGATATTCGCCTGGTGCTGGCCGGTTGGGCCGGCGCGGACACAGACCTCGTGCGCGGGCTTCTGCAGGCGCATCTGCGCCGCCTCGAATTGGGACTGTCCGACGCCCGTGGCGAGTTCTCCACCCTCCGAGCCCTTCTCGACCGCAGGGAGAACCCCATGACGTCGCTCCGCACCGCCACCGTCCGGCTGTCCGTCCCCGCACCGGAGCTGGCCGCCGCGCTGGACGCGGTCCGTTTCGCTGCCAGTACCGACCCGGAGCTGCCGGTGCTCGGCGGAATCCTGTTCGACATCGAGGGCGGGGAACTCCGCGTCGTGGCCACCGACCGTTACCGGATGGCCGTGGCACACGCGGGCACCACGGGTTACGGCGGTCCCCGCGTGGAGGTCGTCGTGCCCCTCCCCCTCGCCGACGCGATGCGGGCGCTGCTGAGCGGCGAGGTACCCGTCCGGCTCGCCGTGGACGGTGACCGTGTGACGCTGGAGGCCGGTGACCGCCGGGCGGTCGGCCAGTGCCTCGATCACGAATTCCCCGCCTACCGCCGCTTGATCCACGTGCCCGCCGGGCGGCGGGCCCTCGTCGGCGTGACGGCCTTCCGGAACATGCTCGAGTCCGGTCCGGTCCGGGCGAGCGAGGCGCGCGAGCAGGACGGCGTGTCCTACGACCTCAGTGTGCTCAGGGTGACGGACGACGGCACGGTCGCCCTCTGCGAGAAGGACGACGACGGCCAGAACAAGGTCGCCGTCAACCGCGAGTTCCTGCTGCAGGCGCTCGCCGCCGGGGCCAGGGACGAACTGCTCCTGGAGTTCGGCGCCCCCAGGGCGCCCCTCGCGATCCGCCGGGTCGACGACGAGCTGACGTTCTCGCTGCTGATGCCGGTCCGTCTGGAGGACTGACTCGGTCATCTCGACCACTGTGGCCGCCTACCGCCCGTGGCCCGGGAGTGGGCGGTCGCCGTTCATCCGGCCCTGCTGCCTCTTCCCTTTGCTCTTGGCGCTGCGTGCGGTAGCGGCCCGTGCGGACTGCTTGGACTTGGCGTTCTTCTTCTTGCCCTTCCCCGCTCCCTCGGCCAGGTGGCTCCGCAGCCAATTCCGGGCGTCGACGACCTCGGCGCGCAACTGAGCACTCTGCGCCCGGGCAAAGAGGGGAATCACCTCCTCACCTTCCCTGATCAGCGCGGCCACGAGTCTGGGGGCTCGGTCGTTGCGCGCCGTTGCAAGGTCCCGTCGGAGCTTCTCCGCACGGTTGAGGTCACGGGCCTGGCGGTACCGGTCGTCCTGCAGAAGCTCGCCTCTGCTGTGCACGATGACGCGGGGCTGTTGCGGCGGGGCGCTGTCCGCGGCGATGTGACCGTCCCTGTCGATCTCGAGCCGAGGAGGAGGGTCCGGGGCGGGGTCCCATGCACCGCGAAGGCACGGTCCACCTCGCGTTGGCACCAATGTTTCAGGACGGCGGCCGTCGCCGGTGATCCACAGCCGACTGCCCGGCTCAGCTGTCCGAGGTAGACCGGTGTGCCGCCCTCATCGGTTCGCAGCAACGCCGACAGCAGTGGCCTGCCTTCCCGTCCCGCCGTCTCGTCTACCTCCAACCGCGGTCTGCACCAGCCTGCTGTCCGCGTAGGTCATGTGCGCCCCCCTCAAGGCCTCGCGCCCAGGAATGCAGTCTCGACGCGACAGTCGGAGTATGCGCTCCGTGCACTGAGTTCACAAGCCATCATCGGCCGGGCAACTCAACCGACTTGACCACGACGCTGCTACGGGGCGCACGTGTATCGGAACTGAAATCCTGCACGCCCTGCGGAACCAGGAACGGCCGGCTGGGATCCTCGGGCACGGTGTGCCTGACGGCCAACTCGGTCGCGGCTGCGGCAGGTGGGGCGCGAGAGCCGCGTAGACCCCGGCGGCGGAGGAAGGACGGTCCTCGGGCCGTTTGGCGAGCAGGGTCGTGAGCAGGTTCTGCAGGTCGGCGGGCACGTCCACCCCGGAGTCGGCGATGACGGGCGGGGGGCGAGGCGAGATGGTGGGAGGACAGGAGCGCGGGCTGATGGGCGGGAAAGGGAGTCTCACCCATCAGCACGTGGTGCAGCAGGCAGCCCACGGCATACAGGTCGCTGCGGCCGTCGAGCCGGTCCCGCCCCGCCAGCAGCTCGGGTGAGGCGCAGAAGAGGTTGCCGATGCCCTCGCCGGTCGTGGTCAGCCGCGGATCCGTGTCACGGAGCAGCTTGACCAGCCCGAAGTCCAGGATCTTCACGACGCCGTCCCGCCGGATCATGATGTTCTGCGTGTTCACGTCCCGGTGGACGAGGTCGGCGGCATGGACCGCGGACAGTCCCGCGCAGAGCTGGGCCGCGACGGCGACCGCCGAGGCGAGGTCGAACCGCCCGTCCTCCTGCTGGTCGAAGAGGTACTCGAGAGTGGTGCCTTCGATCAGTTCCATCACGAGGCAGCAGGTGTCGTCCGTGAGCGATGCGTCGAAGACAGTGGCGACGTTCGCATGGTCCAGGCGTACGGCCGCCCGCGTCTCCCTGCTGAACCGGGCCAGGGCCGCTTCGCGGCTGCTCGCCACGGCCAGCAGCTCCGTTGCGACGGTCTTGACCGCGACGGGCCGGCCGAGGGGCAGGTCCTGCCCCTGCCACACCTGCCCCATCACACCGCGGCCCAGAACCGACTCCAGCCGATAGCGGCCACCAAGCACCATTCCCGGCGCGAGACCCGGCATCTTCCCCGACCTCCACATCTCCCACACATCGCAATGGAACGTAAACTCTGTGAACAGAGTCAATGAGCGTAGTAGCCTTCTTTTCATCGGTTGCTGGGGCCGACCACCCGCCAGCCACCAAGCACCTCGGAGACTGATCGATGAGTACCCCCGACGTCGTACCCGTCAACCTGGCCGAGATCGCCCGGATCGCCGGCGTCGGGCGAGCCGCCGTGAGCAACTGGCGCCGACGCCACGACTCCTTCCCCACACGGATCGGGGGCACCGACGTCAGCCCGCAGTTCTCGCTCGCCGAGGTCGAGCAGTGGCTGCGCGACAACGGAAAGCTGAGGGACGTCGGCGGCAAGGAACTCCTCTGGCCGCGCTTCGAGTTGCTCGGCAGCCGGAACGAGTCGGGGCTGGCCGTGGCCGAGGCCGCCCGCCGGATGCGGTCCTCCAGGGCGCGAATCTCCCATCCCGAGCTCTCTCCGCAGGCTCGTGAGCTGGTGGCCGAGGCAGCGAAGCTGGGGCGGGCGGAGGGGCCGCGCGACACCTTCGAGTTCCTGCTGCAACGGTGGCTGGAAACACATGTCCGACAGCTCAGCACTACACCACCACCACTCGCCACACTGATGACCCGGATCGCCCTCACCGCCCGTCTCGGTCCGCAGAATGGCGGACTGACCGTCCTGGATCCGGCTTGCGGCACGGGACACCTGGCGGCAGCTGCCGCTCAGGAGTACGATGCCCCGGGCCTCGAGCTGCTCGCGTGTGAGCGGGATCCGGCGCTGGCCGCGCTGGCGTCCGCCCGGCTCGGCTTCGTCGCGGACGACCGTCACATCCGTACACGGATCGCCACGGCCGACGCGCTGCGGGAGGACCCCTTCACCGGGGCCAAGGCCGACATCGCACTGTGCAACCCACCGTTCAACGAACGAGACTGGGGATACGAGGAACTCGCCACCGACCAGCGCTGGACCCATGGGCTGCCCCCGCGGACCGAGCCCGAACTGGCCTGGGTGCAGCACCTCCTCTCCCACCTCAGACCCGGCGGAGTCGCCGTGGTGGTCCTCCCACCCGCCGTGGCATCACGCAAGGCGGGTCGGCGTATTCGCGGCTCGCTGCTGCGCACCGGAGCACTTCGGGCGGTGGTGTCCCTGCCTCCGGGCAGTGCACAACCCCACAGCGTGTCACTGCAGTTGTGGGTCCTGCGAGCAGCGGCGGACGGTCCTGCCGCCCCTCCTCCGAGCCAGGACGCCCTCCTGGTAGACGCCACGGGCTTCGCACGACCGGGAACACGCGAGCCGAGCCCCGACTGGGACGCTCTCGGTTCCTTTGTCCTCACCGCGCTGGCGACCCTCGACCATTCCGATCAAGAGCCGCCGGAGAGCGCCGTGCGCGTTCCCTTGCTCGACCTTCTGGACGACGAGGTGGACGTCACCCCGGGACGCTACACCGCGTCGGCGTCCGAACCGTCGTCAAAGGAACTTGCCAATAAGTGGAGCGAGTTCGGGGCGCTGCTGAGCGACCTGGCCGACCAGGCACAACATCTGTCCGTACTCGATGTCGAGACCGGCACCCAGCAGACCACGACGACAGTGGGAGACCTGGTCAAGGCCGGCGCGCTGACGCTGCGCACCGGTCAGCAGCCTCCGGAGAAGTCGGCACCTGTCAGCGGGAACGCCGTACCGCTCCTCACCATCGCCGACCTGCTGCTCGACGGTGCGCCCAGCGCGCTGCTGGCCACCCAATCGGCCCACACCCTTGCCGAAAAGGGCGACGTAGTGGTCGCCGGAGTGACCCGGGCCTTCAAGGCGTGGGTGCATGAGGGCGCACCGATGGCTCTCGGCCCGCAGCTCTACACCCTGCGGGTGGACTCGGAGAAGCTCGATCCCCACTTCCTCGCCGGCTGTCTGAGCGCTCCGGCCAACGGCCGCCAGGCAGGCACCCATGCTTCCAGTTCCTCCCGGGTCGACATCCGGCGGTTGCAGGTACTCCAGCTTCCCCTGGAGAAACAGATGGTGTACGCGGATGCGTTTCGTCGCCTCAGGGCCTTCGAGGCGCTCGTCGCCAGAGCCGAGCGTTCAGGTCAGGGGTTGGTGAGCGACATGAGCGATCGCCTTGCGGCAGGTGGACTGGCTACCTGACCCCTACCGGACCGTCGGCCCCGGCTCAGCAAACACCGGTGTCGACCATGCGGTTGTCGATCCGGAACCCCCAACGGCCGCAGCGACTCGGCGCTGCTACCTCGGGTTGACGACTGCACTGGAAGTCCGTCACCGAGTCATGGCGAAGGTTCATGGCGGCGAGTGCCGGCCGAGCGCGTACAGCGGCGTCTGCGCGGCATACCGCGTCTGCGGTGATCAGTGAGACGGCGCAGCCGTTCTGCCGGCTCTGATCTCACATGCACGCCGCGCCTGCGCCAGCCATTTATCCAAGAACGGTCGGGTCCCAGGGCTTGGAGCGCCTCCGCCCCGTGTCCACCCAGGCAGTGCCGTGAGGCGTCGGGCAGAGCGCACGTTTCCGCAGCCTCTACCACCACTTCGGCAGCATCAGGGTCTGGTGCTGGGCATCACGATCACCCGCGAAAACGCAACGAGGACCACGACCGAAAGGTCGAGGCCCTCGTTACTATGAGTGTCCGAGGGGCAAGTCGACGGCCGACGATAGAGTCTTGGTGGCGCAAGGGCGGTTCCATGCACAGAGCGCGGCGTGAGCCATACGACTTCAGGCTTTATCCCCAATTTCTGACTCAGAATACCCGCGATCCTTCTCCTCCCCCCGTCACTTGACGGCACACAGAACGCCGGCCGCAAAGGGGTGACGCGACCGGGGGTTGTACCGCTCGGGCAACGGCGCTTCTTACCGAGCGGGGTCTGATGCGGGAGGCACGACTTGGGCATCGCCCCATCGATGCATGGGCGTGTGCAGAGCAATCTGGTGGTGGAACTGAACAGCGGTTGCCGTGCATGGCCGCAATCGGCCCGTCGGTTACGAGGTCACCGGGAGATTCTGCTCGGGGCCCCGGGTTGCCGGCTGCGCGCTCCTGGCGGCGACGCGGCGGACGGTAAGAGCGCCGACGGCGGACAGGACAAGGAAGACGGCCATCACGGCGGTTCCGGCGGTGTACCTGCCTGTGGTGGTGCGGAGTGCGCCGGTGATAGAGAGGCCGATGACGCCTGAGATGTTGGCCAGGGCGTTGGTCATGGCGATGCCTGCGGCGACGCCATGCCTTTGAGGTAGGTGGCGGGCAGTTGCGTTCGCGAGCGCCTGCACTTCTGCGCTCTGCATAGCTGGTCCCCTGTCAACGCGCAGGGGACCAGCGACCATCGGCCGGTCTCGCGAACGAGGAACCCGCACCCGACCTGCTCCGCACAGTCGGCGGCCCTCTCGGCGTCAACTCGCGGTGGGTGCTGAGGAGTCGGTACGCACCACCAGGCAGCACGCCGATCCTCGCGGCGGGAGGAACGACCGCCGCGGCTCAGGGTGGGGCGGCCGGTTGACCGAGCGAGGGCATCTGCGGGCACCGCCGGTACCTTGTTCCCTGTGGACGGACAGCTGAGCGATGCGGAACTCGATGAGCTGGTCGAGCAGGCCACCGTTGACGCCTACGACGGCGAGGAGCAGCTCACGGGCCTTTTCACGATGCTCGCAGAGCAGCTGGCTGTTCCGTTCAAGACGGTCGTTCTCGGGGTCGAGGTCACCGTGAAGAAGGTGGACCTGCTGCCCGGCAGCCAGATCGTGGCGGTCTGCACGCGCGGCAGGCACCGACAGGCGATCGGCATTCTCGACCTTCCGTTGCCGGATCCGGCGCCCGAGGGGGCCGAGTGGATCGAGGCCTACCGGCACTGGGGCCCGTGAAGGCACCCGGGTCAGTGGTCGCCCGACAGCGTCGGCCGGTAACCCTGATCGGCGAGCCAGGCCCGGGCCCGGCCCTGCTGCCGCTCCGCGGAGAACAACCAGTACCGCTGCAGCTGCGCCGGCGAGGTGGCCAGCATTTCCTTGAAGCGGCGGAACGCTCCTGGACCCTGGATCGCGATGCCGAGGAACCGGGCGAGGTCCGGGGCGTCGAGGGTGGTGATGAAGTCCTCCATGTCGCGGTAGGCGTCCCGCGATCCCTCGCACGGGACGTCGAGCCACCGCTCAGTGCCTTCCGGTTCCTCCTCGTCCCATGACTCCTCGGTGTCCGCGAGGGCAGGCCGGCACTCACCGGTGCCCAGGTCGATACGGCCACCACCCCAGGCCGGGTCCCCTTCGAGCAGACTGGAGAGTTCCTCCGGGTCGACCGGCAGCGGCCGCAGCAGGCAGAGGGCACGGCCTCCCGCCGTGTCGAGCTGTTCGGCGAGGACCTCGTCTCCGGGCCAGCCCCGTTCGCGCAGTGCGGACGAGCACGCGGTCGCTGCCTCCCGAGCGCCGGGCAGGCCCCGCGAAACTGCTGCGGTGAGTGCGTCTCCACACTGCTGCAGCACTCCGACGGGGTCATGCGCACGCAGCAGGGCGAGCAGGGACGGGCAGTCCGCGTTGTGGCGGGCGGCGCGGAGTGCCTTCAGCGCGTGGTCGGTCCATGCCTCGGTCACGCCCGCGAGGCTACTCCCCCGAGTTCTCGGCTTCGCTCGAACAGGGGGACCTCCGCCGTGCGTTGCGAGCGCCGCCGTCTCCGGTGCGACAAGGGTGGCGAACGCGTCGAGCAGCAGCGCCTCGGCGGGGGCCAGGCCGTCGAGTGCCACGATGTCAAAGTTCGGCAGAACCCTGACCGGGCTCCGCGCCACGGCGGCGGGCTCCGGGCGCGGTCGGTAGGCGTCGGTGCGCCCCGTCGCGTACGCCCCGAGCGGGTTCAACCGGATGGCGAGCAGCCCGTCGTAGCGGCTGAGCCGCTGAAGCCAGTCGGCACCCCACATGTGGCGGAAGTCGTCCCGGGCGCCCTCCGGGTCGATGTACTGGACGTCGACGAGGCCGAGGGTGGCCGCGTACTCGAACAGCACACACAGGGTGTAGCGGCCCTGCAGCACCGGCCAGTCGTGGTGTCCGTCGTAGCCGAGGCTGCCGTACTGCGCGTCCTCCAGGTACAGCGTCCACAGCGCCCGCTCGGAACGGACCAGGTACGGGTCATGCCCTGCGGTACGCATCGCCTTGAACAGCTCGTCCACCGCCATCCATTCCCCTGGCGGGCAGCACTCGGCGAGCGCCGCACCCACCGCCTTCCGGCGCGGTCCGGCCGCGCTGAGGACGTTCGCCGCGCGCTGCCCCTTGACTGCCTCGATGCGGCTGAACTCGTCCAGTACCCCCTGGCTCAGCCAGCGCCGCCACAGGTGCCGGATCGTCTCGTGGGCGGGCGCGGCCAGCGCCTTTCGCCCCGCGCGGTCAACTCCAGTCGGCCGCCGGATAGTTCGGCAAGACCGCCAGCCTGGAGCAGCAGCGGCCAGGCGAACGCCCTGACCGCCTCGCCCTCGTAGAATTCACTGCCGGTGAGGACCTCGCCCAGTGCGCGGAGGGTGGCCGCGGAGGGGCGCTTCGTCTTGTCGCCGCACCGCAGCCTGCCCGCGGCAACCAGCTGCAGCACGGCCGCGAGCTCCGTTCTTGCATCATGCTCCATCGCCCGCTCGGTCCACACCGCCACAGCCCGCTCCTCCCCGCCACGGCTCGCCTCGGCTCACCCTATGACGTTTGATTGCTGCCTCCGGTCGGCTCCGCTGCCGTGGCCCATCCGCGTCCGAGCCCACTCGCGCCGGCGATAGGGTCCGCCGTGTGAGCGAGTACCAGTACTACGAGTTCCAGGCCCTCGACCGGCCGCTCAGCCGCGAGGAACAGGAGCAGCTGAGGGCTATCTCCACCCGGGCCCGGATCACCGCCACCAGCTTCACCAACACCTACAACTGGGGCGACCTGAGCGCCAATCCGCGCAAAATGGTCGAGCGCTACTTCGACGCCCACCTGTACGTGACCAATTGGGGCACCCACCGGCTGATGCTCCGCCTGCCCAAGCAGACCTTGGCCCTGCCGGCGGTGCGGCCGTACTGTCTCAACCACCACATCGAGGCCTGGACCACCCGCACCCACCTCCTGCTCGACCTGACCAGCGAGGACGAGGGCGGCGACTGGATCGAGGGCGCCGACGACTCGCTGTCCTCCCTCATCGGCGTACGCGACGAACTCACCACCGGCGACATGCGCCCCCTCTATCTGGCCTGGCTCTCAGCGCTCGCCGCCTGGGAACTCGAAGACGACGACGAAGAGGAGTACCGGACCTGCCCCGAACCGCCCGCCCCGGCCGGGCTCGGCGAACTGACCGCCCCGCAGCGGGCGCTCGCGGATTTCCTGCGCGTGGACGACGACCTGCTGGCGGTCGCGGCCCAGGCCAGTCCCGCCGCATCCAAGAAGCTGACCAGGCCTGCGAAGAAGGAACTCGCCCCGCTGATCGCCGCAATGCCCCAGAAGGAGAAGGACGCTCTGCTGCTGCGGCTCGCCCTCGGCCCGGAACCTGGGCTGCACACCGAACTCCTGCATCGCCTGCGCGGCGCCGACGCCCCCACCACGGTCCCCGGGCGCCGGTCCGCCGCCCACCTCCTGGACGCCGCCCACACCCTGCGCACCGAACGCCGACAGCGCGCCGAACACGAACGGGCCACCGCCCGCGCCCGGCATCTGACCGCTCTCGCAGGCGAGGCCGAATCCGTCTGGCAGCAGATCGAGGCGCACATCGCCACCAAGAAGACCAGCTGCTACGACCAGGCCGTCAGCCTCCTCGCGGAACTGCGCGACGCCTACGCCCACGCCCGACAGCACACCGACTTCCACCAGCGCCTGGCCCGCCTGCGCGAGGACTACCAGCGCCGCCCCGGCCTCATCCACCGCCTCGACCGCCACGGCCTCCGATAGGCCGCCTCGTCCCGGCACCGATCGAGCCGCGTTGCGCCCTCCCCACCTCACTGAGGCAACGTGAGGCCCGCACGCCGGCATCGCGGCCGAGCTTGTCGAGCTGCACGGCGAACAGGACGTTGGCGGTCTTGGCCTGACCGTAGGCCTCCCACTTGTCATAGCCCTGCCGCCAGTGGATGTCGTCCCAGCGGATGCCGGAGAAGTGGTGCCCACGAGAGGAGACGGAGACGACCCGGGCACCGCCCGGCGCGATCGCGGGCCACAGACGGTTGACGAGGGCGAAGTGACCGAGGTGGTTGGTGGCGAAGTGGGCCTCCCAGCCGGGCCCCACCCGTGTCTCCGGGCATGCCATGATCCCGGCGCTGTCGATCACCATGTCGATGGTCCGTCCGGAGACGAGGAACCGCTCGGAGAAGCCGCGCACGCTGTCCAGGTCGCCGAGGTCCAACTCGTCCAGCTCGACTCCCGAGATGCCGGACAGCGCCTGTTCGGCCGTTGCCGGGCGGCGGGCGGGCACGACCACCTGGGCCCCGGCCTTGGCGAGCGCCCGTGTGGTCTCCAGGCCGATCCCCGAGTAACCGCCCGTGACGAGGGCAAGCTTTCCGGTCAGGTCGATGCCCTGCAGGACGTCGTCGACGGTGCTGGTGGCGCCGAAACCGGATCCGATCTTGTGCTGTGCAGTGCTCATACCCGGAACGCTACGAATTCGATGGCACTCGAAGTCAAGCGGAGCCCTCAGCCGCCACAGGAAGAGAGTTCATGCCGCAGACGGCCTCACCCTGGGCGAGTACCCTCACGTGCGTCGAACGGATGCGAGGAGACCCGGAACAGGCTCATGCGCTTCAGCCCGGCCCCCTTCCCGGACAGCGAGCACGCTCCGGTTCGCGATGTGCTCCGTTACCGACCTGGCGGCATCACCGCACGACTTTCCTCCCCTGCACCCGGCAGAGCAGTCACGACGGCTCCCCGGCACGATGCCCCCTTCGCGGTCCTCCCCGAGCCGATCCGGCTGACCTCTCTTCAGCGTGCGCCGACCAGGGATTCAGCCTCCCGCTCGTTCAAGGTTCGGCAATGACTGGCGCGGCCGTTGAACCGACCGTGAGCACGGCACGTACCGCGATGGGATCCGTCGTGCGGGGCGATCCGGTTGCTCGTTCTCCGCCACGCCCAGAAGGGTCCGCACTGTCATGACCGTCGTGCGCCCGCGCGACCGTGGGCCACTCCCCACGGGAGGACGCACAGTGAGGAGCACCGCAGTGGCCCGCAAGGACCTGACACAGACGTCGCGTACTGCGCGGCGGGAGCACGCCCGGCACCGGAAGCTGTCGAAGGTGTCACTCGCGCTGATCGGCGGCCCCGTGATTCTCGCCGTCGTCGCGGGGTCGGTGTTCGCGGCGGAAGTCCGTGCCCAGCACCGCCCGCAAAAAAACCAGGCAACCGCCGCGCAGCCCGACGCGGCGGCCCGCAGACCCGATCCCAACTGCACGCTGCTGGTGCCGGACAACCCGCTCAGCGCCCGCGGCCTGGCCACGCCGTACAGACTCGTCGCGACCGACCCGGCGCAGGGACCCTGCCACGAGGCCAACCCCGACCAGTCGGCGTTCGTGGAAGCCGCGATCGTCACCCCGAACGGCAAGCTGACCCTCTACAACCCGTTGGTGATCGACAAGGGAACGAAGCCGGCCGCGCCCACCGCCCGGCCGTCGGTGCCGCGCGGCTCGACCGTGGGTATCTGGTTCGGTTTCAACAACGCCGAGCTGACCTTGCGGGCAAGCGGCCGTCGGGACGGTCCGGCACGGGGCCAGTGTGTCAACGGCCTGCCTGGATCGGTCTTCGGCCAGTTCGCGTACTGCAATGCTCCGGCCTTCTTCCGGGCCGCCAACGCCCAGATCGCCAAGGGGCACCTCAGGATTCCGGCGCTCGGGAGGGCCAAGGACGGCCTGCCCTGCCCGACCACGCGGGACTTCTCCGTCGTGGACCAGGACGGAAGCGACAACGTGGTGACCCACTACCTCGCCGACGCGCACGGCCGTATCGCCCAGAACAACGCCGCGAGCAGGGCCGCACTCAAGGATGGCGCCCGGCTGACCAACCGCGGCGACCAACACCACCGGCACAACGGCGGGGCCAGGTCGGCGACCACCCGCGCCCCGACGGATCTGGCCAACGGCAGCGACAACCTGTTGCTGACCCAGTTCATGGACCCTGCTCTTGGCTGCAAGCCCTTCACCGCGCCCGACCAGTCCGGCGACGGCCGGGCCACGTCCGCCCTCGCGCTGGACGAACTGTCCGCCGCGGCACACCAGAAAGCGCCGATCGCGCTGGTCCCGCGGAACGACCCGATGACGCTCGTCGACGGCCGTAGCAGCGTCGCGAAGACCAACGCGTACCGCACCGGAGTCGACATGCCCGCGGTCGGTGCCGGCGCCGACGGTGACGGAGCGGGCTTCTGCACCACCCTCTTCCGCGATCCGGCCGGCATCCAGCGCGTCTTCAAGGACAAGCCACTCTTCGAGAAGGCGCCCTCGCCGGACCCGGCCATGGCGCCGAACCTCTTCGGTTTCCTCGCGGCACGGGCCAACCAGACGTTCACGAACCTGGGCTGCGATCATCTGCTCGGCGCCGCCGACCCCATCGTCCTCACCACGAACGCGGACGGAGTGGTCACCGACGCCGTGTTGACAGCGCTCGGCCGGACGCCTCCCTCGGCCGCTCCCTCGACCGGCACCTCCCCGTCCACGTCGCCGAGCACACCGTCTGCGTCACCGAGCACCCCGTCGGCCGGCAGGGGCGCAGGTCCGACCGCCACCAACCAGGCCACCGCGCCGACCAGCGCCTCCGCCTCCCCGTCCCCGGCAACACAGCAGCCCCAAGGCCACCGCTACGGCTCCCCGACAGCCACGCCGACCCCCGCGTCCCCCCGCCGCACAGCTCTTGACGGTGCTTCCCTACACCCAGCCCTCCGGTACACCCAACGCCTTCTACACCCGACGGAGTAGTCACGAAGGCTCCCCAGCACGATGACCCCGGGTGTGCCATGGACAAGGCCGTGGGCTGTGATGGCTGATCTTCGCCGAGCCGGAGACGGAGAGCGAGCCGGAGGCGGGCCTCCCTCCGGCGTCCACTCCGCCGTCAGCTCCTGCCGAGCGCGCGCACCGGCCACACCGCTCCCGGCCGCGGCGGCGTCTGCGACGCGCCGCGCCGCCTGTCCCGCGTGAAACCCCGAGTTCGGGCCCCTGATCAGGACGTCTCGCTGCGGGACGGTGATGGACCGGGGCATGATCGAGATCCATGCGGGGGTCATGGATCCATCTGCTGACGCTGCCCTTGCCGAATACCTCATCCATGCAGGTGGGAGCAGCTGTCGCGGGTGTCTGAGCGTCGTGACGCGGTGGACGTCTGCATGCGCCCACGTGAGCACGATCACCGCGACATGATGGGTGGTCGTGCTGCTGCGACTGGCATACCTGGGCGTGACGAACGCGTTCGCGTTGCTGCGACTGCTGCCGATGAGTGACCGGGAGAAGGATGTAGAGATCCTGGCCTTGCGCCACCAGGTCGCCGTGCTCGAGAGGCAACTGAGCGGGCAGCGGCTGCGATTCGACGCGGGTGACCGGGCGCTCCTCGCCGCACCGCTCCACGGTCTGCCGCAAGAGGCGCTTCGGCGGATCCGGTTGCTGGTCCGGCCGGACACGGTGCTGCGCCGGCACCGCGACCTGATCGCCCGACGTCACGCCGCCGCCTCCCGGCCCAAGCGAGGCGGCCGACCGCGTACCGTGCATCCCATCCGAGCACTGGTACTGCGTCTGCCCAGGGAGAACCCGAACCGGGGTTATCGGCGCCCGCACGGCGAACTGCTCCTCCTCGGGGTGAAGGTGGCGGCGTCCACCGTCGGGGAGATCCTCAAGGACGCGGGCATCGACCCAGCGCCGTAGTGAGGGGGACTACCACATGTTGAAGGGGTCCCCGGCTGCCTGCAGGTCCTGATAGCTGACGAAGCGGCATTCTCCCGTCACGCCGTGCACCGAGATGGCGGGAGCGCCGTACAGAAGGTACTTCTTATCCCCGGTCGTCAGGAATTTGACCGACTGATAGCTGAAGAAGAAGAACTCTCCCTTCTGCGCCTTGTACCTGTCCTCCTGGAAAAGGGATACCGGGTGATCCGAGCCCGCGCTCGCTTCCCGAAGGAAGTCGACCGCCAGCTGCTCCGCCTGCTCCATCGTGTACATCAGTTGGTCCTCATCAGCTTGAATGCCTTGAATGCCATGGGGTCGACGAGTCCGGTCTGTACGTCAAGGAAAAGCACCCGACCCTGACGCCGTCCCGGCTGAAGTCGACCTGCTCCAGCACGTCCACACGGTTGTCGGCGACACGCTGTTTGCTCACGCGCCGCCCGAGCGGGTCGTATTGGTAGCGCCACACCGTACCGTCCGGGGTGACGACCTGGGTGAGCCGGTCCTCGGCGTCCCAGCTGTAGCGCCAGGTGTCCGGTTTGCGGGAGAGTCGGGTCTTCTGACGGAGTACCACACGTCCGGCGGCGTCGTGTTCGTAGCGGATCCGGCCGGCGCGCACGATGTCGGCGCCCTGGTAGGCGCGATCGCCGCACCCCTCGTCGCCGAACTGCCGCGCGGGCCAGGCTGCCGACACCTGGTTGCCGAGCGCGTCGTAGGAGTAGGCCTCCGTCCATCCGTCGCCGTTGACCCGGGTAGTCCTGCCCGCGAGGTCCGGTTCGAACTGCCGAAGGCCGTTCAGCTGGTCCTGGATCTTCGTCAGACTGCCGTCGGCACGCCGACCGCCTCCGCGATGAGATCGGGCTCGTGGGCGGCGTCGATCACGAGGACCTGTTCGTCGTCGCCGACGATCCACACGTTGTTCTCCAGATGCACAGGGACGCCGTGCGCCCCGGTCAGGCTGCCGACCGTCACCAGGCGTTCGACGTGGCCGGTCATCGGGACGTCACCGCCGGGAGCCGGCCGCCATGGCGCACCATGCGCGTGATCGGATCGCGTACCTGCGGTTTCATGGAACGCCCCCTTCCCGGCGAAGCCCCCTGCGCCTGTGGACCTAGCAGGGCGCGGCGCGGCAAGTCCGGCACGCCCTGGAGGAACCGCTGGACGGTGACGGCCGACGCCGAACTCTTCGACCGGCAAGATCAACGCCGCGCCGGCTGTCACATCGGGCGAGGACTGGCAGTCTTGAGGGAGGTGCTGCCACCGGCGGGACACGGTGATCGCGGTGTATGCGGGTACCCGTCTGCTTGAGGGTGCCCGGGCCACGCCGGATGCCCCCGCCTGCACGCCGGTCGGCGGCCGCAAAAGCCGTTACCGGGGGCCGGAACGCTTCGGGAGGCCCAGCCACGGACCAGGACACCGCGCAACAACGAGTACCCGCAGGCACTGTGGGGCTGGCCGGGCAGGTGGGGGATGCCTGGACGTCCGCGTGGGACCGGGTCATCGCCTCCGATCCCGGGTTCATCCGGCTGCTGAACGCACTGCGCATCGTCTTGAGCGTGCTGCTGTCCGTCGTCGTGATGACTGCGCTGCACATCCCTCTTCCGCTCCTGGTCACCGGTGCGACGGCGGCGGAGGTCTTCTCGTTCGCCATTTCCGATCCGCACCGGCGCGATCAGGCGATCACGCTGGCTCTGGGACTGCCGACCGGTCTGACCGCGCTGGCTTTCGGAGCCCTACTGGTGCACCACCGATTGGTGAGCGACGTGGTCTGCGTCCTGGTGATCTTCGCGGCCGCCTACGCGCGACGGTTCAGCAGACGGTGCAGCGCGTTGGGCGTCATCGCCTTCCAGATGTTCTTCATCACCCAGTTCGTCAGGCCTCACCCGCAGTGGCTGCCTCAGCTGTGCCTGCTGCTGGTGATCGGTGCGGTCTGCAGCGCGGTGGTGAGGTTCGGGCTCGTCCCGACGTCGTCGCAGGGCACCCTGCAACGCCTGCTTGAGGCGTTCCGCGCGCGACTGGTGCAGCACCTTGAGGCAGTCATCGACCTGGCTCGGCAGAAGCCGGGAACACCCGGCGCCGGACGGGCCGTGCGCCGTCTGCGGCGGCGCACGGCTGCCCTGCATCAGGCAGCACTGATGATCCAGGGCCACTTGGACGACACGATCCGGGAGCACTGCACGGCAGCCCATGTCCAGCGGCGCATCGCCGAGGCGGAAGTCGCCGCCGAACACCTCGCGGTCCTGCTGACAGGGGCGCTCGGCCTGCAGGGGGTCAATCCCGTCGCCAGCGACATCACAGAGCGCACCGGCCGCGTGCCACCGGACGTCTCGGTACCTCTGCGCACGGCCGACGAGCAGGTCATCCACCGTCTCATCGCCGATCTGCACGCGCTGAAAGTGGTCGCCGGGCGGGCTCCCGGCAGCGACCACGGCGTCGGCCTGAAGATCGTGCGGGACCGGCTCCTGGGCTACCGCGACGACGAACGGCTGCCCGACGCGCCCCCTGCCGTGCAGGACGTGTTCCGGGCGATCGGCGACGTCAGCCGAGCCCTGCTCGGCCTGCGCCTGGCACTGACCGGGCCTGACGAGAGCGAGGAGAGTCCGGATGACAGCCCCGAGACCGTGCGCTGCCGGGAGGAGCTGCAAACCGAGGACGCCGTCCTCGACGCCGAGGACGCCCTGAGGGAGAAGTCCGAGGAGGAGGGCGAACCGGCCGGCCTGGAACGCACGACCACCCGCATCGCCGTGCAGGTTTCCCTCGCCTCGGCCCTGGCGATCGTGGGTGGCGAACTGCTGTCGCCGCAGCGCTGGTACTGGGCCGTCTTCACCTGCTGGGTAGTGTTCGTCAACACCTCCTCGGCCGGAGAAATCCTGGTCAAAGGGTCCCGGCGCCTGGTGGGCACCCTGCTCGGCGTCCTGGCCGGAATCGGCTTGGCCGGCCTGGTCGGCAACCAGCCCTGGGCCGCGTTTACGCTGGTCATCCTGTGCCTGTTCGGGACTTTCTACGCGATCTCCTACGCGGTGGTGTCCTTCTTCGTCACCGCGATGATCGGGCTGCTTTACACGCTGTTGCACAGCTTCACCCCGGACCTGCTCGTGATACGGCTGGGCGAGTCCGCGCTGGGGGCCGCCTGCGCGGTCGTGGTGGGCCTGCTGGTGTTGCCGGTGCGGACGCAGGAGCGCACCGAGGAGCAGATCCGCGAAGTGCTCTCACGACTGCGTGAGGTGACCGGCCAGGGTGTGGCCGAGCTCGGCGGCGGTCGCCCCGTCGACCTGCTCCACCGTTCACGGGCCTTGGACAGCGCACTGGCCGATCTGCGGACCACCACTCTGCCGCTGCGCCATCCGATCACCCCCTTGCGCCGTCGCCGGCGGCTCACCCGTTACGTCCTGGGACTGCTGGAGACGGCCGCCTACCACGCCCGCAACCTCGCGGCCATCGCCCAGCCCGCGCCAGGCAGCCGGGGGATCGTGAGCGATGCGCGGCTATCCGAGGCGGCAGGACGCGTAGACCGCAACCTCGGCGCGCTCATCGAGTGCCTGCAGACCAAGGGTGGCTGCCGGGAGCCCCTCGACGCCGAGGCGGGAACCGCCACCGCGCAGAAGGACTCCGAAGCCCCTCACGCCCCCGGATCCGGAAGGCGGACGGCGCCGGAGACGGAGACGGAGACGGAGCAGCAGCGAAACCGGCTCACTCAGGTGGCACTGCGTCATCTGCAGCGGGTGGACGAAGACGTCCTGGGACTCGCCCGCCCGCTCGGCATGGGATTCAAGGAACAGCAGGCCAAGCCGGACACCCGGCCGGCGGAGACAGCTGCCGCGGGCCGGTAGGACGTCGGCGCCCGCGGTGGGCCATCGCGGCGGTGGTTCGGCTGACGAGGCGTCACAGTCCCGGCGGCGCGACGATGCCGGCAGGGGACCTGCGCTCACCAGGCCGATCGGGGCCGGTGACCGGGTGGTGACAGATCCGCCCCGCAGCCGCCGTGGCGTCCGGGCCTGGACGGACGGCTGGCCCGGGAAGCTCCCCCGCGGCAAAGGCAGCACCTGCCATCCGGCCACAGCGGACGGCCGGCGATGTAGAGGTCCGTTATGCGGTCTCGCGCACGATCAATTCGGGATCGAAGACGACGCAGGTCGGTTCGAGGCGCCCCCCTGTGATGTGTTCGTCGAGGATGCGGACCATCTCGGCGGCCATCTGTTCGACCGGCTGGCGGATCGTGGTCAGTGGGGGGCGGCAGGACAGGGCGATGCCGGAGTCGTCGAAACCGATAACCGCGACGTCGTCGGGCACTCGCCTGCCCCGCTCGCGGAGTATCTGGCAGGCACCTTGGGCCATGAGGTCGTTGGCCGCGAACACGCCGTCTACGTCCGGGTGTTCGTCGAGCAGTTGCCCCATGGCCGCGACGCCGCTGTCGAAGGTGAAGCCGCCTTCGGCGACGGGCAGGTACGGATGGCCGTTGCGGGCCATGGTGTCGCGGAACCCGGCAAGTCGCTCCTGGCTCGCGGTCACGGCGAGCGGGCCGGCCACGCTGGCCGGTCTGCGGCAGCCGCGCGCCAGGAGATGCTCCGCAGCGAGCCGTCCGCCGTCGCGGTGGTCCAGGTCCACATAGCTCAGAGGCGTGGGGCGTGCCGGCCTGGCAAACAGCACGGCCGGCAGGTTCGCTTCGGCCAGCAGCGCGGGCAGCGGGTCGTCGGCGTGGGTGGAGACGACGAGCGCGCCGTCGGCCCGGCCCTGCCGCAGGTAGGTCAGCACCTCGTGCCGGTCCTCGGCCGACTCGGCGAACATCAGCACCGGATGCATGGAGCGCGGGCGCAGGAATCCGACGACTCCCGAGACCACCCGTCCGAAGAAGGGATCGGCGAAGGCCCTGGCGGCGAAGGCTTCGTGGGTGTCCTGTGGGGGGTCGCCGGCTCCGCAGATCACGAGCGCGATGGTCTCGGCACGCCGGGTCACCAGAGCGCGGGCGGCCCGGTTGGGTGCGTAGCCGGTCTGTTCGATGGCCTGGCGCACCAGTCGCTGGATCGCCGGGTCCACGTTGCGGACGCCGTTGACGACGCGGGAGACGGTCGCCCGGGACACGCCTGCCTCCCGGGCGACGTCTTCCAGGGTCGGGGCCTGTTTGCTCATGACGGCACCCTAGTGGCAGGCCAGCGACACCGTATAGAGCGCTCTCCGTCTCCCGGGCCGCGCGCTGGCCTGGGTGCGTGTCACGGTGCGAGCTGCTCAATCACGGGGCTGCAGGTCCACCTCCAGTCTCAGGGGCAGGTCTCCCGCCGAGCGGCCCGCCAGCACGAGGTGCGCGCGCCCAGGTCGACCTGGAGCCACTGCGGGTCGCTCCAGTCGCTGGCCCAGCGAGTGCTGAGGTTGCCGTCCACCGCGTTCGCCGCGGTGCGCGGGCAGTCGCCGTAGCTGCCCTGGAAGGACGAGGCCGTGGCGGGCTTGCCGAGCGCAATGTTCGTGCCGTTCACCGCGGGCGGCACCACCTTGATCGAGCGGGTCTCCACGCCGACGTTGCCATGGCCGTCGGTCGCCTTGACGTAGACCTTCCACACGCCGGGCCGGTCGGGCGCTGTGATCTTCAGCCGGCCGCCGCCCAGGTTGGTGGAGGGCAGGGATGCGAGTTGCTTGCTTCCGTCGATGTAGTTGCTGTTGTCGAGGACCTCGTAGCTGATGGGGTCGCCGTCGGGGTCGGTGGCCTGCACGTCCAGGATCAGGTCGCGGCCGGCCTGCACGTTGCCGGCGCCACCCTCGACGCTCAGGTCGGAGATGACGGGCGAGGTGTTGTCGTGCGAGGTGTCCCCTCCGTACGCGCGCTTGACCGCGTAGTAGGAGAGCCGCTTCTGGCCGGCCGGCAGCAGGTTGAACCAGATGCCGCCGAAGTCGTACTCGGTGCCGTAGTGGAACATCGTCGCGCCCAGTGCCACGCCCTTGTGCCCGGTGATGCAGCCCCACGCGCGGGTGTAGGCGTCGGCCTTGGCCTGGTCCGTGGGCTCCTGGGGTACGCCGTTGGCGTCGTGGGGCACCTCCCACTCTCCCGCAGGGCCGGTCTCGGTGACGATGTACGGCTTGGTGTACCCGCCCTGCTGCCAGGCGGACCTGACGTCGCAGACGGCGTCGTAGGAGTTGACGGCGTACAGGTCGAGGTCGGGCGCGTTCTTCTTGAAGTACGGCCAGGCGCCGACCCATGCGTCGGTGGAGGTCACCGGGTGGTTCGGGTCGATGCTGTGGATCCTCTTGGTGATGTCGTCGACGAGGGTGGTGTAGGCGCTGCGTTGTCTTTCCAGCTCGTCGCCGCTGTAACAATTCTGCAGGCCGAGTACGGACTCGTTGCCAACGTCCCACATGAGAACGCCCGGGTTGTCCTTGTAGGTTTGCACCCACTTGGGGAACTCGTCGAGCACCTGGTTCTTGTACGTCGTGTCGGTAATGTAGTTGACGCATCCGCCGGCGCCGGGGCCGCCGCCGGGCTGGAGCCAGAATCCGGCGATGACCTTGATGCCGTGGGTCGCGGCGGAGTCGAACAGCGGCTTGCTGGAGGCGTCAGTGCCCCAGGTGCGGATGGTGTTGACGCCCATGGACTGCAGGTCGGGCATGTACTTGTCCGCGTCGGAGACGGCCGGGCCCCACGTCAGGCCCTTGATCTGGTAGGGCTGTCCGTCCACGGTCAGCTGCCAGTTGCCCTGGGTGCCGGTCACCTTCACGACGCTTCCGGCGGCGTGGGCCGCGGTCGCGGGGAGGGCGGCAAGAACGCCGACGGTCAGGACGCCGGAGGTCAGGGGAGCCAGGAGCCGGCGCGTGCGGATGCGGGTGCGGGATCGGGACATGGTGTCCTCTTCTGGTGTGGGGAGGGAAGGTGGGCGGTCCGGCCGCAGCGGGGCAGGCGAGCGACCGGACCGCCCGGATACGGGGAGGGAGGGGTGCGGCCCGTTCAGGGCAGCTGGTAGTTGGCGTCGAGCGCCGCGCCCGCCTCGGGGTGCGTCTGGTCGTAGCCGCGTGCGTCGCACTGCAGGCCGCCGACGATGCAGTGGTCCACCAGTGCCTTGAGCGTGGCGTCGTCCCAGGCGTTGAAGAAGTCGTAGTGGAAGGAGTAGCTAGGCCCGCTGGCCAGTCCCAATCGGGAGAGGTCCCCGTTGACAGGGAAGGCCATCTTGAACTCGATCATGGGCACGGCCACTGGGTGGTCGGCGGGGCAGACGTTGTCGTTGGTGCCGGGTTTGACCACGGGGTAGGCCATGTGACTCCTGTGGTCGGGGGTGTCGAGGTACTTGCCGTCCCAGCAGCTGGGGGCCTGGAAGCGGATGTTGAGCTGGACGTCGGCCCGGTTTGGGCAGTCGGTGGGGAAGTTGACGTTGAAGTAGCTGTCGCCGCACTCCCAGCCCTCTACGAAGCCGGGGTGGTGGCGGAACTCGTCGGCACTCTGCATCGGGCTGCCCACGACGAACCTCAGCCCCTTGGGGAAGGACCGCACGCTGGTGTAGTCGGTCACGCCGGCCTTGTAGTAGATCGTCTGGGGGCCGACGGGAAGCACCTTCTGGTCGCCGTTGAACAGGGTGGGCATCCAGTAACCCGATTTGTCCCCGGGCGCCTTACACGTGGTGGCTCCCGCGTCCAGGGAGGCCGTGGTGCTGTCTGCGTTCGTCGACGTGTTGCCCATGAACGTGTGGTCGTGGGACTTGCCTGGCTGCCGCGGGTAGACGATCGGGTCGTCCGGGGCGGTGTGCGACACCGAGCAGTTGGCCTGGAACTCGTGGAAGTAGCGGTGCGGCGGATCCTGCGTGGACGGGGTCACCCCGGTGACCGGCGGATTCGCCGGAATGTAACCGTCACCGTGCGGGTCCTCTGACGACGACACGGCCGACACCGCCATGGTGTGACCTTCGTGGACGGCCGCGGACGACACGACGGCTTCGCTCTCGGACGTGGACGCTCCGGCTCTTGCGGCGGCGCCACCCAGGTCGACAGAGGTCAGCAGCAGCGCACCTGCGATCAGCGCGCCTGACAGAATCTTCGATCTCCGTGGCATGGAGACCTCCTGAAGATAGGGGAAGGGGAGGTCGTGCGGTCATGGAGCGGGGAGAGCGCTCTCCCATCCCGGAGTGTCAACGCGGTTACGCCTGAGTGTCAAGCGACCTGCGGACCGGAACGGGATCCCTTATGCCTACCGTCCTCACAGCAACGGCTCGGACCGCAAAGGGAGTTGAGCGACTACTGAGATTCGCCGCGTGATGTCGCTCGCTTCGGCTCCCCGGGCTGCGGTGATGGCCCGGACATGAGGGGCTCGATTCCTGTCATGGACCTCGAGGACACCGGCTGTCGAGCCCGCTACCTGATCAGGGACCGGGACGGGAAGTTCCCCCAGCCGTTCGATGCGGTCCTCCAGGACGCCGGCATCGAGATCGTCCTCGGCGGCATCCGGATACCCCGCATGAATTCGATCACGGAGCGGTGGGTGCAAACCTGCCGCCGAGAACTGCTGGACCGGACACTGATCCGGAACCAGCGCCATCTCCTCCACACCCTGCGCGAGTTCGAGATTTTCCACAACGAGCACAGGCCGCACCAGGGCCTCGCGAACGCCCGCCCTCCGCGTCCCTTGCCCGAACCAATCGACGATCCAGAACGGATCGCACGCCTCGACATACGACGACGCGCGCGGCTCGGCGGCACCCTGCACGATTACGCGCATGCGGCTTGACCAGCATGGATGAGGTATTCGGCAAGAGCAGGGTTCGCCTGCCTGTCGGCCGTCCCCGCACCCGTCCGGCCGCCGTCGCCGGCGATAAGACCTACTCCTCCCGCGTCAACCGAGCTCACCTGCGCAAACGCCGCATCAAGGCCGTCATCCCGGAGAGGAAGGACCAGGCTGCCAACCGCAAGAAGAAGGGCTGTCACGGCGGCCGATCCTCGGCTGAGCTTGATCGGAAACCGATTCCGCGCAGGGTGAGGCGAGAAGGCCGGACCGGGCGAGGAGAGGGATCACGTGGTTCCGTACTGCTGGAGCGACCATGGGTGCGTGCTCGTCGCCGCCGTTGGTCCATCGCAGGTCAGCCACTTCGGCGGCCGGCCGGGGTACCCGGTCGATCTCAGTCCTGAAAACCGTCATGTGCAACGGCAAGCCTTCGATCGCAGCGACATCCTCAACCTCGCCCAGCAAGTTGAGACTGGTGGGAGTCACGTTGAGCTCTTCATCGAGTTCACGGATGAGTGTCTCCTCGGTGCTCTCCCCCGCCTCGGGTTTGCCACCGGGCAGGTAGAAGACCTCTGGAGCGACCTCCTTACTGACCACGAGCAGCCGCCCCTGCTCTACGATCGCCGCTGCCACCACAATGATGGTCGATGGCCGCTGACCACCGTCAGTATTCATCGGTCACACCTTCATGTAGCACACACAAAATTCTGGCTCATCTTGAGCCAAGGGCTCCGCCCAGTCCCTCGGCCAGGCTGGCGAGGCTGTGTCCGCTGGAGAAGACATCGATGTGGGGCAGTGCGGCCTGCATTCCGCGTACCAGCGGTTCGTACGCCGGATCCTCCTTGAGGGGGTTGAGCCACACCACTCGGTGAGCGAGGCGGGACAACCGCAGCATCTGCTGTCCGAGCACCTGCGGGTCACCGAATTCGAGCCCGTCCGAGCAGATGACCACCCACGCCCCTCGGGCGAGCCCACCATGGCCGTATCCGTCGAGGAAGCGCTTGAGGGATTCGCCGATACGCGTGCCGCCGTCCCAGTCGACGACCTCGTCGGAGGCACGTCGCAGTGCTTCGTCCGGCGTGCCCTGCGCCAGCTCGCGGGTCACTCTCGTCAGCCGGGTGGCGAAGCAGAACACCTCCCACCTCCGCCGGGCCCGCACTCCGGCATGGGCGAAGAAGAGCAGCGCACGCGAGTAGGCCGCCATCGAACCGGAGACGTCGAGGAGGAGGATCACCCTGCGCGGGCGACGCCTGCGGACCCGCCAGGTACGCTGCACCGGCTCGGCTCCCGTACGGAAGGAGGCCCGCAGAGTGCGCTGGAAGTCGGGCGATCCCTTGCGGGCGGCCCGGTACCGCCGGGAACGCCGGGTGGCCACCGGCAGGTGCGCGCCGGCCGCGGACAACGCGTGGAGCTCGTCCTCGGTGCAGTCGGCGAAGGACTTCTTCCGCAGCAGCTCGACGTAGCTGGCCATGGCGACCTGCTGGTCGGCGTCCTCGTCGGACGGGTCGGCCAGCCCCGCGGTGTGCGCGGTCCGCCTCAGGGACGGCGCGTCCGGCTGCGGTTCCGGCATGGACACCGACTCGTGACCGCTGAAGAAGGCCCGGAAGACGCGGTCGTAGACCGCGATCTCATCCCGGTCGCTGACCAGGGTGGCCAGGCCCGCCCAGTAGAGTTCCTCGAGTTCGGCCGCGGCGCGGCAGAAGTCGATGATCTGGCCGCTGCCTACGGCCAGGCCCTCCGCACGCAGCACCCGGCAGAAACGGGTGGCGAGCTCTACCGGGTCACTCACCGACGAGCTCATGCAGTCGCGGTTCGACCAGGCGCATGTCGTCCTGGTTCTTGATCGCCCAGCCGAGCGTCAAGCGCCCTGCCTCACCGGTGACGGCCTCGGCTCCCAGCAGTGCGAGCGCGTTGGCCCAGTCGATCGCCTCAGCGCTTCCGGGCCGCTTGATCAGGTCGAGCTCGCGCAGACGCGCCACGGCGGTGACGACCGAACGGGCCAGCGGCTCCGACACGTTCGGGGCCCGCAGCCTTACGATCTCCACCTCCCGCTCGAGCTCGGGGAACTCGATCCACTGGTACATGCACCGCCGTTTGAGTGCGTCGTGCAGCTCCCTGGTGCGGTTGGACGTGAGGATGACCGCGGGCGGCGACGCCGCCCGGATCGTGCCCAGTTCGGGGACGGTCACGGTGAAGTCGGAGAGCACCTCCAGCAGGAAGGCCTCGAACTCGTCGTCGGCCCGATCGATCTCGTCGATCAACAGCACGGCCCGCTTCTCGGCCCGAATGGCCTTCAGCAACGGCCTGGCGAGCAGGAAGTCCGGACCGTACAGCTGCCGTACCCGGTCCTGGGCATCGATCTCCCCGTCCTGCAGGGCGCGGGCGAACAGCAACTGGCGTCCATAGTCCCACTCGTAAAGCGCCTGTGAAGCGTCGATGCCCTCGTAGCACTGCAGGCGTATGAGCTCGGTGTCGAGGACACCGGCGAGTGTCTTGGCGATCTCCGTCTTGCCGACCCCGGCTTCGCCCTCGAGCAGCAGCGGCCGGCCCATCTTGAGGGAGAGCAGGATCGCGGTGGCCAATCCGCGCCCGGCCAGGTAGTCGCGGCCGCGCAGGACGTCCTGCACTTCGTCGACGGTGTCGAACGGAAGACCGGACGGCCCACTGTTTCGGTGCTGCGCGTTGCTCATCGCTGCCCTTCCAGCTGGTGCCGGGGTTGCCGTGACCACCTCGGCCGCGGCAACCCCGGCACCGACTCTGCTCGATTGCTGTGCACTCGCCGCGTTCTTCGGCTAGCCGATCTTGCCCATCAGCCGCAGCACGTAGTCGGGCGTGAGCGGCAGCTTCTCGATGCGGGCTCTGAACGGGGTGAGAGCGTCCGCCACCGCGTTGGCCAGGCTGGCGGGGGCGGCGATCTGACCACCCTCGCCCATGCCCTTGATGCCGCCCACGGTGAAGGGAGACGGCGTCTCGATACTGATCACCTCGATCGGCGGCACGTCGGAGAACGTGGGCACCAGGTAATCCATGTACGTCGTGGTGAGCGGCTGGCCCTCGTCGCTGTAGATCAGGTGCTCGAGCATCGCGCCGCCGAGTCCCTGGACGATCGCGCCGTGCACCTGCGCTTCCACAATCATCGGGTTGATCACCATGCCGCAGTCCTCGACCGCGACGATGCGGTCCAGGGTGACCACGCCGGTGTCGGCGTCCACCTCGCACAGCGACACGATGCAGCCGTTGGCGTAGTTGGCGGGCGGGTCGTAGAACCGGGTGGCCGACAGCAGCGGTTCGCTGTTGCGCACGTCCGAGTCCCAGTGCGCCGCGTAGGCCACGTCGGCCAAGGTCTTGAACCGCGACGGGGAGCCCGCGACGGAGACCTTCCCGTCCTCGATCACCAGGTCCTCGGGGGTGGCCTCGAGCATCTTGCCGGCCACCTGCAGGATCTGCTCGCGGACGTCCGCAGCGGCCCTGGACACGGTGGCACCGCCGATGACGGCGCTGCGGCTGGCGTAGGTGCCGAGCCCGTACGGCGTGTTGGAGGTGTCGCCGTGCAGGACCACGACGTCCTCGATGTCCACCCCGAGGCCGTCGGCGGCGATCTGGGCGAGTGAGGTCTCGTGTCCCTGGCCGTGGCTGGACACGCTGACCGCGACGGTCACCTTGCCCGACGGATCGACGGTGACGGTGGCGTTGTCGTGTGACGGCAGCGGCGTTCCGGCCTGGGCCGAGGATTCGCTGCCCCACGCGGTCTGCTCCACGTAGGAGCTGATGCCCAGACCGATGTAGCGGCCCTGCTTGCGCAACTCCTCCTGCCTCTGGCGGAACGCCGTGTAGTCGACGGCCTCGAGCGCCTTGTCAAGAGACTCCAGGTAGCTGCCGCTGTCGTAGACCTGACCGGTGCACGAGAGGTACGGAAGCTCATCGGAGCGCAGCATGTTGCGACGGCGGAACTCCGCCGGGTCGATGTCGAGGCCGCGCGCGATCTCGTCGATGATGATCTCCCGCGCCGTGTTGGCGGCGGTCCAGCCCACTCCGCGGTACGCAGCGACGGGGCTCTTGTTGGTCAGGAAGGCGCCGACCTCCTCCCGGTAGTTTTCGATCCGGTAGGGGCCGGGCAGCGACTTGGCGGCCAGCGCCGGCTCGATCAGCGCGCTCTCGGTGTTGAACGAGTAGCCTCCGCCGTCACCGACGAACTCTCCGCGGACACCGAGCACCTTGCCGTCGTTGGTGACGGCGACTTCGAGGTTGATCGACTGCTGCTTGGAATGGGTGGCCGCGATCAGGTGCTCGTGCCTGTCCTCGATCCACTTGACCGGACGCCCGAGCTGGGTCGCGATGTAGGGAATGGCGATCTCTTCGGGCACCGTGCACATCTTCTGGCCGAATCCGCCGCCGACCTCGGGTGCGATCACCCGGACCTTGTTCTCGGGCAGGCTGAGCTGGCCGGCGATCACCGAGCGCAGGAAGTGCGGCATCTGGGTCGACGACCAGACGGTCAGCTGCTGGTCGGCCCGGTCGAAGTTGGCCAGCACGCCCCTGGTCTCCATGGGTGCCGCCATGTAGCGGTTGTGGTCGAACCGGCTGCTGAACACGCGGTCGGCCCTGGCGAACGCCTCGTCGACATCGCCATGCGTTTCCGCCTCGCGGTAGATCTCGTTCGTGCCGAGTTCCTCGAACAGCAGCGCGGCGTCCGCCGCGCCGGAAGCCGCCACATGCGGTACCGGTGGCAGCTCCTCGTACTCGACGACAGCACCGAGTGCCTCGGCCGCGTCTTCGGCTGCGTAGCGGTCCGCTGCGAGGACGATCGCCACAGCGTCCCCGACGAAACGGACCTTGTCGATCGCGATGACCGGCTGGGGCGTCCTCAGGAGGTTGTCGAGCGCGACGTGGTCGATCAGCGGCGGCACGTCACGCAGGTCCTCGCCCGTGAACGCGAACACGGTCTTGCCGAGCCCCGGCAGCACGGACTTGTCGATGGAGACGATACGGGCGTGCGGGAGGGGGGAGCGGACGTACACCGCGTGCAGCATCTGGGGCAGTTCAAGATCCGCCACATAGCGGGCCGACCCCGTCAGGTACCGCGGGTCCTCGAGGCGCTTGGCTGGCTTCCCGATCCACTTTCCCTTGCGGATCGCGCGGTTGTCGCTTCCCCATTTCTGGATCGCGAGTTCCCTCAGGTCCAACGTTTCAGACATGTGAGCTCTTCCTCTCGCCGGAATGTGTCGCCATGGCCCTGCTCTGCACCGGGAGAATTGCGATCACGAGGCCGACTTCGCCGTCTTCGCGGCGGCGGCAGCGGCCGCGGTCGACTTGATGATGTTCTGGTAGCCGGTGCACCGGCAGAGGTTCCCGTTCATCCCCTCGCAGATCTGCTCCCGCGTGGGCTCCGGGTTCTCGGCGAGGAAAGCGTGAGCCGTCATCAGCATCCCGGGCGTGCAGTATCCGCACTGCAAGCCGTGGTTGTCGGCGAAAGCCTGCTGGATGTGGTCGAGTTTGCCGTCCGAGGCGAGTCCCTCGACGGTGGTGATTTCCGATCCCTGGGCCTGGACGGCGAACATCAGGCAGGCCCGGACGGCACGGCCGTCGACCAATATGGTGCACGCTCCGCAGACGCCGTGTTCGCACCCGAGTTTGGTGCCGGTGAGGCCGAGGTCGTCACGAAGAACGTCAGCGAGCGTCCTCCGCGGCTCGGCCAGCACCTGATGGGGAATGCCGTTGACGTTCAGCTCCATGATGTGCTTCGAGCTCGTCGTCATGATGAATCTCCTTCGCCTTGGTCGGACAGCACGAGCGGGCTTTGCGCGTTGCGCAGTGTGGTCATGCGGAAGATCCCGCACGCTCCAGTGACCGGGTGATGGCCCGCTTCGTCAGCAGTCCCGCGACATACCGGCGGTAGTCCGCGCTGGCGTGGATGTCGTCGGTCGGCCGCACCGCGGCGGAGGCTTCGCTCACCGCACGTTCCAGCAGGTCACCGTCGATGTCGCTGGCCTTCACGCCAGTGATCAGCTGCTCGACGGCGGTCATCCGGAGGGGGGTGGCAGCCCCGCCGAAAATGGTGATCCGCGCCCTGCTGACGGTGTCACCTTCGAGCGAGACGAGCGCCACCACACCGAGAATGGCAAAGTCGCCATGACGGCGGGTCACTTCCTCGAAGTACCACCCGGTCCGCCCGCTCGGTACGTCGAACTTCACCTCCGTGACGATCTCGTTGGGTTCGAGCGCGGTGGTGAGATACGACTCGAAGAAGTCGTCCGAGGCGATGGTGCGCGTTCCCGAGGCACTGCGGGCGCTCACCTCGCCGCCGACGGTCAGGAACACCGCCGGCATTTCGGCGGCGGGGTCCGCGTGGCAGATGCTTCCGACGACCGTGCCGCGGTTGCGAATTTGCGAGTGGCCGACATGGGAAAGTGCCTCCCGCACCACAGGCAGCACCGAGTGGAGTTGGTCGGAGCGCTCCACGGCGAACTGCCGTGTCCCCGCGCCGATCGCCATGTGATCCGGTTGGACACGGATGTAGTCCAGGCCCTCGATGGAGTTGATGTCCACGAGGTTGTCAGGAGCGGCCAGCCGGAGATTCAGCACGGGAACGAGGCTCTGGCCTCCAGCCAGCACCTTCGAGCCGTCCGGGTCGGAATCGAGGATGCCGACTGCCTCATCGATCGTTCGGCAGGCGTGGTACGTGAACGGAGGTGGCTTCATGGGTGGTGGTCTCCCAGGTCGCGAGCGCTCGGATTCGGAAGCATTCAGGCAAGCTCGTGTTCATCACGGAAACGGGAGTTGCCCGACCGGAATGAGCTGATGACCTGGGAGATTAGTGGCCCGGCCACACTGCATCTTCGGGCGTTCGGCCGAAGCTGGGAAGGTCACTTGTCTGATGTGCACAAGGAATTCGTCCGCCGAGCGTGAGCGGCGTCCCTGTCGCCGCACGCGGCGGCAAAACGAAGTCCCCCGAGCGCACTATCTCGGGGGACTTCGCTCCGGCTTGCTGCGGCCTGCCCCAGCTATCCGGTCGTGCCGGCCCGGTCCGGCAGTTGCTCGGTCGCCCGCAGTACCGCCCGGACGATCTTCTGATAGCCCGTGCAGCGGCACAGGTTCCCGCCCAGCGCCAGCCGGACCTCGTCCTCGTCGGGCGACGGGTTGGCGTCCAGCAGGGCCTTGGCTGATATCACGATGCCCGGTGTGCAGAAGCCGCACTGCACACCGCCTTCGTCCAGTAGCGCCTGCTGGATCGGGTGCGGGCAGGAGGGTTCCGACACACCTTCGATGGTCGTGACCTCCCGCCCATCGGTCTGCAGGGCAAGGTAGGAGCAGGAGTTCACCGGCCGCCCGTCCACAAGCACCATGCACGCGCCGCATTCGGAGTCGTCACACCCCTCCTTCGGCCCGGTCAGACCGATGTCCTCCCGCAGCATGTTCAGCAGCGATCGGTGTGGCTCGACATCCACGGACGTTTCGACGCCGTTGACCCTTACGTTCAGCGGATACTTCATCCTGTACTCCCGGCGGTGACCGTGGGCAGATTGCGGTTGGCGGGAACGGCGATGTCGGTTCCCGCGGCGCGCGCGGCGGCGGCCGCCAGCGCCCGGCTCACGACGACCGAGATCATCGCTCGGCGGTACCGGGCGCTCGCCCGGACATCGGTGATGGGCTGCACGGCCTCGGTCGCGAGCGCCGCCGCGTCGCGGAAGGACGCGCCGTCCGGTTGGAGTCCGCGCAGGAGGTTTTCGGCCTTCCGTGCCCGCACGCACGTGGGTGCTGCCGCGCTCAGTGCGATCCGGGAGTCGGCCACCCGGCCGTCGTCCCCGAGTGTGACCAGTGCGGCCGCGCCGACGACCGCGATCTCCATCGCGCGCCGGTGCTCCAGACGGACATACGCGCTCCCCGTCGCGGGGGGCAGATCCGGCAGGCGCACGGAGGTGAGCAGTTCGTCGGGCTCGGCCGTGGTGCGGCCGGGTCCGGCCAGCAGATCCGCGACCGGCACGGTGCGGGTCCCGCGAAGGCTCAGCAGTTCGACACCGGCCTCGAAGACCAGGAGCGGCGCGCCGGTATCCATGGCGGGCGAGGCGTTCATCAGGTTGCCGCCCAGTGTGCCGCTGTTCCTGGTGGCAGGTGAGCCGACCAGGGCGGAAGCGTCGGCCAGCGCGGACCAGTTGGAACCGATCAGAGGCGATCGTTCGATCCATGCATGCGACGTCAGTGCTCCCAGGCGCAACCCGTCTTCGCTCTCCGCCTGGGAAGCCAGGTCGGTCGCGCCGTGGATGGCGATCAGCACCTCGGGCATCGGGTGTTTGCCGCCTCTGGCGGCCACGACCAGGTCGGTCCCTCCCGCGACCACGCGCGCGCCCTCGTACTCACCCAGCAGCGCGGCGGCCCCCGCTGCGGTGGTGGGTGCGAAATAGCGGCTCATGCCAGCTCTCCTTCGTGCTCGTGAAGTGCCGTCCACACTCGTTCAGCCGTCATGGGCAGGGCGCGGACCCGGGTGCCGGCGGCTGCCGCGATCGCGTTGCCGATCGCCGCGGCGGTGCCGACGACCGGAGGTTCGCCCACCGCCTTCGCACCGTGCGGTCCCCCATGGTCGACCTGGTCCTCCAGCAACTCGACGTTGACTCGGGGAGCGTCAGCGGCGGTGATCAGCTTGTAGCCGAGCAGACCGGGGTTGAGCTGGCGCCCGCCGTCGTACTGGCTGCCCTCCAGCACCGCCATGCCGATGGACTGGATGACCCCGCCCTCGACCTGGCCCTGAGCGCCGAGCGGATTGAGGACGCGGCCGAACTCGTGCACGGCGGTGACTTCGGGCACCGAGACGGTGCCGGTGTCCGGGTCGACGCGGACCCTGGCGATGTGGCAGAAGAAGGAGGGCGCGAGGAAGGCGGAGTACCCGAGCCGGCCCCCACAACCGCTCAGGTCGTGCTCGGGCAGTGCCGGCGGAATGCCCGAGCCGCTGCCGATCAGCAGGGACGACGTCTGCGACGCCGCCGCAACGCTCGCGATCGGCAGCGCTGTGGACGGAACGCCGCGGACGCGGGCGGCCCCGTCCACGAGCTCCAGGTCCTCCTCGGCGACCTCCAGCATCTCGGCCGCCTTGCGCAGGAGCTTTGTGCGGACCTCTCCGGCGGCCTCGATCACCGCCCGCCCATTGTTGAACGTGGTCTGGCTGCCGGCGCTACCCAGGTCGAACGGCCCGGCCTCGGTGTCCTGGTAGACGATGGAGAACTGCTCGGGCCGCATACCGAGTTCTTCGGCGGCGAGCGCGGCCAGGCCCATCACCGAGCCGCTGCCGTTCTCCTGCGCTCCGGTGACGATCGTGCCCGTTCCATCGGCGTTGAGCTTCACGTAGGCACCGGAGCTGGCGGGCAGGCTGAACCACCAGCCAACCGCGATCCCCAGGGCCTCCCCGGGAGCGAGGTCCTTGCCGGGCCACCCGGCGATCTCCGCCGCGCGCTGCAGGCACTCTGCCGCACTCGAGCTGATGAACCGCTGGCCGGTCTGACCGGTGTCGCCGGCCCGGACGAGGTTGCGGCGGCGGAACTCGAACGGATCCAGCCCCACGAGTTTGGCGAGTTCGTCGGTGTGCTGCTCCACCGCCCAGCAGGTCTGCGGCCCGCCGGGGGCGCGGACGCTGCCGGCCGGGGTGCGGTTGGTGTAGACGGTGTGTACCTCGGCGTGCAGGTTCGGTACTCGGTAGGGCCCGGCCACCATCATCAGGCCGATTTCCGTCGCGAACAGTGCGTCCCCGCAGTAGGCGCCGGAGTTCAGCAGCATCCGGGCTCGCCGCGCGGTGATGGTTCCGTCCACCTTGACCCCGGTGGTCAGCTCGATCTTCACCGCGTGCCGCACCTTGTCCGTGGCGACGAACTCCTCGCGGCGCGTGAAGACGAGCCGTACCGGTCGCCGGGCCTGCCTGGCGAGCAGTGCCACATGGGCTTCGAAGTGGAAGTCGCACTTCCCGCCGAACCCGCCGCCGAGGTGCGGAACCACGAGCCGCACGTTGCTCTGCGGGATCTGCAGGGTCTCCGCCACGCCGGCGCGGGCCGGGAACGGCACCTGGCTTGTGCTCCAGATGGTGACCTTGTCCCCTTGCCACTGCGCTACGACGGCGTGCGGCTCGATCGGGACGGCGTGCACCATGTCACTGTCGTAGGTCTCGGTGAGAACGTGGTCCGCCTCGGCGAAGCCCGCATCGACATCCCCCTTGACCGAAGTCATGTGGCCGCAGTCGTTCGGGCCCCGGTCCACGCCGTTTTGCGCCTGGTAGCTCTTCCAGTCCGGATGCACCAGCGGCGAGGAGTTCCCCAGCGCCTCGTTGACGTCGAGGATCGGGTCGAGGTCCTCATAGACCACGCGGATCGCGGCGCAGGCCGCCTCGGCCTGCTCGGGGGTCTCCGCCGCGACGGCGGCCACGATCTCGCCCTCGAAACGGACCACTTCGTGGGCGAACAGCGTCCGGTCCTTGACGAACATGCCGTACCGCACCATCGGGACATCGGCCTGGGTGAGCACGGCATGCACACCCCGCATGGCACGCGCCGCGGAGGTGTCGATGTCCACGATCCGGGCGTGTGACCGCTCGGCGTACAAGAACTTGGCATGCAGCAGTCCGGTGAACGCCAAGTCAGCGGTATACCGGGCTTGACCGGTCACTTTCTCCAGCCCGTCCTTTCGGACGAACGCCTGACCTATGAGCGAGGTCATGCCGAGTGCCTCCTGGCTCGTTTTTGCGGTTCTGGGTACTGCTGGTTGAAAGTCACGGGAGGACCGACTGCCCGAACCTTGATCCGGACCGCGGGCTCACGGAGGTAGGTCAGCGGCACTTCCTCGACATCGACAACTCGTACGCGTGTCGGGTCGGCGCCGGCTTGGATGGCCCGCCCGACGGCGTCGGCCGAGACCTCGTCCACGGCCGCCCGGAGCTGGTCGGGGCGGCTCGCGCAGATCCGTTCCGCGTGCCCGCTGACGGGAGCGATGGCGGCGCCGAGCGCGTTGGCGACCTCGAAGTGCGGTGGCCGGATGACCTCACGGACACCGGAGAAGTGGTCCGGTGCGATGTGGCCGCCCCCGCCGACCACGACCAGCGGGAGATCGTCGGCCCCCAGCCGGACCCGGTCGACGGCCTCGGCGAGCAACCCGTCGCACAGCGCCAAGTGCTGCGCCAGCCTGGTGTGCCACTTGGCCGGAACGGGGCAGGTGGCGATCGCGGCCCGCCCGGCGGCGACGGCCGCATCGGTGATAGTGGGTGTCGGTCCGCCGAAGCAGAGCGCTTCATCAACCAGCGAGCTGCCGACGTTCAGTTGGCCGTTCGCCCACTGCTCAGCCGGGCCCAGCACGACGGAGCCACCGCCGATCGGGATGCTGAGCACGTCCGGCAGCCGGAAGTTGGTGTCGACGCCGCCTATCGAATTGGGCGGCAGCGACTCCCAGGGAAAGCCGTTGACGAGCCGTCCGACCGCGGTCGTGGCGCCACCGATGTCGGCGACGATGGCGTCGGTGACTCCGCTGCTGTGTGCACCGCCACGCATACTGTTCGCCGGGCCGCTGCCGATGGTCAGCACCGGGAACCGCATCGAGTAGTCCAGCGCCATGAGAGTGCCGTCGTTCTGGGTGATGTAGCACTCGGCGTCGAGCCCGTTTCGCTCGACCGCGGTGTGGAACGACCGTCCGACGCCGGCCGCGACGCCGGAGAGAGCAGCGTTGAGAATTGTGGCGTTCTCCCGCTCCACCAGCCCCATGACGCCGATCTCGTGGCTCATCGAGATGGGGATCTCGCCCAGTTCTCGCCGCATGATCTCGGCGGCCCGCAGCTCGTCCGCCGGGTTCACCAGGGAGAACACGGCCGTGATGGCGACGGCTGCAGCACGCGTGCCGACCTCGGACGCGAACGCGACGATCGCCGCCTCGTCGAGCGCCGCGATCGGTTTGCCGTCGAACTCGCATCCCCCGGCGACGGTCGCGCTGCCGGCGTGAACGGCGCGGCGTAGCTCGGGCGGCCACGCCACCATCGGCGGTATCGCGGAAGTAAGCGGGGCGCCGATGCGCAAGACGGCGACATGGCGCAGGCCCGACGCGGTCCGGATCGCGTTCGTCGCGCGCCTGGCGCCCAGCGTGGCGCAGCGGACCCGCGCAGGGTCGACGGCCGGATCGGCGAGCAGCCGTGCGATCCCCTGCTCGACACCGACGCTCAAGTCGTCCGTGGTCGGAACCTTGGCCTTGGCGACCAGCGTTCCCGCGGAGTCGACGACCGCGGCGTCGGTGTTGGTGCCGCCCACGTCGATACCGAGTCGCAGCTCTTCAGTTGCCGTCACCGGTTGCCCCCCGCACGTAGTCCACGTCGTATCCGAACGACCTCGGGCCGACCACCCGCAGGCCCTCTTCGGTTCGCCACACGCCGGGTCCGGGGATGACGACGACACCGACCCGCTGCCCGTAGTGCAACCGCTCGGTACCCACCGGCCGCCCCTCCGCGAGCGTGAGCACGGCGATGATGTCCGGGACCGTGACGAGCACCTCGCCGTCCTCGAGAGCGACCAGCACCTCGTTCTGCAGCTCCAGGCGGAGTCGCCGTCCCGCGCTGGCGCCTGCGCCGTCGACGACAGCGTGACCGTGGCTGAACCCGGCTCCTGTCCGCCGCTGGATCTCGGTGACCCGTCCCTCGATGAGGACACGGCCGGCGGTCTCGTCGGCGAGGGCAGCGGGCCATCCGCCATGGCGGGTTCTCATCATTTCGCCGATCCGGAGCGCCCTGGAGACCGACCCGCGGATCGTGGCCGCCGCCGCGGAGCGGGCGGTCATCGGGTACAGCGCTCCGGCGCAGGTACCACCGAACGTGGCGGTGCAGCTGCGGGCGATGCGTTCGGCGTCCAGGTTCCCGGCCGCGTTGACGACGATGACGTTGTCCCGGCCATCGGTCAGCACGACCGGACTCGCGGCGATGCCGGCAAGATGCATCGCCTGCTGCTGCATTTCGGGGAACGCCCGTCCCATGCCGTCAGCGTCGAGCAGTGGCTTGCCCAGCCGGGACGCCCACATCACCGGCAGCAGGCCGTTCACCCCCGCGATCTCGTAGCACATCATCGCGCGGACCGAGGAGTGGGTGCACCCTTCGACGGCACGCACCAGTTGCGCGCCCTCTTGGCCGTTCCACACCCGCTCCTGAGCGACCGTGGGCGAGCCGATCAGACCGCAGGGCATGATCAGGGTCTCGGGATCAAGGGCGTCGGGATCGACGATCTCGACCGGGCCGCTCTCGGCGATGGCGTGGCGTGCCATGACGAGCCCGATGGCGGTGTCTCCGCCGCCGCCGGCGCTCAGGATCGCGCAGCCCAGCGCGAACGCCTCGATGTTTGCCGTGTCCAACAGCACAGCACCGAACCTAGGGCTCCCACGTCCTGGGGTTCATTGACGTTTGACACAAAAGGCTTCTATGTTTTCGTGCACTTCACCGAGGGAGGTTGCTGACCGTGCTCGCCGACCTGAAGGACACGCCCGGACTGCGGCTTGAGTGCCTGGTCGGCGGCAGCGACGTTGCGGTTGCCGACTGCGTCTTTGTGGCCGAGCGACTGTTGGACCTGCAAAACGCTCCGGCGAAGTCCGTCGCGGTCCTCGGCTCACACGTCTGCGCGGCCGTGGACGGCTACCAGTTCGACATCGCGTTGCGTCTGGCTGTGGCTCGAGGCGTGGCCGCTCTCGTCCTCGCTGAGCCCAATACACCCCCGCTGACCTCTACCTCGGTGGAAACGGCGCGCCGGTTCGGGATCGCCATATTTCGCCAGACCGAACCGGTCAACCTGGCGGACCTCGTCACCGCTCTCGACTCCGGCATGCGCGGATCGGCGGAGCTGGCGCTGCGCCGGGCGGTCGAGGCCTTCCAGCAGATCACCGCCAAGGCCCTGGACCCCGCGGCGATGGTCGAAAATGCCGCCAAAGCGGCATCTGCGGACATAGCCGTCATAGCGGAACCCGACGGCGACCTCACGTTCCCGGTCGAGCTGGACGGCGAACCGGACCGGTGGGTCGTCGTCCGAGACGCCTCGGCCCGGTCCCGCCCCGAGCTTCTGCTGGTCGGCAGGCTGCTCGCGGACACGCTCGCGCTCGCGGCGGACGCTGCCCGCCGCGCCGAGGAGCTGCCGATCCGGTCCCGTGCCGAGCTGTTGTCCGAGATCTTGGACAGTTCGGAGCAAGGCCGCTCGGAGCTGCTGCGGCGAGCCCGGGCCATGGGCCTGCCGATCGACGGCTTGCACGTCGTGGTGCGGATCGAGCACGACAACGCCGAGGAGCTGTGGCGGGAGGAAGTCGCCGGGTTCGAGGCGCGTCAACTGCTGGGCCGGACGGTCCTGGACGCCGTCCGGTCCACCGGCGGCACCTGGCACCTGGCCTGGACCGAACGCTCGCTGCTGGTCATCCGCATGTGGAGAAACGATCCTGGGCCCTCCGCGGGGGCCCAGGCCACGAAGTCGGCGAACCGGGCGTTGCAGGAGGCCATGCTCCGGATCCCCGAGGCGGTGCTGTACTGCGGCGTCGGCACCGCGCACTCAGGTTCGCTCGGTCTGATCAACTCCGCCGCCGAGGCCAGGGCGGCCGTGGCTGCGTCCCGGACCCGCAACCGACCCAACGTCGCCACCGCCTTCGACAACCTGGGCCTGCGGCGCACACTCGTGGAGTGGTACGCCTCGCACACCGCGCGCAAGGCCATCGCCACGGTACTCGCACCGCTCGACCGAATGGGCGGCGGCAAAGCCGAGGAGGCGATCAGGACGCTGCAGGTCTACCTCGACAACCACGGCTCGCTGTCCAAGACGGCGGCGTCGCTGCACCTCCACCGCAACTCGGTTGCCTACCGCATCGACCGGATCTTCTCCGAGCTCGATGTCGATCCGGACAATCCGGACGACTGGCTGCTTCTCCAGCTCGCCTGCCGAGCTCGCGGGCTCGTCTGAGAGCTCCTCTCAGTACGGGCGGCCGATCAAGCGAGCGACGGTCGGCGCACTTGTCCGTGGTGCCGTGCCGGGTGGCGTGCTCCTGCACGCCACCCGGCACCCCTCATCCGTGCTCAACCACCGTTGGAGCCGCGCGCTCACACATAGCCGAGTAGGTCGATGCCGGCCCGGATGGCGCACACCCACCGGGGGCGTTGGCCGGGCGGGTCCAGCCGCACCGGCCGCAACGACTCGCGGATTCCTGCCCATCGAGCCCGAATCACGCAACCACTGCATGAAGCTCTGTGGTGGGTAGCAGCACAGGATGGACGCGCGCCGCAGCTCGTCGATCTCGCCCCCGTGGCCGGTAGTACCTCGCAACTGTTCCTGGTCGTACTCACCAAATCACCTCGCGGTGTTATGTTTTTTGGAGTCTCGAGCCAAGCGGCGTCCGTTGCCGCTCCGAGCGGACTGGCGGACATGGCGAGAACGCAGACGCAGCGTCGTCCACGTGAGGGGTCCGAACCCCGGGCTCATGGACCCATGCCGATCCACTCGGCGCCGTCAGGAGAGATCTCCTTCTTCCAGATCGGCACTTCTTCCTTGAGCAACTCGATACACATCCGGGCCGCCTCGAACGCTTCCGCCCGGTGCGGGGCGGACACGGCGATGACCACGGCCGCGTCGCCGATCTCGAGTGGGCCGGTGCGATGGGCGACCGCGACGCGGACACCGGTCGCGATGGACTGGCACCGGTGGATGATGTCGGCCAGGGTCTTGAGGACCATGCCGGGGTAGGCCTCGTATTCCAGGCGCGTCACCTGCTTGCCGTGGTTGTGGTCGCGTACGGTGCCGACGAATACAACGGTGCCCCCCTGCCCCGGCCCTGTGACAGCGGCTAGGACTTCGTCCACGCTGAGGGGCTGTTCGGTGAGACGGCAGTAGGGCTCGGCACCACCGGCCACCGGGGGGATCATGGCTACGACGTCACCATCGGCCAAGGGCTGCTCCGGGGATGCGAAGTCCTCGTTCACGGCCGCTTTGACATGGCGGCGGACACCCGCCAGGCCAGGGTACGTGCGGCACAACTGGTCGATGAGCCCGCCGAGTGTCGTACCGTCGGCGACGGTGACCTTCTCCTCGTGGGCACCGACGAACCGTTCGCGCAGCGCACCGAAGTACAGCACGCGGATCTGCATGGAGGTCCTCTTTCTCTCCCCGGAGGAGCTCTCAGCCCCCGATGGCGGACATCGGCCTGGACGGCTGCAGGAATCCCAGGTCATCGATGCCCGCACCCGCCTTCTTCGACCACATCGCGGCTCTCCACCGCTCGGCGAGCTCCTCATCGGTGGCTCCGGCGCGCAGCGGGGTGCGCAGATCGGACTCCTCCCGCGCGAACAGGCAGTTGCGGATCTGACCATCCGCGGTGAGCCGGGTCCGGTCGCAGAAGCCGCAGAACGGCTGGGTCACGCTGGCAATCACGCCGACCCGCCCCGGACCACTGTCCACCAGCCACGTCTCCGCCGGGGCGCTGCCACGAATCCCTTCGTCCTGCGGGGCCAGGTCGAACACCGCCGACAGCGAGTCCAGGATCTCCGCGGCGGTCACCATGCCGTCACGGCTCCAAACGTGCTGGGCGTCCAGCGGCATCTGCTCGATGAAGCGGAGCTCGTAACCGCGCTCCAGACACCAGCGCAGCAGCTGGGGCGCCTCGTCGTCGTTGACGCCGCGCATGAGCACCGCGTTCACCTTGACCGGCCGCAGGCCCGCGGCATCAGCCGCCGCGAGTCCCGCGACCACGTCGGCAAGTCGGTCCCGCCGCGCGAGCTTGCGGAACCTCTCGGGCACCAACGTGTCCAGGGAGACGTTGACACGGTCGAGGCCCGCCTTGCGCAGCGGCAGGGCGAGGCGGGCCAGGCCGATGCCGTTGGTGGTCAACGACATCTGGGGCCGCGGCTGAAGCGTGGCGACCCGGCCAACCACATCGAGCAGGTCGCGCCGCAGCAGTGGCTCGCCGCCGGTGAAGCGGACCTCCTGGACGCCGAGCCGCGTCACCGCGATGCGGATCAGTCGGAAGATCTCGTCCGCGGCCAGCAGCTCGGGTTTGGGAAGCCAGTCCAAACCCTCGGCAGGCATGCAGTACGTACAGCGCAGGTTGCACCGATCTGTCAGCGATACCCGAAGGTCGGTAGCCACCCGGCCGTAGGTGTCGATGAGCATCGGTGTCTGCTCGGTAATCCGGCCCATGCGGTGCCTCGTCTCAGGTTGCGGGATGCAGGGTGTAGGACGGGAAGTTGCCGTGCAGGGGATCCTCGGGCGCACCGTCGGTCACCGCGCGTACGAGCAGCTCACCTCCCACGAATGCGCCGCGCCACGAGGCTCCGTTGCCACCGAAGACCTCCTCGCGGTCGCCGCGGGACCGCGGCTTGTTGATGCCCACCTTGAACGCCTGCAGCTGCCTGCCCAGCCGCTGGGCCGTCGTCTCGTCGTCGCAGGCGAGCGACGCGACCAGCGCTCCGTTGCTGGCGTTCATCGCGGCGAGCAGCTCAGCCTCGGTGTCGACGAGCACGACGGTGTCGACGGGGCCGAACGGTTCGGCGTGAAAGAGCGCGGACGAGCTCGGGGGGCTCAGGATCGCGGCCGGTGCCAGGTACGCGGAGGTGTCCTGGCCGTCGATGAAGCGGCCACGGCCGACCTCTCCCCGGTACAGGGGTACACCGCCCCGGTCGAGGGTCTCCCCCACGGCGTCGTTCAGCTCTTTGACCTTGGCGGCGTTGATCAGTGGCCCGTAGTCGAGATCGGGCAGCGCATCGTCGGGCGAGGCGACCGCGAGCGGGTGACCGAACCGGACCTGATCCAGCACGGGCAGGTAGGCGGCGAGGAACTCGTCGAACAGCGAGCGCTGCACCACATAGCGGGGGTAGGCGGTGCACCGCTGCTTGGCGTAGTCGAAGCTCTTGCCCAGGTGGCCGGCGAGTGTCTTCCAGTCGCTGAACTCCCACACCCCCCAGCAGTTCAGGCCTTCCTGCTCCAGGATGTGCCGCTTGCCCTGGTCGACGAGGCTTTCGACCTGGCTGCCGGCCGCCCGGCCGCCGACGAACGAGACGCAGCCGATCTCCGGCGCCGCCACCAAGGCCGGGGACAGTGTCCTGCCGGAACCGCTGACCAGCGTGATGGGCAGGCCCTCGCGTGCCGCGAGCGCACAGGCCAACGTCAGGCAGGCCAGCCCGCCGTCGGTCGGCGTCTTCGCGATCACGGCGTTGCCGGCGAGCAACTGGACGAGCATGGCGTGCATCAGCACGCTCATCGGGTAGTTCCAGCTCGCGATGTTGCTGACCGGGCCCGCCAGAGGCGTGCGGTCGCCGAGCATCCGGTCGATTTCCTCGACGTACCACCGCACTCCCTCGATGCAGCGGTCCACGTCATTGGTCGCCAGGCGCCACGGCTTGCCGATCTCCCACACCAGCAGCAGGGACAGCAGGTCCCGGTGGGCCTCCAGCGCGTCCAGCGCGGCCGTGACCTTGGCCTTGCGCTCCGCGCGCGGAACCTGACGCCACTCGCGGTGCGCCTGCGCGGCGGCGGCGACCGCGGCGGAGGCCTCCTCGAGGCTCAGAAACGGCGGACCGGCGATCTCGGTGCCGTCGAGCGCGGAGGTAGCCGGGATCGGGGCACCGTCGCGGCGCCACTGGCCGCCCCACAGGTTGAGCACGCGGTCGTCGTGGAAGGCCTCCGGCGCGACGGCCACGCAGCGCGCGTAGGCATCCGTCCAGGCTGTGCCAGGCTTGAGGATGAGAGACATGTGCACCTCCTAGTCAGTGACTTCTGGTCAGGCCGGTGACAGCGACGCCGGAGTGCGTCTTGTACTTCTTGTTGATCGAGATGAGCACCGCCGTCAGTGGTTCGAGCTGACGGGCCAGACGCAACGCCCCGGCATCCACTCCGGTCCGGCCGGTGACCGAACACACGAGTTCCTGCACGACTCCCTTCGCGGCCGCGTCGTCGCCGCAGACGAGGACGTCCTCCGCGTCGAGACACTCGGCATCACCGAGCAGACTCACCGCGGACACGTGGTGGAAGGCCCCGACCACGCGGCTGCCCGGCAGCAACCGGGCGGCCTGTTCGGCGGCGCTGCCCTCGCTCACCGGCAGGCCGTAAGGGCCGCGCTTGTCGAACCCCAGCGGATTGACGCAGCTGATCACGATCTTGCCGGCCAGCTCGTCGCACAGGCCAGCCACGAGCTCGGCGTGGCCGTTCCACGGAACGGCCAGCAGGACGACATCGTTGACAGAAGCGGCCGTCGCGTTGGATGTCCCGCTGACGGCCCGGGCTGCTGCGGGAAGTCTGGCGCCCAGCTCCCGCGCGGCCTCACGCGCCCGTTCGGGCGAGCGGGATCCGAGGAAGACCCGGTGTCCGGCGCGAGCGAACCGGTACGCCAGGCCCTTGCCCTGTGGGCCCGTGCCACCGATCACGCCGATGGAGTAAGTCTGCGACTGCATGGGTGCTCCTGGGGGTGAAGGATTCGGGTCACAGCGGTGCGAGCTTCTCGACCGGCGTCCAGTCGTAGTCCAGGCCGAAGGCTCGCGGACCGAAGACGTCCAGCGCCTCGGGGGTGCGCATGATCTCCGGCGTGGAGATGGCGAGCACCCGCACGCGCTGTCCGTAGCGCAGTGCCTCGGTGGTGATGGGCGTCGCGGTCTCGGCGTCGAGCACCGAGATCAGATCCGGGACGATCGCGAGCAGCCGTCCGTCGCTACGGGCCACCAGGTGCTCGTTCTGGAAGACGAGCTCCACCTCGGTCGCACCGTCGAAGGTCGCGATGGTCGCGGTACCGCGGACGAAACCGTCGGCACTGCGGCGCTCGATGTCGGTGACCTTGCCCTCGAGCAGGACGCGTGCGTGCTCGTAGATGGTGCCGGACAGGTACTCGATCAACGCCTGGAACGGATCCCGCTGGCTCTCCCTGGCTTCCCGGATCACCCGACCGAGGCCAAGGGCCAGCGTCATGGTCCCGGGGATCGCGGTGCGTTTCACATCGGCGCCGCTCATGGGGTATTCGGCGATGTAGGAGACGCCCCCCATCCGGATCGTCACTCCGCGCGCGAACCACTCCATGCTGCGGTTGTCGTCGCCGGTGTCGATGATCGTCACGTTCTGGCGCTCGTCGCAGATCGCCATCGGTGAGCCGGCGACTCCGTACACCCCGAAGGTCTCCATCTGCAGCTCGGGGAAGGCGCGTCCCATCCCGTCGCCGTCGACGATCGGCAACCCGGTTCGTGCCGCGACCAGCAGCGGAACCATCGAGTTCAAGCCGCCGCACTCCATCGGGATGATGGCGCCGGCCTTCCTGCCGAGATGCTGTTCCAGCCGACGCAGAGCCGTCACCGGCTCGTCTCCGCCCGGAATTTTTTCGATGACGACGGTCGGCGCGCCCATGAACGCGCTGGCGATGACGAGCGCCTCGTCGTCGACCTCGTCCGGCTCGACCAGCCGGATCGTGCGGCCGCGTCGGAGTTCCTCGCCCACCAGCAGCGTCCCGATGTAGGGATCTCCGCCGCCACCGGTCCCGAGCAAGGCGGCGCCCCGCGCCAGGTCTTCCAAGTCGTCAAGCTCAAGCGTGTACGCCATGTTCCCTTTGTCCTTTCGATCGCCCGACACCGCACCGCCTCACCGGGCGAGGACGAGATCTCCGACTGCCTTGACCCGGATCCGTGTGGCGTTACCCGGCAGGTAGGCCAGCGGCACTTCGTCGACATCCACGATCTGCACCGACGAGCGGCTCGCACCGGCCGACACTGCCTTGTCGACGGCCTCCTGCTTGGCCTCCTCGAGCACGGAGTCCCGCTGGCCGGGCTGGATCGAGTACATGCGGTCGACCTCACCCCCCACCTGCGCGATCGCGGCGCCGATCGCGTTCGCGGTGGCGAAGAACTCCGGCCGCCGCACCTCACCGACGCCGGGAAGGCTCTCCGGGACGAGGATGCTGCCGCCGCCGACGGCGACCACGGCGATGTCCTCGGCGCTGGTACGCACCCGGTCCACCACGCTGGTCATGTCCTCGGAGATCCGCCGCAGCACGGCGTCGATGAACGACCGGTCGAGGTGACGGACCAGGCTTCGGTCCCCGATGTCGGCGATCCCGGCGGCCACCGCGATGTCGGTGGTGGTCAACGTGTCCCCCCCGAACACCAGGGCCTTCTCGGTCAGCCGGTAGCCGACGCTGTCGGGGCCCACGCCGAACGGCTCGGACCGCACCCGGCTCCCTCCGCCGATACCGATCGAGAGGACGTCGGGCATGCGGAAGTTGGTGCGGATGCCGCTCACACTGACCTCGGTCGAGGCTTCGTGCGGGAAGCCGTTGCGGAGCATGCCCACGTCCGTCGTGGTACCGCCGACGTCCACCACGGCGCAGTCGCGCAGGCCGGACAGGAAGGCCGCGCCGCGCATCGAGTTCGTCGGTCCGGATGCGAAGGTGGCAACCGGGTACTTGCGCGCGAAGTCGACATCCATGAGCGTGCCGTCGTTCTGGCTGAGGAACAGGGGCGCATCGATCCCCGCGCCGCTCACGGCCTCGGCCAAGCCGCGGCAGATGTGGTCGGCGAGCTCGCTCAGACAGGCGTTGATGATGGTGGCGTTCTCGCGCTCCAGCAGGCCCATGCGCCCGATCTCGTGAGACAGGCTCAGCGACGCCCCGGGAAGGAGTTCCTTGAGGATCTCGGCGGCCTCGCGTTCGCACTCCTCGTTCACCGGGGAGTACACCGATGAGATCGCGATACTGCGGACTCCCTGCGCGGAGATCTCCTCGGCCGTCCTGGCCAATTCGTCGCGACTGAGTGGAGCGATCCGCCGCCCGTCGATCTCGTGCCCGCCGTGGCACAGGTACGCCCGGCCGTCGATCGCGCGCACCAGACGTTCGGGCCAACTCGACATCGGGGGCAGAGCGGCGGTCGCCGGCAGCCCGAGCCGGATCGCGGCTGTCGGGGCGAGACGGTTTCCTTCCACGATCGCGTTGATGAAATGCGTCGTGCCGATCATGACGCCCTGGATCGCCGATGGTTCGTATTGCGTGCCCGACAGCAGAGCTTTCAATGCCGCGGCGATGCCTGTCGTTACGTCTTCGGTGGTTGCGACCTTGGTCTGCGCGCACACCCGGTCGCCGTCCATGAGGACCGCGTCGGTATTCGTTCCACCTACGTCAATGCCAATCCGCATCGGCTCTCCATTGTTGTTTTCGGCAGGCCTCGGCCTCGCCCCTCGTCCGCGGCGTCGCTTCCTTTCCGCGGACGAACGCGTATCCCGTCGACCTGCATTGACCTTAGATTCGGCGCGCCCGACGGGTCATTGTGCTTAGTGCGACCAACGGAGCCGGAAATTGTGCAACCCGCCCGACACGGCCGGACGACCAGCGGCGTCACACAGAGTGTCGACTCGGACCGCGTCGGCGGCGTGTCCGCGATCACGCGGGAGGCTGCTTCGGCCGGGCTGTGGAATGCCCCGCTCCGGCCCCGCCGGGCCATCCTTGCGAGATGCACAAGTTCTCGCCAGGAATCGTGGGAAGCACCGAAGACCCCCAGGTCGGGGGCTCATAGTTTTCGGACATGGGGCCGGGGCGTCACCCCGACCACCGCTGATCCACTTCGGCGTTCGTCCCCGGCCCCCTCACCTTAGGAGGAGCGATGCTTGAGCAATCTGCGGTGCGGCACCCACGGGTGGGCGTGCGATGAACGGCCCGACTGGCATACCGGTCGGGCTGGTCCTGGGAAGCCATATGCCCGCGAAGGACATCGTGGCCATGGCCCGCCAGGCCGAGGATCTCGGTTTCGGAGAAATGTGGTTCTCCGAGGACTGTTTCTTCTCCGGTGGAATTGCTGGGGCCGCCGCGGCACTTGCCGGGACCGACCACTTGCCGCTCGGTCTCGGAATCGTCTCCGCAGTGACTCGGCACCCCGCGATCCTGGCCATGGAACTCGCCACTCTCGACGTACTGTTTCCGGGCCGCATTTACGGCGGCATTGGGCACGGTGTGCCTGCCTGGCTGAACCAGATGGGCCTCATGGCGCCGGCGCCGTTGAAAACCCTTCGCCAATGCGTGACCGCCGTCAGGCAGCTGCTTGACGGCAAATCGCTCACCGAAGAGGGCCACTTCACGTTCGACAACATCGAGCTGACGTACCCGGCGACCACCCGCGTGCCGCTCTACACCGGGGTGGTGAACGAGAAGGGGCTGCGGGTGTCGGGGGCTGTCGCCGACGGCACGATCCTGTCGGTCCTGGCCAGCCCGGCGTACGTCGAGTGGGCCAAGGCCCGGATCGCCGAAGGTGCCGAAACGGCCCAGCGCACCGACCCTCACCGACTGGTGACCTACACCATCTTCTCGGTCCACTCCGACTCCAAGGTCGCCAGGGCCGCGGTGCGGGAATCCATCGCCTTCTACCTCGCTGCGATGCCCAACAGCGCCCTGTCGCAGGTGTACGGGATCCAGGACGAGCTAACGGAGCTGCTGGCGGCCGGCGGAGCCGAGGCTGTCGCGCGGGACATGCCCGACTCCTGGATCGATGACCTGGCGGTCGCCGGCGACCCTGACGAGTGCGTTGCGAAGCTGCGCCGCCTGCTCGACGCCGGCTCCGACTCCATCGGGCTGTGGCTGTTCCCGGCGGACCAGGCCAGCGAGGTCGCCGAGCTCACCGCCCGCGAAGTGCTCCCCCGACTCTGAAGAAAGGTCCCGCCATGCCGTACCGCGTCTTCTTCCTCAACAAGCTCCGCGAAGGTGTCGACCCGGCCGACTACGAGAGCTGGATTCGGCGCACCGACTACCCCGTCGCTCGCCGGCACCCGGCGATCCAGCGCTACGAGGTCACCAGGCTCGACGCGACGCTGGACGACGGTTCCCCCTCCTACGACTACCTCGAGGTGCTGGAGGTCGTCGGGATCGAGGAGTACCGCCAGGCGCTGGCCACACCGGAGTTCAAGCAACTCTTGAGCGAGTGGTCGGAGTTCATCGCCTCCTCCGAGGCGGTCCACGGTGGAGTGATCGAGTGACCCTCCGCCGGTCGGCGGCCCCTCGTTTCAAGGAAGCGACGTATGCGTGACGTCCTGCAGGCCATCACCGGCTGGTACGACTCCGGGGAGCGGTTCGCCCTCGGCACCGTGGTCCATACCTCCCGCAGTGCGCCCCGCGGCCCGGGGGCGGCCATGGCCGTCTCCGCCGCCGGCGAGGTGGTGGGGAGCGTGTCCGGCGGCTGCGTCGAGGGCGCCGTGTACGAAGCCGCCCAACTCGCCGTCGACAGCGGCGAACCGGCGCTCGAGAAGTACGGGGTGAGCGACGACGAGGCCTTCGCTGTTGGCCTCACGTGCGGTGGAACCATCCACGTCTTCGTGGAGCCGGTCGACCGGACGACGTTCCCGCAATTCGGGGAGGTCGTCGCGTCGATCGAGCGCAGCGCGCCGGTCGCGGTGGCGACCGTGGTCGACGGCCGGGGCCGGCTCGGCGCTCACCTCGCGCTGTGGCCTGACCGCGCCTCCGGCTCGCTCGGCGACGAGCGCCTCGACCACGCGGTGACCGAGGACGCCCGCGCCATGCTGGCCCAGGCGCAGACCGGCACCCGGCACTACGGACTGCACGGGGAGCGACGCCACGACGAGGTGTCGGTGTTCGTGCAGTGCTACACGCCCGCCCCCAGAATGCTGGTGTTCGGTGCGATCGACTTCGCCTCCGCCGTGGCCAGGATCGGGGTCTTCCTCGGCTACCACGTCACCGTCTGCGACGCCAGACCGGTGTTCGCCACCCGCAGGCGGTTCCCGGAAGCGCATGAAGTGGTCTGCGAGTGGCCGCACCGGTACCTGGCCCGGACGACTGTCGACGAGCGCACGGTGATCTGCGTGCTCACCCACGACCCGAAGTTCGACATACCGCTGCTCCAGGTCGCACTCGGGACGCCGGCCGCCTACATCGGTGTGATGGGCAGCAGACGGACCCACAGCGACCGGATCGACCGGCTCCGGGAGCAGGGGGTCACCGACGACGAGTTGCGGCGGCTCGCGTCGCCGATCGGTCTGGACATCGGTTCGCACACCCCGGAGGAAACCGCGATATCCATCGCGGCGGAGATCATCCAATCCCGGGCGGGTGGGACCGGCGAGCGCCTGTCGAGGATCGATGGCCCCATTCACCGCGGAAGTGCCCGACCGACCGCATTGCTGGCAGATCTCAGGGAGTGATCCATGCAGCTCGAAAACACCTTCACCGTACCCCTGTCTGCAGACCAGGCGTGGCCGGTCCTGCTCGATGTCGAGCGAGTGGTGGCATGCGTACCAGGGGCGACACTGGACTCTGTCGACGGCGATGACATCTCGGCGCGGATGCGCGTCAAGCTCGGCCCGATCATGATGACCTACCGAGGCCAGGCCCGATTCGTGGTCAGGGACGAGATCGCTCGCCGGGTCGTCATCGAAGCAACCGGTAAGGACAGCAAGGGCGCCGGAACCGCAAGTGCGACGGTGGAGACATCCCTGCGTGAACGCGGCAACGAGACCGAGGTCCACGTGATCACGCAGCTCAAGTTGACCGGGAAGCCCGCACAGTTCGGCCGCGGGGCCATTCAGGATGTCTCGTCGGCGTTGATCGATCGGTTCGCCCAGGCTCTGTCTGCCGAGCTGGCCACCTCTGAGTCGGCCACCTCTGAGTCGTCACACGACAAGGATGCCCACCAGGACGCTGTGTCGCAGATCCCGGCAGCAGTATCCAACGGCAGCGGCGCTCCAACCAGCCTCACGGCTCCCGCTACTGCGGGGACTCACCTCCGTGTCGCGGAAGACCACCTGGATCTGCTCGAAGCGGTCGGTCCCGTGGCGAGGCGAATGGTGCCGAGGCTTGCCGGCGCGACACTGCTCGTCGGCCTCTCGATTCTCCTGGCCTGGTATTTCACCCGCAATTGATCGGTTTGCGCAGGCCGGTCAACCGGCTCGTCGGCCGGGGCCCCCAAAGAGGGGCCCCGGCCCACGGCCACTGCCGCCCGCTGGCCGTCAGTTCCTCTTCGAATCCGCGTACCTGATCAGGAACAGCGCCTCGGTGAGCGAGAGCCGCTCCAGCTCTTGAGGCGACACGCTTTCGTTCACCGCGTGGATCTGCGCCTCCGGCTCGCTGAGGCCGATCAATAGGATCTCTGTCTTCGGGTAAAGCGAGCCCAGTGTGTTGCAAAGCGGGATCGAGAAGCCTTGACCGGCGACTTGCATCTCCTCTCCCGGGTAGGCGATCCGCATGGCCTCCGCCATCGATGTGTACGCCGGGCTGGTGGTGTCCACCTGGAACGGCTGCCCCTGGCCAACCTGCTCCACCGCGACCCGCGCACCCCAGGGGACCTTGGCATCGAGATGCGCGGTCAGCAGTGTGGCCGCCTCGGCCACTTCCGTCCCTGGTGGCACCCTCAGGCTGACCAGCGCGCGTGCGGACGCCTGAATCGACGCAGTGGCGCCGGTCGTAGACGGGCAGTCGATGCCGAGCACAGTGACGGACGGCCGCGCCCATAGACGGTCCGCGATCCTTCCGCTACCCGTCAGTGCCACCCCTTTGAGAATCCCGGCGTCCCGCCGAAAGTCCTCCTCCTGGTACTGCAGTCCCTCCCATATTCCGTCCGCGGCCAGTCCTTCCACGGTCGTCGAACCGTCCTCGTCCCGCAGCGAGTCGAGGACGCGGATCAGCGCGGCGAGTGCGTCGGGCGCGGCTCCACCGAATTGGCCTGAGTGGAGATTGCCCTCAAGAGTGTTCACCTCCACGCGCATCAACGCCATGCCGCGCAAAGTCGCCGTGACTGTCGGCAGCCCGGCACGGAAGTTGCCGGCGTCACCGATGACGATCACGTCGGCCGAAAGCAGTTCCGGGTGCTGCTCGGCGTACTGCTGCAGGCCTCCGGTGCCCTGCTCCTCCGAACCTTCTACGACAACCTTGACGCCGACTGGTATCCCGCCATTGGCTTTGAGTGCACGCAGCGCGAGAATGTGCATGATCAGGCCGCCCTTGCAGTCGGCCGCACCACGCCCGTACCAGCGCCCGTCGCGCTCGGTAAGCTCGAACGGGGGCGAGAGCCAAGCGGAATCATCAAGTGGCGGCTGCACATCGTAGTGGGCGTAAAGCAGCACGGTCCGGGCATGCGCAGGGCCGGGAAGATATCCGTATACGGACTGCGTACCGTCCGGGGTGTCCAACAGTGCGACGTCCCTGAACCCCTCCGCGCGGAGCAGGTCGGCGACCCAAGTCGCGGCGGCCTCGCACTCGCTCTTCGGGAACTGGGCGGGGTCGGCCACGGACTGAAATGCAACCAGTTCGGCGAGCTCAGTCCTGGCGCGCGGCATTAGCGACGCGATGGTCTCGGCCAGCGCGGTCGCGGGCGGGGAGGTCATCGATATCTCCTCGTACGTGCTACAGGGTTACGCGGTTCACGGCCGCAATGACCCGGAGCTCGGCGCGTCTTGGGCCGCCCTTCGGGACGGCGTGGTGATCGGGATCTGCTGGCAGTGGGGCGGCATGCACTACAGCCGCACCCCGACGGCGGACGCTGTTCCCGGAAGAAAAATGCGTATCCAGAAAATAGGCCGCCACTCCCAGCACATCTCCGTGGAGTTCTACGAATCATTACGCAGAACTATGCAGTCTGCACCGCAGTGTCGGGCTATCGACCGGACGGCCATCATCTACGTCGCGGGGCACTTGACGGCCGCATGCGGTGCCCGTAAGTTGCCGTTCGAAGGATCGGACAACCAAAGACTCCGCTGACGATTCTGTGCGGGATAGTCCACGTTCTGTGTTGGCGTGGCGCCGAAGGCGCAAATCCTCCCCGGAAACTCTCAGGCCTCGTTACTGCGCAGAGGAGGCGAACTCTGGAAAGCAGGCGCTCACGCGCCTCGCCCACGGTACAAGCCGCGGATCCCCGCGGCTAAGCTCTCAGGCCAATGACAGAGGGGCAGGCCCACTTCGGCCGCACGGGCTCCTGCCTGTGCTCGACACTCGAGGAAGCCTCCATGGTGTGCTGTACCCCGTCGACGTTCAACCTTCGCGCATGGTCTCTCGGAGCCCGGAACACCTCGCCGCTCCGGCCTATGACTGCGTCGAGATCACCCGCGTCGCTGCCGCCACCGTGGTGTTCGACCTGATCACGCCCACCTGACCTTTCGGCCAGGCCCGACAGCTGAACATCGCGCTGTTCGAACCGAAGCGGGAGAGTCCTCGCCCACCCTTGGCGAGGCGCCGAAGGAGCAACTCTCCCCAGAATCTCTCAGGCCCAACTACCGCTTCGGCGAGGCTCCTCTGGAAAGACAGGACGTCACGTCCTGCGCCGACGGTGCAAACCGCCGGACCCGGTGGTGAAGCTCTCAGGTACCGATGACAGAGCGGGGAGGTCACCCGTCCACGGTGCCGCGTCCGCGGTGCCTCCAACAGGGAGCCTCCCGCCATGACCTCATCCGCGTCCGGCGCGTTCGCCACCCGTCACATCGGCGTCAGCGATGCCGACCGCGCCAAGATGCTGGCCGAAGTCGGCTACCCGACGCTGGCCGCGCTCATTGACGCCGCCGTTCCGAGCGGCATCCGGAGCACCTCCGACCTGAACCTGCCCCCCGCCGCCACCGAGGCTGAGGTGCGCGCCGAACTGCAGGAGATCGCTCCTTCTCCGTCTATCCGAGTTCACCGAGACGGAGGGCATCCCTTATCTCGCTGAGCTTCGCGGTCGTGGCCGGGGTCCGCTCCTGCGCTTGTTCAGTGAGTCGGAGGGCGTCGTCAATCTCGCTGAGCTTCACGGAGGACAGGACGGCCGCTCGCTCTATCAGGTCGTCCCGGGACACAGTGGTCAGCCACGTGCACGGGGTGAAGCCTGGACGCGGGAACGCGAGCCGCAGCACGCCTTCGAACGGCAGTCCTTCACCGGCGCCGACCGTCACTTCGATGCCCAGACCGCTGATGTCGACGCCCGCCGGAGCGACGACCTGCATCACCCGGATCCCGGACGTGTCGTCTCCCGACAGCAGTACGACCAACCTCCGCTCGTCGAACTGGACCCACCAGACTTCGCCACGTTGCACAAGTCCTCCAGACACATGACGGCAGACAGACGCTGCGCGACCCTGACGCGCTGTGGAGACGGGTGCGGCCACCGTTGATCATCGGTGTGTGAAGACTGAAGATCATGCGGTGGCCGCAGGTCACAGCGTAGACCCTGCCCGCCGGCAGGAGGCGTTCGAGGGCCTGATGGCCCAGATCGCGGGCCGGTTCGCACGGGTCGCACCCCGACGTCGGGAGTCCGGCAAGGGCCTGGCTGCCTTGGACGAGCACCAGGTCCGCCGCTACCCGTCCTGGTCCCGCTGGGTCACCCTGGCCATGCTCGCGCACGCCTTCCTCGCCGTCGTCCGCGCGAACGAACACGACCGCGATCCCGCACCAGACGCCCTCATACCGCTCACCTGCAACGAGATCCAACGGCTGTTCATCACGCTCGTCATCCGGCCCGCCTTTGACCCGGTCCACCGGCTCGGCTGGTCCGACTGGCGACGCCGCCACCAGGCCCGAACCCAGACCAGCCACTACCGGCGGCAAGCCGCTCGAACGTGAAGATCACGATTTACGGCTGGAGTACTAGCCCTGTCCCTGCGCGTAGAGCGCGGACATTTCAAGGGGCATCGGGAGTATGGAAGCCAGCGAGGCGAAGGGCGAACTCGCTGTACTGGTCGGCGACTTCTTCGGCGGACATTGCGCCGTCCTCCCGAAACCAGCGGGCAATGCTCACGCACATCTCTAGGATCCCGAATGAGGCCAGAGACGCCGTCTTGACGTGGAAGACACCTTCGCGTGCGCCGTCGTCGATCAGGGCTCGAATGGCGCGCTCGTGGCGGCGTCGCAGGTGCAGGACGCGCTCGTACGCCTCGTGTTCCAGGCTTGCGATGTCCCGGCTGACGATGAGGGCCTCGCGCCGATGGAGTGCATGGCGCAGGGCGTATGCCTTCACGGCGCGGCGTAGTGCGTCGGCTACCCCGGTGCTGCCCTCTACAGCGGCCTCGTAGTCGGCCCAGACCTGCTCTGTCGTCTCGGAGACGATGGCGTCCAGTAGGTCATGCTTGGAGTTCATGTGGTTGTAGAGGCTCGGCGTGCGTACCCCGAGTTTGGCTGCGATCTGGCTTAGCGCTGTGCCGTGGTAGCCACGCTCGGAAAACAGCGTAAGAGCTGTTTCACGTACTGCTGCCGGTGTCACCGTGACCCGCGCTTCGCGGGATTCGGCCGTTTGAGACCGCGTCATTGCCATGGCTTCTAGCCTACGGCCCGCAGTCAGCGGGACGTTGTGGCCGCCTCCCGACAGTGGATGGGGCCGCGCGTGGCGGACAGTGGACGTGCACTTGCTTGGTTACGGCAGGTAATGATTTGTGCGGCGATGGAGATCGCTGTCTCCTCCGGAGTGCGGCCGCCGAGGTCGAGGCCGATGGGAGAGTGCAGGCGTGCCAGATCTTGCTCGGTCACGCCGTGTTCACGCAGTTCGGTGAGACGGCGCTGGTGGGTCCGGCGTGATCCCATGGCTCCGATATAGGCTGCTGGGCTGGGCAGAGCCTGTGCGAGGAGGGGTACGTCGAACTTCGGGTCGTGGGTCAGAACGCAAAGGACGGTGCGTTCGTCTGGTGGGTTGGCCTCGAGATAGCGGTGTGGCCAGTCGACGACGATCTCGTCGGCGTCGGGGAACCGGGCTCGTGTGGCGAAGATTGGGCGGGCGTCGCAGAGTGTGACGTGGTAGCCCAGGTATTTGCCGATCTTTACGACGGCGCCGGCGAAGTCGATGGCGCCGAAGACGACCATTCGGGGCGGCGGAGCGAAGGAGTGGATAAAGACCGTCACGTCCCGTCGCATCCGCTCGCCGCTGGGTCCAAAGTACGTGGTGCGCGTTTCACCGATGTCCAGCAGTCCCTGGCCGGCTTCGGTGACGGAGGCGTCGAGACGGTCGTCGCCGAAAGTACCGGTGGTCTCCTCGGCGGTGATGATGCGGTGGGCGCCAACCGGGCCCGGACCTTCGAGGAACGTGGCGACGGCAATGGGCATCTCGTGGGCGGCCGCGTCGACCAGGAGGGGGAAGTCTGGGAACGACGAGGCATCCACTGGTTCGACGAACAGGTCGATGATGCCCCCGCAGGTCAGCCCGACGGCGAATGCGTCGTCGTCGGAGATGCCGAAGCGCCGGAGCATCGGTGTGCCGGTGGCGATCGCCTCGTGAGCCAGATCGTAGGCTGCGCTTTCGACGCAGCCGCCGGACACGCTCCCGACCACTCCGTGGGCGGCGGACACAGCCATAGCGGCGCCGGGTGGTCGAGGTGCGCTGGAAAAGGTGTTCACGACGGTGACGAGCCCAAACCGCTCTCCCGAGGTGAACCACTGGGAAAGTTTGGGAAGTAGTTCGTGCATGGGTGCTCCGTCACGGTGCCGGCGCGGTCGCGGGAGCGTCGGAGGCCTCGTTGAATTTCCGCAGCTTGCACGCGGCAGCCTGTACGGCGTCAACGATGCCCATGTAGCCAGTGCAGCGGCAGATGTTGCCGGACAGTTCCTCGCGGATTTGCTCCCGGTCCGGGTCACTTTCGCGGTGCAGCAGGTCAAGGGCTGACATCAGCATGCCGGGTGTGCAGAAGCCGCACTGCAGTCCGTGGTGTTCGGCGAACGCCTCCTGCAGCGGGTGCAGGGTGCCTTCGTCGCCGCTCATGCCTTCAACGGTGGTGATGGAGCTGCCTTCAACCTGAGCAGCGAACATGAGGCAGGCACGAACGGGTTCTCCGTCGACCAGCACGGTGCAGGCACCGCATACTCCGTGCTCGCAACCGAGGTGCGTCCCGGTCAGGCCGACGTCCTCGCGCAGCGCATCGGCGAGGGTGCGGCGTGGCTCGACGTTGATGGCCTGCTGGGTGCCGTTGACTGTGAATGTGACACGCATCAGGTCATTCCCTTCTCGTTGCCAGCGGTTGCCTGCAGCAACGCGCGGCGGGTGAACTCCTCGGTCATGGCCCGCCGGTACTCGGCCGAGCCATGGATGTCATCGGATGGGTTGATGCCTGCGGCGATGACCGCTGCGGCTTGCGTGAGGGCGTTCGAGCCGCTGTTGTTCAGCAGTTCCTCGGCCTCGGCACTGCGGTATGGGACGCTGCCGACGCCGCCGACGCAGACCCTCCAGCTGCCTCGGATCTCTGCGGCTGCCACAGTGACCAGGCCGAAGTCGCCGTGCCGACGGGAGAGTTCGGCAAATCCCCAGCGGTCAGGGATCGGCATGTCTACAGCGATGATCATCTCGTCTTCGGCAAGTGTGGTCTCCAGTGCGCCGGTGAAGAATTCCTGGGCGGACTGCTGTCGCACTCCACTGGGACCTGCGACGTGAATGGTCGCGTCGACCGCGGCTGCCACGATCGGTAGTTCGGCTGAGGGGTCGGCGTGAGCGATGCTGCCGCCGCTGGTGCCTCGGGACCGGATCGCGGTGTGCCCGATCCAGCGGGCTGCCTCGGCGAGCAGTCCGTGATGGGGCTGCTCGATGAGCCGGGAATGGCGGACCAGGGCACCCAGCCGGACGGTCTGTCCGTCCAGGGGGGTGATGGCCGACAGGCCGGGGACGCGGTTGATATCAACGAGGACGGCCGGGCGGGACATTCTCAGAGCGAGCACTGGGATGAGGCTCTGTCCGCCGGCGATGATCTTGCCGTCCCCGTTGGCGTTGGCGAGGATCTGGGTGGCCTCGGCGACGCTGTTTGCGGTGACGTATTCGAAGGATGCTGGTTTCACTCTGCTTGTCCTCTCACCGGCCGCGGAACTGTGGCGTGCGGCGTTCCTGCCGAGCCAGCCGCGCTTCGGTGACGTCCTCGCTCTCCCAGCACGCTATGAACTCCCTCTCAAGTTGTTCAGCTCCTGCAGTTTCCTCGAAGAGGGCGTTGAGTGCGTGCTTGGAATAACGCAGCGACATCGGAGCCATGTCGGCGATCTGGGCGGCCCATGTCAGAGCGTCGTCCAGCGACCCGATGCGGTCGGCCAACCCGATCTTCCGGGCTTGAACAGCGCCGAACGGTTCACAGCCCAGCAGCATGGCCCGGGCCGCGCCTCCCCCGGCAAGCATCGCCAGCCGGCGCACTGTCCACGGGTCGACCGCCAGGCCGTTCTTCGCGGTAGGCACGGAGAAGAACGCCGTCGGCGCCGCGACACGCAGGTCGGCGGCGATGGCGAGCTGGGTACCCGCCCCGACAGCGGGGCCGTTGACGGCAGCAATCACCGGAATGGGAAGGGCGTAGATCCTGTGCAGCGTCTGGTAGAGCGCTTCGCGGAACTCCTCACTGTAAGTGCCGTCCAGGTCGGCACCCGCGCAGAAGGTGGTGCCGTCGCCGGTGAGCACCAGCACCCGGGCGTCCTTGCCGATCAGTTCTTTGGCACCGTCGGCCAGGGCCCGGCAGTGGTCGAGGTCGAGCGCGTTGCGGCGCTCGTCACGGCACAGCGTGATGAGTCCGATTGCGTCGGTCAGCTCGGCAGTAATCATCGCAGGGCCTCCCATACGCGGGCTGGGGTGATGGGCAGTTGGGTGATGGTGATGCCGAGGGCGTCACTGATGGCGCCCGCGACGCATGCGTTGGGGCCGAGCGTGCCGCCCTCACCCACGCCGCGCACTCCGATCGGGTTGTCCGCAGGGTGGCTGACGTGCCCAATCGTCAATTCGGGGATTTCGGCCGCGGTGGGCATCAGATAGTCCATCAGGGTGCCGGTGGACAGGTTGCCCGCATCGTCGTAGATGAGGTGCTCGTAGAGGGTGCCGCCGATGCCCTGGGCGATGGAGCCGGCGATCTGGCCGTCGACGATCATCGGGTTGATGACCCGGCCAGCGTCCTCGACGCAGACCCATTGCAGGATGCGCAGTTCGCCGGTGGCACGGTCGATCTCCAAGACCGCGGCTTGTGCTCCGGCGGCGAACGCGCCTCGGATCGGGTCGTAGAACCGGGTTGCTTCCAGGCCGGGTTCGATGCCCTCGGGCAGGCGGTTGGATTCCAGGTAGGCGACGCGGGCGATTTCGCTGAGCGAGGCGAGCGGTTCGGGCTTGCCGGCTCGGCGTACCTCGCCGTCCACGAGCCGCAGTTCCTCCTGCGGTACGTCGAACAGCTTGGCGGCCAGGTGCAGTGCCTTGTCCCGGACCGCGGTTCCGGAGCGGTGGGCCGCGCCGCCGCCGATGACGGCCTGCCGGGAGGAGAAGGCGCCGAATCCCCACAGCGACTCGTTGGTGTCGCCGAGCCGTACTTCGACGGCGTCATAGCTGACGCCGACCGCGTCGGCAACCACCTGGGCCATCGTGGTCTCCAGGCCTTGGCCCTGTGCCGTCACGCCGGACAGTACGGTGACGCGGCCGTCCGGGTTGATCCGCACGGTGCAGGCGTCGTGCCCAGTGCGGAATGGCATGCGCGGGCCTGCTGCTGCCGCGCGCCCCAGCCCGGTCAGTTCGTTGTAGCAGGCCAGGCCAAGTCCGATGGGATTGCCGCCGGTCTGCCGGCGGCGTTCCTGCTCCTTGCGGAAGGCGTCGTAGCCGATAGCCTCGATGGCCTTTTCCAGGCATTCTCCGTACCACCCGGAGTCATCCACCAGACGGGACGGCATGCGGTACGGGATGTCGGCGGGCTGGATGAGATTGAGCCTGCGGATCTCCAGCGGGGAGATCCCCAGTTCCCGGGCGGCTCCGTCGAGCAGGGTCTCCATCGCGAAGACGCTGGCCGGACGGGCGACGCCCCGGTACGGGCCTGAGGGCGAGGTGTTCGTGGTCACGCCCCGCACCGTGCAGAGGTAATGCTGCAGCCGGTACGGGCCGGACAACAGGCCGCCCGCCATGAGCGGTTCGATACCAGCCGTCCACGGGTAGACCGAGTAGGCACCGACGTTGCACGTGACGTCCGCCTGGAGAGCCAGGAGGCGACCGTCGGCGGCAAACCCGGCCTTGACCAGGTAGCGGTGTTCTCGGGCGTGAGTCGCGGCGAGCAGGTGTTCCGTGCGGTCCTCGACCCATTTGACCGGGAAGCCGCGCATCTGCCGGGCGATCAGGCACAGGGCGACGTCCTCGGGGTAGAGGACGGCTTTGGTACCGAACCCGCCGCCAACGTCGGGGGCGATAACGCGGACGTTGCCCTCGGGCAGGCCGAGGAGTTCGGCGATCATGTTGCGGGCGAGGTGCGGGATCTGGGTGCCCGACCAGAAGGTGAGCTTGTCGTCGGCGGCGTCCCACAGTGCGACCCCGGCCCGGCATTCCATCGGGTTCCCGGCGTGCCGGTTGGTGATCAGCTCGCGCTCCACCACGAGGTGCGCGGCCTCGATCTGCTGCGGTACGTCACCGGTGTCGAAGGTGCGCTGCAGCAGGACGTTGTCTGGTGCCGCGTCGTGGACCGGGACCTCGGGCTCGGCCCAGGCGGTGACCGTGGCCGACAGCGGCTCGTACTTCACGTCGATCCGCTCGATGCCATCCTCGGCACGGTAGCGGTCCTCGGCGACGACCGCAGCCAGCGTCTCCCCCGCGAAGCGAACCTTCTCCCAGGCCATGATGGGTTGTTCAGTCTCGACGTAACTGGGCAGCGCCGAACGGGCGCGCAGGGGGGATGCCTTGAACTCGGGCATGTCGCCTGTGAAGACTGCGTGCACGCCGGGCAGCTTGCGCGCTTCGGATGCGTCTATGCCGTTGATGCGGGCGTGCCCATACGGGCTGCGCAGGAACGCGACGTGTCGCATGCGCGGCAACTGCAGGTCAGAGACGTACTGGCCGTGCCCGGTGAGCAGGCGCAGGTCCTCCTTGCGCTTGACGCGCTGGCCCATGACAGGGATTTCGGCCGGTTCGGTGGTATCGGGAGCGTCTGCCGAGGCAGCAGCCTGGACCGCGTCGCGGGCCTGGTCCTTGTCGCCGGATTTGGGGGTGGTGCTCTTTCTCATGGCGCCTCCGTCAGGGCATCGCGTAGCCGCCGTTGACCGACACGACCTGGCCGGTGGTCCACGACGACAGGGGTGAGGCCAGCAGGAGGACGGTCGGGGCGACATCGTCCGGGGTGCCGAGCCTGCGCAGCGGGTAGGCGGAGAGGATCTTCTTCATCTTTGCCTCGTCGGCCTGGCCTGTGTGCGAGTCGAGGCTCTCGGTCCGCACCAGGGCGATGGAGACCGCGTTCGCGCGGATCTGGTGGCGGGCGAGTTCCTTGGCGAGCGACTTGGTCAGGCCGACCGTGGTGGCTCGGGTGGTCGCGGTGACCAGCAGGCGGGACTCGCCGACGCGGCCGGAGTCCCCCATGAGCGTGACGATGGAGCCGCCGCCGTTGGCCACCATCTGCAGGGCGACGGTCTGGGTGACGCGCAGGGCGCCAGTGACGTTGACGTCGATCTGCGGCTCCCAGTCCTCCTCCCTGGAGTCCAGGAACGGCTTGCTCTGGGCCACGGCCGCATTGTTGACCAGGATGTCAATCGGGGCGATCCGGTCGCGAACCTCGTCCACAGCGCGCTGTATGGCGGCGCCGTCGCGCAAGTCGGCGCCGACCGCGATGGCCTTGACGCCGAGGGCGCTCGCCTCCTTGGCAGCCGCTTCGGCACCTTCCGCCGAGGAGTTGTAGTGGAAGGCCACGTTGGCGCCCTCGGCCGCGAAGGCCTGGCCGATAGCACGGCCCAGGCCCTGGCCTGCTCCGGTGACGAGGACGGTCTTCCCCGCGAGCTTCAAGTCCATTGCCAGCCTCCTAGAGTTGAATGAATCGGCGTTCGCCCGCCGTGGTGACGAGTCGTCCGAAGTGCAGGTCCGGGAAGTGCGCGCCGACCAGGGCGTCGGGCCCGTCGGCGAGTTCGTCGGACAGGGCATTGCGCGCGGCTTTGGCCGCCGCGGGATCGACGTCGAAGACGGCTTCCCAATCGGGTTCGGTGAGTTCGACGATCGAGTGAGCAACGTCCCCGAGGAGCAGCACTCGCTGCCCTTCGCTTGAGACGACGAACACGGTCGTGCCGGGGGTGTGACCGGGGGTGTGCCGGGCGTCGAGACCGGGGGCGAGGGTGGTGTCCCCGGTGAACAGGGACCACCGGTCGGCCAGCGGCGACAGCTTGCGCACCGCGCCGGCCTCGGCATGCTCGCCGCCCAGGAAGTGGCGCCAGTCGGCAGCATGGACGCGGTACGTCGCGTTCGGGAAGAACACGGTGCCCTTCTGGGTCGCCCAGCCGACGTGGTCGAAGTGCAGGTGTGTGAAGACCACGTCGGTGACGTCCTCAGGGGCGGCCCCAGCCTTGCGTAGACTTTCGGGGAACTGTCCGCCCTTGTAACGGCCGTTGTCGATGGTGCCGACTCCCGCGTCGATGACGATCGTACGGTCGCCGGTGCGCAGCAGGAACCCACCCACGGTGAGGGCCAGGTTGCCTTCGCTGTCAAGGAAGTGCTCGTGGCAGGCCCACGGGTCAGCGATGCCTGGCTTGGTCAGTGACGTTCGCGCGGGCTCGCGCCCGTGTCCGTCCAGGAGCGGCACGATCTCAAGTGCGCCGACTTTCATACCTGGCTCTCCGCCCCGTCCGGCGCGATGAGAGTGCGGATTCCGCGACCTGCGGCCATCTCCTGAAGCGCGGGTTCGACATCCTGGAGCGTGCCGCTGCCTGTGACCATGGAGGAAAGGTCGAGCTTGCCCTGGCGCACGTGGTCGAAGTAGCGCGGCAGGTCGGTGTGCGCGGCGAGGGATCCGGCAACACAGCCGACGAGGGTGCGCGCAAAATGGAAGAGCTCCAGCGCGCTGAAGGAGACCGTGTCGTCCTTGCCGCCGATGCCGACGATGCAGGCGGTGCCGCCACGCCGCGTCATGCCCCAGGCGTCACGGATAGTACGGGATGAACCAACGCAGTCGAAGGCGTAGTCCACTCCTAGCTTGCCGGTTAGCTCCTTGACTGCCTTCTTCGTGTTCTCGTCAGCGAAGACGAAGTGGTCCGCTCCCAGCTTGGCCGCCAATTCGGCCTTGTCAGAGTTGCGGTCCACAGCGATGACAGTGGACGCGCCGGCCAGCTTGGCGCCCTGGACGGCTGCCAGGCCGACCCCGCCGAGGCCGACGACCAGAACAGACGAGCCCTTGGTCACCGCTGCGGTCTTGGTGACCGCGCCGACGCCGGTGGTGACGGCGCAGCCGAGCAGAGCGGCGTCGCGGGTGGTGATGTCATCAGGAACCTTGACGGCCGCGGCGGCGGGCACGACCGTCTGCTCGGCGAAGGATCCGACAGTCAGGCCCGGATAAACCGGATAACCGTGCTCGTCGACGGCATACGGTTCCTGTGCGCGGGCCGAGCCCTTGACGCACAGATGGGATTCACCGCGAAGGCAGAAGGCACACGTGCCGCAAGGGGTGATCCACAGCAGGATGACCCGGTCGCCCTCGGCGAGATCGGTCACCTCGGCGCCGGTCTGCACGACAGTGCCGCAGGCCTCGTGGCCGAGTACGGCCGGCAGTGGCTGAGCCAGCACACCGCGTGCGAGGGAGAGGTCGGAGTGGCACACCCCGGTCGCATCGATCCGCACCCGGATGTCGGAAGGTCCGACGTCACGCAGACGTATGCGCTCCACGCGCATCGCCTCGCCCGGCGCCCGCAGCACGGCCGCCAGGACCTCGGTCGGGTAGCTCTGGGTTTCCTCGCTCACAGCTGCACCGCCTTGATCTCAAGAACGTCGTCGAGACCGTAGTCGCCGAGTTCGCGGCCGACTCCGGACTGCTTGTAGCCGCCGAACGGTGCGCGGGCGTTGAAGGGGGCGCCGTTGACGTCGACCTGTCCGGTGCGCAGCCGGGCCGCGACCTCTTCTGCACGGTCGGTCTCGTCGGTCCACAGGGCCCCGCCGAGGCCATAGATGGAGTCGTTGGCCAGCTCGATCGCGTGATCGTCGGAGTCGGCGGCGATGATGGACAGCACCGGTCCGAAGATCTCGTCCTGGGCGAGCCGCGAAGCCGGGTCGACATTGCTGTACACGGCCGGGGAAACGTAGTAGCCCTTGTCGGGCACGGGCAGATCCTCGGTGATCTTTCGTGCTCCCGTGCCGCCGGCGCCCGGTTCCGTGAAGCTCAGGACTTCCTTGCGCTGCCCAGCCGAGATCAGCGGTCCGAGCCGGTCGCCCGGCGGGTACTTGGCGGCTGCCTGCGCGGCCAGCTCCTCCACCGCGGCCAGCCGGTCGGCCGGGACGATGAGGCGGGAGAGTGCGGTGCAGGTCTGACCACCGTTGAGGAAGCAGTTGCCTACCGTGACCTTGACCGCCTTGGCCAGCAACTGGTCGGAGACGTCAGCCAGTACGACACTCGCCGACTTGCCGCCGAGTTCCAGCGTGACGCCCTTGATGGTGCCAGCGGCGGCGATGGCGACTTGCTTGCCGACCTCGGTGGAACCGGTGAACGACACGTGGTCGACCTTGGGGCTGCGGGTGAGCCGGTCGCCGACGTCTCGTCCGCCACCGGTGACCAGGTTGAACACGCCGGCCGGGAAGCCGGCGGCCTCGATGGCGCGCGCGAGTTCGAAGGCACTGAGGGGGGTCAGGGCGGCCGGCTTGAGTACGACCGTGCAGCCTGCGGCAAGCGCCGGGACGACCTTGGCGATGACCTGGTGCAGCGGGAGGTTCCACGGGGTGATGGCCGCGACGACTCCAACGGGCTCACGCAGGATTACAGAGTGGCCGACCCGCTGCCGGAAAGGGAATTCTTCCGTGGCCTCGATGGTCTTGGCGATGACGCCCAGCGGCACGTCCACGTGCAGGCCGCGGGCGACCTTGGGCGGGGATCCCTGCTCGCGGGTGACCAGATGGGCGAAGTGGTCCGCCTTCTCGGTGATGCGTGCCTGCAGTCGGCGCAGGAGGGCCACGCGCTCGGCGACGGGAGTGGCGGCCCAGGCCGGGAATGCTGCTGCGGCGGCGTCGATGGCGGCGTCCACCTCGTCCGCACCGGCCTGTGTCACGACACCGGTCACTGTCTCGGTGGCCGGGTTCTCGACTTCCTGCTCACCGGCGCTGCCGGGCACCCAGGCGCCGTTGAGGTAGAGGTTGTTCTCGCGGATCAGATCGGTCACGGCAGCTTCAGCTCCTCAGTTGTCGGACGGTGCACCACGGTCGGCAGCGTCAGATTGAGAACCACGGGGACTGCGCCAGCGGCAGCTGGCCCCCACGCGGGCTGCTTCGGCCATGTGGCACGGCTGCCTCGTCGCAGCAGGAACACGCCCACTACGGCCGCGGCGACGGCGCCGACGATGGGGATGGCGCGTTTGGCGATCAGGCCGCCCATGCTCCCCATCACGTCCAGCGGTTCGACGTCCCCGAGGGACGCCGTCGGCGTCGGCGCGGAGGTTCCCGGGGCGGCCATGGTTGCGTTGTTGGAGGCCACCTCGTTCTGCAGACGATTGACGAACTCCTTGATCAGCTTGTTGCTGACGTCACTGATGACTCCGCGCCCGAACTGGGCGACTCGGCCGGACAGGGCAAGGTCGGTGCGGACATCCACTCGCGTGCCGTCGCCCTGGGCGGCGAGTTCGGCGATGATGGTCGCCGCCGCGTTGCCTTGTCCGCCGGCGTCCTTGCCCTCAGCGCGAATGACGGCGCGGTGGGCGGCGCCGTCGCATTCAAGAAAGCGCGCCGTGCCCTTGTAGGTGGCGGACACCGGGCCGACCTTGATCTTTACGGCGCCCTGGTAGTCCTCACCATCCTTACCGAGCAGTGCAGCGCCGGGCAGGCAGGGCGCAATGCGCTCGATATCGGTCAGGACCTTCCACGTTTCCTCTAGGGGTATCCCCACGGTGAAGGTGTTGGTGAGCTCCACGCGGCCTCCTACTAATTAACGTTAGTTAGCAACGTACAGGCGTGAACGTGCTGCGTCCAGCCTTGTGGCCGGGTTTGCGGGGATGGCGGAGCCCTGGAGGGCCGCTCCCACGGCGACGGAGGCTATGAAGCGGTTTCCGGCCGGCGACGAAGGCCTGTGAGCAGCCTTCTGGCACACCCCTTGCGCCTACGGCTGTCTCTCCGGAATGACCTGCTCAGCCCAGACGGCCTTGCCCACGGTGGTGTAGCGGAAACCCCATCGGTGCGTCGTCTGGGCGACGAGGAACAGCCCGCGGCCGCCCTCGTCGTTCGTACGTGCGTGACACAGCCGAGGCGAGCTGTTGCTCGCGTCGAACACCTCACACACAAGCGCGTCGCCAAGGATCATGCGCAGCCGAATCGGCTCCGCGCCGCACCGGATGGCGTTGGTGACCAGCTCGCTGACAACAAGTTCCGTTGTGAGCGCGGCATGGATGCCGTGTCCCACCACGTCCCCGACCACCAGCGCAACTCGAGCTCCCGACAGGGGGATGACGTCGACCCAGTCGCCGCCGACGCTGCGGGAATCCGCCGGTAGATAGCGCGACGCGATTTCCACAGCGTTTCCCGCGGTTAGACCTCGCGGGAGGAGACTGCGCTGCAAATGTCAGGGCGGTGGTCCTCTCCGTGGTGAAGCGCCTGGCGTTGTCGATGCACACGGCTGCTTGTGCAGAGAACTACTCACTGTGACGGTTCATGGAGGCGGAACCGCATGATCTTGCCGGATCCGGTGCGCGGGATCGCGTCGATCTCGACGATGTCGGCAGGTACTTTGAAGTGTGAAAGCTGCCTTCGGCAGAGCTCGAAGAGGGCCTCTCGGTCGAGTTCACCAGGCCTGTCGCTTACGACGAAGGCCACCGGCACCTCCCCGAGGTCGCCGTGCTTGCGTGCGATCACGGCGGCGTCAGCGACACCGTCAGCGGCCAGCAGCACTCCCTCGATCTCGGCCGGATAGATGTTCTCGCCGCCGCGGATGATCAGTTCTTTGATGCGTCCGCAGATCGTCAGGAAGCCGTTGGCATCCCGCCGGGCCAGGTCACCGGTGCGATACCAACCGTGCTGAAGGACTTCTTGTGTTGCTTCCGGCCGGTGGTGGTAACCAGCCATGACGTTAGGGCCGTTGACCCAGAGCTCGCCCTCTTCGTCTACCTGAACGTCCTCGCCGGTCCTTGGGTTGACCAATCGCACCGAAACACCCGGCAGTGGGAGCCCACACGAGCCGAGGTTGCGGCCGCCGGACGGGGAGTTCATGGTGACCATGGTGGATGTTTCGGTGATCCCGTACCCATCCAGGAGCTGCACGCCGAAAAGCTCTTCGAACTCGGCGTTGACGGTTCCGGACATGATGGCGCCTGCCGACACGCACAGCCGCAGGGAACCCTTGTGCTCAGCACCTGGGCGTTCCTTCAGACCGTGGATGAGGTACTGGAACATCGTGGGCACACCGGGCAGGACGGTGTAGTCGTCGGTGTCCAGTAGGTCGAGCACTCGGCTCGTCGAGAACTTCGGAAGGATCCGCTCGCTCGCTCCGACGGCGAAAACCGCGAGTACGCACAGGTCAAGGGCGAAGGAGTGGAAGAGCGGCAGAGCGCACAGCACTCTGTCGTCGGAGGTGAGGCCAGCTACGGGCGACCAGCAGGAGGCGACGACCCAGAGGCAGGAACGCTGGGTGAGGAGCACACCCTTGGGGCGGCCGGTCGTGCCCGACGTGTAGAGCATCCAAGCGATGCCGTCCAGGCCAAGGTCATCGCGAGGTGCTTCGCGGGGTTCTTGGGTGACCAGGGTGTCGTAGGCGAGCAGTCCCTCGGGCACGGGGCCGTCGCCGGCCAGCACGATCTGCACTGATGCCGAATCCGGAACGTCTTTGAGCAGTTCGCGCACCTGGTCCAGGTGTTCCGGGTCCGTGATTACCATCCTCGCGCCACTGTCTGTGGCCATGTGCGCGAGCTCGGCGGTGGCAGCGAGCGGGTTCACGCAGACACCGACTAGACTTGCCCTGGTCAGTGCGAGATAGCACTCAGCGACTTCGACGCGGTTGTGCATCAGGATCAGAACCCGGTCGCCGTGCACCAGGCCGCTGGACACGAGATGCCCCGCCAGCCGACGTGTTCGCTCGGCGAGATCGGCGTAACTCACCGTGATCCGATCGTCCCAGAAAGCGACTTTCGGTCCATAGCGCGCTGCATGATCGGCGAGGAGCTCAGGGATGGGACGGATCACCTCGACGTTGAGCATCGCACCTCCAGGACTAACTAACGATAATTAGTGTGGCTGAATATAGGCACAGCTCAAGATCGACACAAGGGTTCTGGGCGTGGTCGGCCAACGGCACCTGAGCCTCGATCCACCGTGTGAATTCTGATCACGGGTGTCGGGCGGGTTCCGGGTGTTCCTTCGGGGGGTGGGCAGCGGTGATCGCCGGGTGGCCGTCCGGTGCGGGGTTTCCGAGGTCTTTCGGGTCGTGGGCGGGCAGGGCGGTCGTGTGGGTCAGGTGCGCATGCGCTGTCCGGTCGCCGTCCACAGGTCGGTGAAGTCGTCCTGCCGGTGCCAGAGTTCCGGCAGATGGAGGGTGAGGCGGCGGGCGCCGGTGGCGATCCGGGCGGGAATGTTGATCAGGTGGCGGCGGATGGTGCCGGTACGGGCTCTGGCCAGACGACGTGGAGATCCTGCTCAGCCCACCCCGGGCACCGAGAGCGAACGCGATCTGCGAAAGAGCCGTGGGCACCCTGCGCCGCGAAATCCTCGACCGGATCCTCATCTACAACGAGACTCACGCCCACGCAGTTCTCTCCGCCTACATCAGGCACTACAACCAGCACCGCCCCCATCAATCCCGGCAGCAACTACCCCCAGACAGCACCGAATCGCCCGCCCCGGCCACCGTCACCGACCTCCAAGCACACCGCATCCGGCGACAACCCGTCCTCGGCGGCCTGATAAACGAGTACCGGCACGCTGCCTGACCGCGCCGCATCGCCGCAGTTCACAGCACCGAATCGTATTTTCGAGCGGCACAGGGCCGATCTCTGTCTGAAGACGGATCCCCTCCCGCGTCAGTCGCGCGGACTGCGCGGCCGCCGCGATCTCGACATGACCGTCCGTCGATCCGGCGCATGGCAGCCGGATCCTCTGCCGCAGCGAAGTCGAGCAGTGAACGGCGCGGGGCCTCCAGGTCCGGCGCGTCGGCGCGCTCCGCGGCGAGGCGGGCGGCGGCGCCCGCGAGCGCGGCCCAGTGGTCGGCGAGGTCGCGCAGCTCCTCCGTTGTGTGCGCGAGCAGTCGCGCGCGCAGGCGCTCGCCGAGCAGGTCGGCGGGCGCACGCACGAAGGTGCCGCCGCCCCGGCCACGACGGGTCCCCACCAGTCCCTGGTGCCGGAGCACGGCCAGCGCGTCGCGCAGCGTCACAGTGGCGACGCCGAGCTGCGCGAAGAGTTCGCTTTCCCCGGCAGTTGCTCACCGTCACTGAGCAGGCCGAGGGCGATGGCGTCTCCGAGGCGCCGGACCACCGCGTCGACACGGGGTGCGGCCGCGAGGGAGGCGAAGACCATGCGGCGGGCGGCACTCGACAGCGGCTGGGGGTTCACGGAGCCATCCCATCACAGGCAATCACGAATCGGACTCATGTCTGGCCAGCCATTGCCATATGACCTGTGGGTTCATATGTTTCGGAGCCATATCGCTCCCCGAAAGGTTCCTGTCCATGAGTGACAGCGTGTCACCGGACCAGGATGCCGCGGACGCCGCGCAACTCGCGGCGCTCGGCTACAAGCCCCGACTCACCCGGGCGCTCGGTCTCTGGTCCAACTTCGCCGTCGGCTTCACCTATCTCTCCCCACTGGTCGGCGTCTACTCGGTCTTCGACTACGGCCTGGCCACCGGCGGTCCGGCCTTCTTCTGGACCATCCCGGTGGTGCTGCTCGGACAGGGCCTGGTGCTGCTCACCTTCGCCGAGGTGGCCTCGCAGTACCCGCTGGCCGGCGGCATCTACCAGTGGGCCAAGCGCCTGGTCGGGCCGAAGTACGCCTGGCTGTCCGGCTGGATGTACACCTGGGCGCTGCTAGTGACCATCGCTTCCGTCGCCTACCCGATCGCCACGTACGCGGGTCCGCTGCTGGGTTACCAGGTCAACCACTGGAGCACGGTGATCACCTGTGTGGTCGTCATCCTGTTCTCCGCCGTGATCAACCTGCTCGGCGTGCGGCGGCTCGCCTTCGTCGCCAACATCGGAGTCTTCGCGGAGGTCGCCGGCACCCTGGTGCTCGGCGGGTACCTGCTCTTCTTCCACCACAAGCAGCCCGTCAGCGTCGTCATGCACACCTTCGGCGCGGGTGGCAGCAGCGGCTACCTGGGCGCCTTCCTCGGCTCCTGCCTCTTCGCGGTGTGGATCTTCTACGGCTTCGAGGCCTGCGGCGACATCGCCGAGGAGGTCAAGGACCCCTCCCGCAAGGTCCCACGTGCGATGGGCATGACGCTCGGCGTCGGCGCGGTCGCGACCGTCGTCCTGACACTGGGTCTGATCCTGGCCGTGCCGGACTTCGGCGCGGTGATCAGCGGCAAGTCCGCAGACCCGCTGGGCGACGTGCTTGCCGCCTCGCTGGGCACCGCCGGCAGCAAGTTCGCACTCGCGCTAATCGTGGTCGGCTTCGTCTCCTGCACGCTGGCGATCCAGGCAGCGGCCACCCGACTCGTCTACTCCTACGCCCGCGACGGCGTGATCGTCGGCGCGAAGTGGCTCTCCAAGCTGCACCCGACCTTCCACATGCCCCCGGCCGCCACCGCCGTCACCGCCGTGATCCCCTCGGCCTTCGCCTTCCTGCCGTCGGCGACGGTCACGCGTATCATCACCTTCTCCGTCGTCGGCATCTACATCGGCTTCCAGTCGGTGGTGCTGGCCTCAATCATCGGCCGTTCACGCGGCTGGAAGCCGGCCGGCGTGTTCACCCTGGGCCGCTGGGGCTGGGCCGTGAACATCGCGGCGCTGGCCTATGGCGTGACCGCGATCGTGGTGCTCTCGATCAAGACGCCGCCGAACGGCACCAGCTTCTTCGACCGCTGGCTGGTGCCCATCTCGGTGGGCATCGTGGCGGCCCTCGGCGTGGTCTACCTGATGGTCTTCCGGCCCAAGGAGCAGATCACGGAGGAGGACAGGTCCGAGAGCGCAGCCGAGGGCTCGGGCGAGGCCCCGGTCGCGACCGACCACTCGACCGCGCTCACGAACGGCTGACTGCCCTGATCGCCGCGGCCAGGGCCCGCGCACCCTGGCCCGGCGGGGGCAGCAGCGCCCTCGCCTGTCCCCTCGCCACAACTTCCTCCGCCTCGGTGAGGTGTTGCGACGATCAGTTGAATCCGCCGCGGCTTTTTCACCACCGCTGTCCGCTTCTCCTCCACCGACCTGGCCAGTCACCAGCGCGGATATCCCGCGCTACAGCAGATCACCGGCACCCCCGTCTGCGCCCTAGTGCTCTCTGAACAGGCCGCCGCCGGCCACCTGTGGCTGCCCGACGGCTCCCGCAGCCCCCTCGCTGAAGTCGTCATCCCGGGAACAACCTGATCCGCTTGCGTTCATCACCGGAAGAGCCTCCGCAGCTGCCGGGCGGCCCCGTCGCGCGGGCGGGCCAGCACACCTCTACGACCGGCAGGTGCGCATCTTCGGGGACGTGGGGCAGCGCACTTTCCAGCAGATGAGCGTCGCCATCGTGGGTCTCGGCGGGATCGGCATCCTCCTCACCGAGTACCTCGCTCGCCTCGGTGTCGGCCATCTCATCCTCGTCGACGACGACACCGTGGACGAGACCAACCTCCCCCGGCTGGCCGGCGCGCGGCATACCGATGTCGACCAGCCCAAGACCGACCTCGCACAGCGTTTGGCCTGCCAGGCTCAGCCCGGGATCCGGCACACGCCTCTTCGAGAGCATGCAGAGTGCCTGCGATCCCGGCATGAGCTCACCCAGTGCGACTGGATCTTCCTTGCCGCTGACGGAGCGGCAGCACGCCATTGGGACAATGCCGTCGTCCAGCAGTACCTCATCCCCGCCACCCAAGTTGGGGTGAAGATTCCTGTCCGCGATGGGGTCGTCGGGCAGATTCATGCCGTCACGCGGCCGCTGCTGCCCGGTACAAACTGCCTGTGGTGCGACGGTCTCACCTTGCGCGAGCCGGGCCTCGCGCCCTCGGACCCTCAGTTGGACCACCTCCTGGCTCCCGCTCAGGATGTGGCTCCAAGCGATGCCCGCGACCTGGCGATTCTGGAGCGCATCGAAGCTCACGTCCTCGATCAGATCACGGATCCAGCACCCGGCTTCGTGGATGGTTCGCCGGACCCCCTCTATGCGGAGCGGGTGCTGATGATGCTGCGAGAGGTGGCGGCGCACGACGTCGCCGCCTTGCGTCATCCCAATCAGTCCGCGCTGGTCGACATCCTGCGCGACATCGACATCGACGTCGCTCTGGCCGGATGCTCCGACTCCGGCGCGGCGGAGGAACAGAAGGAGGCGCCTGGGCCTGAACCGCCCCGGGTTCGGCAGAGATCTCAGTTGGTGGCTGTGAGCTGGGATTTCGTGGCTGCTCGGTAGTGGTTGGCTTCGTATTCGGCGGGTGGGATGTGCCCTATCTCACCGTGGAGCCGACGGTGGTTGTACCAGTCGACCCACTCGGCGGTGGCGAGTTCGACGTGTGAGAGCGTCTTCCACGGCCGCATCGGTTTGATGACCTCGGTCTTGTACAGGCCGATCGTCGACTCCATGAGGGCGTTGTCATACGCATCGCCGACCGAGCCGACGGAGGCCGCGATCCGGGCCGCGTCGAGATGTTCGGCCAGGCGGAAAGACGTGTATTGGCCCCGCATCCGAGTGATGAGTCAGCTTGCCCGGGACGGGAGGGCGGCCCTCGCGGTCGCGCTGCCACAGACCCATGTCCAGGGCGTCCAGGACGAGTTGGGTCTCCTTCGACAACGAGGCGGACCAGCCGAGGATGCGGCGGGAGAAGGTATCCACGACGAACGCGACACAGACGACGGCCGCCCAGGCCGCCACGTGCGTGAAGTCGGCCACCCACGTGCGATTGGGGGCCGGGGCGACGAAGTCACGGTCCAGGCGGTCCGGGGCCCTGGCGGCGGTCGTGTCCGGGATGGCGGTGATCATCTTCTTGCCGCGCACCGCGTCGGCGATACCGATCTCGCGCATCAGGCGTTCGACGGTGCAGCGGGCCACGTCATGGCCCTGCCGATTCAGTGCCCTACGGCCACAAGGCAGCCGCGTGAGGGCGGCCCCTTGCATGCGGTCGGGTCGGGCCGGCGCTTCGGGACGACGTTACTTACTTTCGGGCTCCGGACGACCCCCACAAGATCCGCGTGTCGCTCCCCGACGAGCCACCCGAAGTGACCGCGTCCGTCGCTGCTGCCCTTCTGCACCGTCTTCTTCCCCCGCGTGACGACCACCGCCTGACCAGGGCACCCGTCAGCGCTCGTGCGTGCCCGAGCAGCGGGAGATGATCCTGCGTCTCGCGCGGGAGAATCCGCTGTGGGGACACCGCAGAGTGCTGGCACGCAGTCATCTCCGAGGCGAGCCCGCGGATACACGAAGTTAACTTCCCAGACTCGGGTGTGAGACCGGTCCGGCCGACGATCGCAATACCTATCAAGCGACAGGTATCTGTCGACCGATCGGAGGTGCGGCGATGAGCCGGCCCGAACTCCCCCTTGCGCAGGACCCTGGCGGCGGTGGCACGACCGGCCACGCCCTCTTCGGCTACCAGCAGGAACTCCACCGCGGCGTAGGCAGCTTCGCGTCGTTCGCCGCGGGGTTCTCCTTCGTGTCGATCCTCACCACCGTCTTCCAGCTGTTCGGGTTGGGCTTCGGTCTCGGCGGCGCGGTGTTCTTCTGGACCTGGCCGCTGGTCTTCGCGGGCCAACTGCTCGTCGCGCTGTGTTTCGCCGAACTTGCCGCACGCTGGCCCATATCCGGGGCGATCTACCAGTGGTCGAGTCGGCTGGCCGGCACCACGACGGGCTGGTTCGTCGGCTGGATCATGATCATCGGGCAGATACTCACGGTCGCGGCGGCCGCGATCGCGGCGCAGGCGGTGCTGCCGGGTATCTGGTCCGGTTTCCAGATCGTCGGCGGTCCGGGTGCCGATCCGTCGGTCGGCTCCCCGACCGGCGCGCAGAACGCGGTCCTGCTGGGATGCGTTCTGCTGGTGATCACCACGGTGGTGAACATCCTGGGAATCCGCCAGATGGCCGCCGCCACCAGCTTCGGCGTCACGGTCGAGATCATCGGCGTGCTCGCGCTGGTGCTGATCCTCTTCTTCCTGCCCGAGCGGGGTCCGCAGGTGGTGGCCCACCCCACCGGCTGGGCCGGCCACAGCGGCTACTTCGGGGCCTTCCTCGCGTCCTCACTGATGGCGGCGTACGTGATGGTCGGCTTCGACTCGGCGGGCGAGCTGGCGGAGGAGACCCACAGCCCGCGCCGAACCACTCCCCGGACCATCCTGCGGGCCCTGATCACCTCGGGTGTCGGCGGCGCGTTGCTGATCCTGTCGGGGCTGATGGCGGCGCGCAGCCTGACCGACGGAAAACTGGCAGCCGGTGGTCTGTCCTGGGTGCTCACCGACCGGCTCGGCGGGGTTCTGGGCCGCCTGCTGCTGTGCTGCGTGGCAGTCGCGGTGTTCGCCTGCACCCTGGCCGTGCAGACCTCCGGGGCGCGGATGATGTACTCCATGGCGCGCGAAGGCGCCCTGCCCTTCCACCGGCACCTCGGCAAGGTCTCGGCCCGCACCGGTACGCCGATCAGCACGTCGGTGGTGGTGGGCGTCGGCGCCGCGATCGCGCTCGTGGTCAACATCCGCCAGTCGGCGATCTTCACCGCCCTGTCCAGCCTCTGCATCGCCCTGCTGTACCTGGCCTATCTGGGCGTGACAGTGCCCCTGCTGGTCATCCGGATCCGGCGAAGGGGCAGCGGCGGGCTGCCGGCGGGCGTCGACGAGACCGGCCGGCCCCTGTTCTCGCTGGGCCGGTGGGGAGTGGCGGTCAACACGCTCGCCGTGCTCTACCAGGCCGGCATGACGGTCAATCTGATCTGGCCCCGTGTGGAGATCTACGACCTCACCGGCGGCACGTGGTGGCTGCGGTGGAGCGCCCCGCTGTTCATCGGGCTCAGCCTCGCCGCCGGTGCCGGTTACTTCCTCGCCCGCCGGCTGCACCGCCGTATCGAGCTGAGGCACGTACCGCACACGCACACCGAGCCGCCCCTGGACGCGCAGGCCGTTGCCGAGCCCGCCTGAGGGCCCGTGTGAGGCGAGGGGACGCATCGATGACGTACCGACGAAGGGACGACGGGACATCCATGACCACCACCGAGAGCTCGACGGCCGTACCGCAGCACGGCCGCTACCCGACCGGGCAGGCTCCCGCCCGCGCCCGTGATCTGCACCTGACCGACAGCGTCCGAAGCGCTCGCGACGACGCCCGCGCCCAGGGCGGGCAGGCCGGCGCGTGGATGCCGTACCTTCCGGCGTCGGACAGCCCGTACGGCCCGCCGGGTGTGGACGCGGCCGCCCTGGTGTGGGCGGAGACGGTAGCGCCCGGCGGCTACACGCACAAGGTCCTTGCCCGCGGTACGCGGCTGCGCTTCGACGACCCGAGCGGTGACGCCTGCGCCCACCTGCTGCTCTTCAACGCCCTGGAGCCGGTGGAGCGGCTGAACGTCGCCGACACCCAGAAGGTGCCGTGGCAGGCGTATGTGGGCCAGAACCATCCGCTGCTCTCCGGCGACGGCCGGGTCCTGGCCGTGGTCAGCGGTGACTCCTCCGGCCGGCACGACGCCTTCTGCGGCACCACCACCGACGCCTGGAACGAGCGCAAGTACGGTGATGCCCGTCCCGAGGGGCCGTCGCCGTCCGGCCGCGGGCTCTTCCTCAAGGCGGCCGCCAAGCACGGTCTGAGCCGGCGCGACCTGCCGCCCAGTCTCTCCTTCTTCCAGGGCGTGCGTGTCGAGCCGGACGGCACCCTGGCCTGGCAGGGCAGCGCGGGGGCGGACACGCATGTCGAACTCGTCGCGGAGATGCCCCTGCTGGTGCTGGTCGCCAATGCCGCCCATCCGCTGGATCCTCGTCCCGGCTACGTCGTCGGCCCACTGCGGGTGCACGCCTGGCGCGGTGCCCCGACCGGCCGGGACGAGCCGCGGTTCACGGCGACTCCGGAACTGCACCGGGCGTACCTCAACACCGTCGACTACTGCGAAACCCGGGGGTTGTGACATGGCGACCACACGGACCGAGACCACGCCCGTCAGCCGCCCGACCGCCGCCGGCGGCACGGTCGCCTCCACCGTCCCGGTCGGCGCCGTCCACACGGAGGGCTCCCACCTGGACTGGGGAGCGAGCCTGGTCGAGGGCGCCGTCGTCCTGGACGAGACGGTGGCCCCCAACGCGCCCTGGTCGGCGGTGGTACGCACGGGCCACGTCCTGACGATCGTCGACGTCGGCGGCAACCAGTCGGCCGACTGTCTGCTCTACAACGCCGACGATCCCGAGGAGCGCTACAGCGTCCCCGACACCCTTGCTTGGCAGGGCAACGCCTATGTGCGCACCGGCACCGTGCTGCGCAGCAGCGAGGGCCGCTCGTTGATGACCGTCGTCGCCAACGAGGTCGACCGCCAGGACACCATCGGCGGCGCGTGCGGCAAGGAGTCCAACACCCTGCGCTACGGCCATCATGTGATGTTCCAGCACGGCTGCCGTGAGAACTTCCTCGCCGAGGCCGGCCGGCGTGGCCTCGGGGTGCGGGACATCGTCTCCAACCTCAACTGGTTCATGAACGTGCCCGTCGAGGCGGACGGCGCGCTGGGCATCGTGGACGGCATGTCGGCGCCGGGCCGTCGGGTCGCGGTGCGCGCCGAGACGGATGTGCTGGTGATGGTGTCCAACTGCCCGCAGATGAACAACCCGTGCAACGACTTCAACCCCACTCCGCTGCGGATGATCGTCGTGGAGCCAGCACCGGTCGACGTCGGCCCGCGGTCCGCGGAAGCCGCTCGCACCGCGAAGGAGGGCGCGTGATCCGCCCCACCGTCGTTCTCGTCGCCAACCGCGGTGAGATAGCCCGCCGTGTGATCCGCACCGCCAGGAGGATGGGTCTGGGCACCGTCGCCGTCTTCTCCGACGCCGACCGGGCCGCCCCGCACGTCCGCGAGGCCGATCACGCGGTCCGCATCGGTCCGGCGCCCGCCCGCGCGTCGTATCTGCGCGGGGAGGCGATCATCGAGGCCGCGCTCGCCCAGGGCGCGGGCATCATCCACCCCGGCTACGGCTTCCTCTCCGAGAACCCCGTCTTCGCCCGTGCCGTGGGGGAAGCCGGTCTGCGTTTCGCGGGACCGACCGCCGACCAGATCACCGCCTTCGGTGAGAAGCACACCGCGCGCGCCCTGGCCAAGGCCGCCGGAGTGCCGCTGCTGGCCGGGACGGAGTTGCTTGCAAGCGCCGAGGAGGCAGTTGCCGCGGCCTCCTCGATCGGGCTACCCGTGATGGTCAAGGCCACCGGCGGTGGCGGCGGCATCGGCATGCAGGCCTGCGCCACCGCCGACGAGGTGCGCGAGGCATTCGCCCGCGTCGCGGCGCTCGCGGAGTCCAACTTCGGATCCGCCGGGGTGTTCCTGGAGCGCCTCGTGCGCCCCGCCCGCCATGTCGAGGTGCAGGTCTTCGGCGACGGCACCGGCCGGATCGCCGTCTTCGGCGACCGGGACTGCTCGTTGCAGCGCCGCAACCAGAAGGTGATCGAGGAGGCCCCGGCCCCGGCCCTGCCTGCTCATGTGCGGGCACTGCTGCACGACTCCTCGCGCCGACTGCTGGCCTCGGTCGGCTACCGGGGCGCGGGGACAGTGGAGTTCGTCTACGACCCCGCGCGCGAGGAGGCCGCCTTCCTGGAGGTCAACACCCGCCTCCAGGTCGAGCACCCGGTGACCGAGGAGGCGTACGGCATCGACCTCGTCGAACTCATGCTCGTCCTGGCCCGCGACGGCATGGTCGAGGACGCGGTGTTCGAGCGGGAGTGGACGCCCGCCGGGCATGCCGTGGAGGCTCGCGTCTACGCCGAAGACCCCGGCAAGGACTCGCTGCCGTCCTCGGGCCTCATCACCCGGGCGGCCTTCCCCGGCCAGGGCGCCGACGAGATCCCCGGCGTGCGCGTCGACGGCTTTGCCGAAACCGGTCTGGAGGTCTCGCCGTACTACGACCCCATGCTCGCCAAGGTGATCGCGAAGGGCCCCACCCGGGAGGCCGCGTTCGACGTGCTCGGCCAGGCCCTGGCCGCGAGCCGGGTCCACGGCATCGTCACCAACCTGGGCCTGCTGCGCGAGCTGACCTCGCGGGGCGAGGTGCGCGAGGCCGTGCACAGTACCAGCACGCTCGCCACCACGGCCGACCCCGAGCCGCGCATCGACGTCCTGGTGCCGGGCGCGATGACCACCATCCAGGACCTTCCGGGCCGACTCGGCTACTGGCACGTGGGCGTGCCGCCGAGCGGCCCCTTCGACGCCGTCTCCTTCGCCGAGGCCAACCTGGCCGTCGGCAACCCGCCCCAGGCCCCTGGCCTGGAGGTCACCGCGGGCGGGCTGAGCCTGCGCTTCTCGGCCGCCACTGTGGTCGCCGTCACCGGCGCTCCCGTCCCGGTCACGGTCGACGGCAGCGCGGTAGCCCTGTGGGAGCCGGTCACGGTCGCGGCCGGCGCCACCCTGGTGCTCGGCGCCTGCCGGGGGCCAGGCCTGCGCAGCTATGTGGCCGTCCGGGGCGGCATCGACGTACCCGAATACCTGGGCAGCGCCTCCACGTTCACCCTCGGCGGCTTCGGCGGGCACGCCGGTCGGACGCTGCGCGCCGGAGACGTACTGCGGCCCGGAGCTTCGTCGACCGCCGGCGGCGGCCCCACCCCGCCCGAGCGCCGGCCGGCGATCACCTCGCACTGGCGGATCGGTGTCACCGAAGGGCCGCACGCGGCGCCCGAGTTCTTCACCCGCGACGACATCGACGCCCTCTACGCCACCGACTACAAGGTGCACCACAACTCGGCCCGCACCGGCGTCCGCCTGATCGGGCCCAAGCCGCGGTGGGCGCGCCAGGACGGCGGTGAGGCCGGGCTGCACCCCTCCAACATCCACGACACGCCATACGCGGTGGGTGCCCTGGACTTCACCGGCGACACGCCGATCATCCTGGGGCCCGACGGTCCGTCCCTCGGCGGGTTCGTCTGCCCCGCGGTGGTCGCCAGCGGCGAACTGTGGAAACTCGGCCAGATCCGCCCCGGCGACACCGTCCGCTTCGTACCGGTCAGGGAAGCCGAGGCGGCCGCCCTCGACGCCCGCCGCTCCTCCCCCACGCTGATCAGCACCGGCGGAGACGGCGACAACGGCGTACTCGGCCGCCTGGAGGCCACCGATGCCCGCCCCGCCGTCACCTACCGCCGGGACGGCGACGACAACGTCCTGGTCGAGTACGGCCCCATGGTCCTCGACCTCGGCCTGAGGATGCGGGTCCACGCCCTGCAGGAGACCCTCGCCGGCCACGCGCCCGACGGCATCCTGGACGTCACCCCGGGCATCCGCTCCCTCCAGATCCACACCGACGCCCGGCGGCTGAAGGCCCGTGACCTCACCGCCCTGCTGCGCGAGCTGGAGGACGAAGTCCCGCCCAGCGACGAACTGGTGGTCCCCTCCCGCACGGTGCGGCTGCCGCTCAGCTGGGACGACCCGGCCACCCGCCTCGCCATCGAGCGGTACATGGCCGGGGTGCGCGACGACGCCCCGTGGTGCCCGTGGAACATCGAGTTCATCCGCCGAGTCAACGGCCTTCGGACCGCCGACGACGTCTACCGCACCGTCTTCGACGCCTCCTACCTGGTGCTCGGCCTCGGCGACGTCTATCTCGGCGCCCCCGTCGCCACCCCGCTCGACCCACGGCACCGCCTGGTGACCACCAAGTACAACCCGGCCCGCACCTGGACCGCGGAGAACTCCGTCGGCATCGGCGGCGCCTACCTGTGCATCTACGGCATGGAAGGCCCCGGCGGCTACCAGTTCGTCGGCCGCACCGTGCAGATCTGGAACCGGTTCCGCAAGGGCGGCCTGTTCCAGGACTCGCCGTGGGCGCTGCGCTTCTTCGACCGCATCGAGTGGTATCCCGTCACCGCGGAGGAACTGCTCGAACTGCGGGCCGAGACCGACGCCGGGCGCGGTGACTTCCCGACCGAGGAGGGCACCTTCTCGATCGCCGAGTACAACGCCTTCCTCGCCGCGGAGGCCGACTCGATCGCCGCGTTCCGCCGGCGGCAGAGCACCGCCTTCGAGGCCGAGAAACAACGCTGGCGAGCCGCCGGAGAGTTCGACCGCGCCGACGATCCCGAACCCGTGACCGCCCCCGCTGCCGTCACCCTGCCGGACGGCGCGGTCCCCGTCACCGCGCCGTACACCGCCACCGTCTGGCAAATCGCCGCCGAGTCGGGCGCCACCGTGGCGAGCGGCGATGCGATCCTCTCTCTGGAGGCGATGAAAATGGAGTCCAAGGTGAACGCCCCCACCGCCGGGACACTGCTGGAAATCTACGTCAAGCCCGGGGAACAGGTCGCCCCCGGCCAGATCCTCGCTGCGGTGCGGGCATGAACGCCATGACACCGGCCGCACGCGTCCAGGCCGCCTACGACCGCATCGAGGGCGTCGGCCGGCCCGAGATCTGGATCCACCTCAGGCCACGCCAAGAGGTGCTCGCCGAGGCGGCCGGTATCGACCCGGCGCTGCCGCTGGCCGGCCTGGTGGTGGCCGTCAAGGACAACATCGACGTGGCCGGCCTCCCCACCACCGCGGGCGCCCCGTCGTACGCCTACGAGCCGCAGGCCGACGCGCCCGCGGTGGCGCGGCTGCGCGCGGCCGGCGCGGTGGTGCTCGGCAAGACCAACCTGGACCAGTTCGCCACCGGCCTGGTCGGCACCCGCAGCCCCTACGGCGCGGTGCGCAACGCCTGGGACGCGGCCCGCATCTCCGGCGGGTCGTCCTCCGGATCCGCCGTCGCGGTGGCGCTGGGCGTCGCCGACATCGCGCTCGGCACCGACACGGCCGGCTCCGGGCGGGTGCCCGCCGCCCTCAACGGCATCATCGGCGTCAAGCCCACCAAGGGTCTGGTGCCCGTGACCGGGGTGGTCCCCGCCTGCTACACCCTCGACTGCCTGACCGTCTTCGCCCGCGATCTGCAACTAGCCCGCACCGCCGCGGAGTTCGTCGAAGGCCCCGACCCGGCCGACCCTCTCTCCCGCACCGGCACCCAGCTTCCGGCGCCCCCTGCGCGCCCGCGGATCGCCGTACCGGCCGGGGAGCATCTGAACGGCATGGCCGACGGCTGGCGCGAAGCCTTCGACGCCGCCGTCGCCCGCATGGCGAACACCGGGACGGAGATCGTCGAAACCGACATCACCCCGCTGCTTCAGGCCGCGGAACTGCTGTACGGCGGCGCGTTCGTCGCCGAGCGGTACGCCGCCGTGGGCGCGCATCTGGAGAAGCACCGCGACCTGATCGGGGCGGGCCTCGATCCGACCGTCGCCGCCATCGTGCTGGCAGGCCGGGAGAAGACCGCGGCCGACTGGGCCGCCGACGCCGCCAGGCTCGCCGCGCTCGGCGCCGCCGGACGCGCGGTGCTCGACGGCTGTACAGCTCTCCTGACGCCGACCACCACCTGGCATCCCACCCTCGATGAGGTGGCGGCCGACCCGGTCGGCGCCAACGCCCGGTTGGGACGGTTCACCAACTTCGCCAACCTGCTGGACTGCGCCTCGCTCGCCGTTCCCGCCGGGTTCGTGGACGGCCTGCCGTTCGGCGTGATGTTCACCGGACCGGCCTTCTCCGACCGCGCCCTGGCCGCGCTGGCCGAGCGGTTCGCCAACCCCGGGCTCGACCTGTTCGTGGTCGGCGCCCACCTCACGGGTCAGCCCCTCAATGCCCAGTTGGTGCAGGCCGGCGGCACCCTGACCGGCCGGGCCCGCACCGCAGGCGGCTACCGACTGTACGCCCTGGCCACCGAGCCGCCCAAGCCCGGCCTGCTCCGGGTCACCCAGGGCGGACAGGACGCCGGCGCCGGGGCGGGTCACGCCACGGCGTCAGGCGGCGACGCGCGGACGGGCATCGAGGGCGAGATCTGGCGGCTGCCCGCTGCCGGGTTCGGGGCGATCACCGCCGCCGTGCCCGCGCCGATGACCATCGGCACCGTCGAACTGGCCGACGGGCGGCAGGTCCGCGGCTTCCTCGTCGAGCCGTACGCCGTCGAGGGCGCGCCCGACATCACCCACTTCGGTGGCTGGCGGGCGTACACGGCCTCCGCGTGACCGGAGGCCGCAGGGCGGACACCTGGTGGCAGGATGGGGCCATGACGACGACGCGTCCCCGTCAAGGCAGGCCCCGGCACACGCCGCCGTCCGACCCCGGCGCCTCCGCCCGGGAACAGATCCTTGACGCCGCCGGGGCGCTCTTCGTCGACCATGGGATCACCAGCACCAGCACCCGCATGATCGCCGATCGGGTCGGCATCAGGCAGGCCTCGCTCTACTACCACTTCGCCACCAAGGAGGAGATCCTCGCCGAGCTGCTGGCGACGTCCGTGCGGCCCAGTCTGCAGATGGTGGACCGGATCCGGGCCCTGGTGCCCGAGCAAGCGGATGCGGCCGCCGCACTCTACGCCGTGGCCGCTATGGACGTACACACCCTCTCCCGCACTCCGTACAACATCGGCACGCTCTATCTGCTGCCGGAAGTGCGCGCCGAGCGGTTCGACGCCTTCCGGGCCGAGCGGGGCCGTCTGCAGTCGAGCTACGGCACGCTGGGCGCCCTGGCGGCGACCGAGGACGTCGCGCGCGGCCTGCCCGCCGAGCGGCTCGGTGAACTGCTGATCCAGCTGGTGGAGGTTGTCATCCAGATACGGCGCGCCCGTGAGCCGGATGCGGCTGACACCGAGGCCATCGCGTCGTCGTGCCTGCGCCTGTGCGGGCTCGGCGAGCCGGCGGTGGCCGCCGCCCGGGAGGAGGGCCGAACGCTCCTGAACAGCCTGGACTGACCACCGGCCCACCGCACACCCTCCAGCGCCTGTAGGGTGCCGAAACTCACGTATCGCTGTGACCAGGAACTTTGCGAAGGTCGACAGTCCTGACGCCCTCACCGACCCCGCCACGGTGGCGGTGAAGTCACGTCCGACCAGGTCCGGCGACGCGGACGCCTTCCTGTCCGACCGGGTCAGGCCACGGCGCCGGCGGCGGGTGATCCCGCTGATGCCACGCTCGCGCATCAACCGCTCGACCTTCTTCCGGTTGATCCGCCGCCCCTTCCTGCGCAGCGCCGCCGTGATCCTCGGGGCACCGTATGCGCGGCGGGACGCAGTGTGGATCTGCCGGATCTCGGCAACCAGTTCGCCCTCCCGACGGGCGCGTTCCTCTGCCGCGGGCCGGGCGACGAGGTAGGCGTAGTAGCCCGAACGGAACACGCCCAGCACCTTGCACATCAGGGTGACACTGTGACCACCGGGGTTGCTCTCGGTGGCCTTCTCCGCGTCGATGAGCGCGTAGCGCACGGCTACTTCGTCGACTCCCTCGCGAAGAAGGCCGCGGCTTTTTTCAGGACCTCGATGGTCTGCTGCTGTTCCCGGTTCTCCCGTCGCAGGCGGCGCAGTTCTTCTTTCTCGTCGCTGGTCAGCGCGCCCGTCGGGCCCTGACCCCGGTCGGCCTTGTCCTGGTTCACCCAGTTCCGCAGCCCCTCCGGGCTCACGCCGATCTCCCGGGCAACCTCGGTCACCGTCTTACCCCGACGAATGGACCAGCGCGACCGCGTCCCGCTTGAACTCGGCCGTGTACCGCTTGCTCATGTTGCTCTTCTTGCTCACTACCTGGAACTGCTTCCTCCGGGACCGACCGTCCCAGTATCAGGCTGTCCAGCCCCAAGGGGGAACTTCACTTTCGAACAGGCCCCTAGCTCAGTCCGGGCGAGGCCGGGCCAGGCCGTGGTCGTAGGCGAAGATCACGGCCTGGATGCGGTCGCGGGCGCCGATCTTGGACAGGACGCGGCCGACATGCGTCTTCACCGTGGACTCCGACAGAACGAAACGTGTGGCGATCTCACCGTTGGACCAGCCCTTGCCGATGGCGACGAGGATCTCGCGTTCGCGGTCCGTGAGGGAACTCAGGCGCGGATCTTCGACGGAGCCGCCACCTGGCGGTACGAGACGGGCGAACTCGTTCAGCAGGCGGCGGGTGAGGGCGGGGGCGATCACCGCGTCGCCGACGGCGACAGCACGGATCCCGGCGAGGAGTTCCTCGGGGCGGGCGTCCTTGAGGAGGAAGCCGCTGGCTCCGGCGCGCAGGGCCGCGTAGACGTACTCGTCGATGTCGAAAGTGGTCAGGACCAGGACGCGGGAGCGGTCGCCGGCGGCGACGATGCGACGCGTTGCTTCGATGCCGTCCATGCCTGGCATGCGTACGTCCATGAGGACGACGTCCGGGCGAAATTCCGCGGTCTTGCGCACGGCTTCGGCTCCGTGTGCCGCCTCCCCGACCACATCCGTCTCCGGTACGGAGTCCAGAAGCATGCGAAAGCCGTACCGCTGAAGCGGCTGGTCGTCCACGATGAGCACGGTGGTCACCGGGCACCCTCCTGAGGGGCGAGGTCGAGGGCGGCGCGCACCGTCCAGCCCGGGCCCTGGGGACCCACACTGACGTGTCCGCCGTAGAGCGCCGCTCTCTCCCGCATGCCCACCAGGCCGTGTCCTTCCTCGTTCGCCGTGCCGGGACGGTCGGCCGGTGCGGGTGGGCCGGAATCCTGGACGGTGATGGTCAGCCGTGTGTCCTCCACGACGATCGCCAGATTCGCACGGGCGCCCACGCCAGCATGCTTGAGGGTGTTCGTCAGGGCCTCCTGCACGATGCGGTAGACCGTCAACTGCACCCCATGGTCCAGGGCGTCGACGTCACCGGCCGTGCGGTAGACGACCTCCAGGCCCGCGGCGCGGACCCCCTCGCACAGCGCGTCGATGTCCCTGAGACCGGGCTGCGGGCTCAGTTCCGGCTCGGTCGGGGGGCCGTCTGCCTCGCGCAGTACGCCGAGCACCCGGCGCAGTTCGCTCAGGGCCTGACGGCTGGTATCTCCGATGAGGTGCAGCGCCTCCTTGCCCCGCTGCGGGGCGGCGTCGGCGGCATAGACTCCCGCGTCGGCGAGGGTGATGATGACGGACAGGTTATGGCCGACGATGTCGTGCATCTCGCGCGCCACCCGCGTCCGCTCGGCCGCGACGGCAAGCCTGCCCCGCTGGTCCCGTTCGATCTCCAGTCGGGCCGCACGGTCCCGCAACCCGGCCAACTGAGCGCGCCGGATACGGATCATCAGGCCGAGCGCGAGGGCCGCGGTCGCCGTGCTGAGCAGGAAGAAGAGCGCGTCCCAGACCGACACCGCGGCCGCGACCCGGGCCGCGACCAGCCCCAGCGCACCCGCCGTGACCGCACAGGCCCACGGCAAATGCCGCAGCCGCCCGTGCAGGGCCAGGCTGTAGAGGGCGACGAAGAGGGCGACATCCGCCCGGAGCGCGGCGTCGAGGGACCACTGGAGGACGAACACGGCCGTGACGGCACCGAAGGCCACGGCGGGCGCCCGCCGCCGCCACAGGAGGGGGAGCATCAGCCCCGCCTGCAGGGCCACCGTGCCGACCGTGGGCAGGTGGGCGAACGCAAGGCGGAAGCGGCGCGGGCCGTCACCGTCCCCATGGACTCCATGCAGCAGGTCCGGCAGGCAGAACATCAGGAAGACCAGCACCACCACAGCGGCGTCCAGCACCCACGGACGGGTCTGGTCGGCGTGCCGGAGCCGCTGGCCGACCCGGCCGAGCCGGGCGACCAGCGGACCCATCCCGCTGAGATCATCGTAGGTCACGGAATCCACCCGTCCATGATGCGGGAGCCTGCTGCTCAGACGTCGCTGCGCAGCAGCCGGTACGCCGCCCCCGCCAGCGCCAGTGCCGTCCAGCCGAGGAAGACCAGCAGCCCGGCGGACGGCGAGAGGGCGGTGGAGTCATGGGTCAGTGCGAAGATCGACTCCCCCGCGTGGCTCGGCAGGTAGGGGTCGATGTCGCCCTGCCATGAGGTGGGCAGAAGAGAGACCAGCCCGGGCACCAGCATGAGGGCGGCGACCAGGACCGAGATGCCGCCGGCCACCGACCGCAGCAGCATGCCCAAAGCGGCGCCGATCACACCGACCAGGCCCAGGTAGAGCCCGGCGCCCAGCAGGCTGCGTACGACGCCGGCGTGACCGAGGCCCATGGCGGCGGGCGTGCCGGACACGATCTGACTGCCGACGAGGAAGGCGACGAACGCGCCGACGGTGGCGACCACTAGCGCGACCAGGCCGTACACCGCCCCCTTGGACCACAGCACGGGCAGCCGGCGCGGTACGGCCGCGAGGGTCGAGCGGATCATGCCCGTGGAGTACTCGCCCGCCGTGACCAGCACGCCGAGCACACCGAGGGCGAGCTGGGCGAAGTTCGTGCCGAACAGGGACAGGCTCACGGCCGTGGCGGTGGCGAAGTCGCGGTCCATGTGGCGGCCGGAGTCGAGATTGGACTTGTAGTGGCTCGCGGCGATGACGCCGAAGGCCACGAGGAAGAGCACGCCCAGGCCGAGGGTGATCCAGGTGGAGCGCAGGGACCAGAGCTTGGCCCACTCCGAGGCCAGTACACGCCGGCCGGTCACCCGGTAGGCGGGGCGGGCCGGAGCCGCCGTGGCGGACTCGGGGGTCTCGGGTGTTGCGGTGAGGGTGCTCATGCCGCGCTCCCGAAGGTCTTGGTGCCGGTCGTGGCACCGTGGTACTCCACGGCGTCCCTGGTCAGTTCCATGAATGCCTCCTCCAGCGACACCGCCTTCGTGCTCAGCTCGAACAGGGGGATCCCATGCTCGGCCGCCTTCAGCCCTATCTCACGGGCGGACACCCCGGTCACCTGCAGTTCCTCCGTGCCGACACGGCCGGTGATGTCCACGCCCGGCGCGACCAGCACGTCCCGCAGTCGCGCGGGATCGTTCGTCGCCACCTTCACCGTGTCGCCGCCCGCCTGGCGAACCAGGTCCTGCACGGTCGTGTCGGCCAGCAGCCGGCCACGCCCGACGATGATCAGGTGATCGGCCACCAGCGACACCTCGCTCATCAGATGCGAGGAGACGAACACCGTGCGCCCCTCGTCCGCGAGGGAGGTGAGCAGGTTCCGGATCCAGAGGACGCCCTCGGGGTCCAGTCCGTTGACCGGCTCATCGAGCATCACCGTCTGCGGATCGCCGAGCAGGGCCGCCGCGATGCCGAGCCGCTGGCCCATGCCGAGGGAGAAGGCACCGGCCCGCTTCTTCGCGACGCTGCCGAGACCGGCGAGTTCGACGACCTCGTCGACCCGGCGGCGCGGAATGCCGTGGGTCAGTGCGAGCGCCCGGAGGTGGTTGTAGGCCGAGCGGCCCGGGTGGATCGACTTCGCCTCCAGCAGCGCCCCGACCTCCTGCAGCGGCGCCTGGTGACGGGCGTAGCGGTGACCGTTCACCGTGACGGAGCCGCCCGTGGGCGCGTCCAGCCCGACGATCATGCGCATCGTCGTGGACTTGCCCGCTCCGTTCGGGCCGAGGAATCCGGTCACCGTACCCGGTTTCACGGTGAAGTCCAGACCGTCGACGGCGGTCTTCTCCCCGTACCTCTTGGTGAGCTGCTGAGCATCGATCATTGGCGTTCCCTCTTTCGGACTCCGGCGTCCGGCACGCCCGACGCCTCCTCCCTCACGCTAAGGCCGCGATCTCTTCAATCCGGTCGTACCAGGGGACTGAACACTGCCGGGCGGGCGGTACCGAAGTACTACGGCCCCGGCGTCCTCGCTGGTCGGAGTGTGGAGCGGGCCTTGCGCCTGCGCAGAGTACCGGGCGGCCATCGAGGTGTCCGGCAGGGCGGGCCGGAGATCTTGGCCCACCCCGCGGAAGAGGTCGCTGCCGGACGGCGGCCGAGGGTACGTATCCAGGGCGGCGTCGTTCTGTCCTGCTGCCGTTGGCTCCGAAGAGCTGGGCGAGCAGTTCTCGGGTGCCGAGTTTGCGCAGGTAGAGCACGGCGGCCATCGTCGAACAGATCACCGACCGCCCGCGCACCCATCGCGCAGCGTCCCAGGAGCCGACCGCACAGTCCCACCGCAAGCCGAGACGTGCCGTGCCGGTTCCAGTCAGCGCCTGGATCTTGCTGAAGCCCAACGTGCGCACCACGAACGCCGAGTGGGCCCTGCCCGAACCGCTGCTGCCGCCCTCCGCGGCCGCGCGTGCCTGCTCGAGCGTTCGGTGAGGTCCTCGCACACTTTTTGAGTCGGGTCACGGCCCGGTGGGCTGCGCGGGTTCCGTGTCCGGCAGGACGATACGACCATGACGTACGACACCGGCTTGGAATCGCCTTCCGGCGTGGGATCGAAGCAGCACAGGTTGTTCTGGTTCGAACTTCTGGAGTGCGCCCGGCGCGGTCACCGCGTAGTCGGCACGGACGCGGCGCGGGTGCGCAGCGAGGACGGGCTCCTGGTCAAGGACTTCGGGGACGGGCTTCGCTGGCACCGCTGCCTGCGCTGTGACTCCTGGCTTCCGCTGCGCTCCGCGGCACAGCCGGAGCGGGAGTTCCCACCCGGGCGCGAGGAGGTGGAGATCCCCCTGCGCGGCAAACCGCTGCGCGACCGGTACGTACTGCGGCTGATCGCGCTTGATCGTCTCCTGCACTTCCTGGTGCTCGGCGTACTGTCGGTCGGCGTTCTTGCCTTCGCGCACGAACGACGGCGGCTCAGCGGTGCCTTCTACCGGACGATGGACCTGCTGCAGAACGGCATCGGTGGACCCACCGGCAGATCCGGGCACGGGCTGCTGGGCGAGTTGAGCAAGGCTTTCGCGGCCCGGTCCTCGACGCTGTGGGCCGTGGGGCTGGTCCTCGGCGCCTATGCGGTACTCGAAGGTGTCGAGGCGGTCGGACTGTGGCTGACCAGACGTTGGGCGGAGTATCTGACGTTCGTGGCCACCACCGTGTTGCTCGCCCCCGAGATCTACGAGCTGGCCGAGGGGCGCATCACACCGACCAAGGTCCTCACCCTGATCATCAACCTGGCGATCAGCGTCTACCTCCTCTTCGCCAAGCGTCTTTTCGGCCTGCGCGGCGGTGGAAAAGCGGAAGCAGCCGAAAGGGAGCGCGACACCGGCTGGAGCGCCCTGGAACGTGTACTGCCAGGACCATCACGGTGACGTGCTGCGCCCGTCCACTCAGGCGCGGCCGGGCTGCGGGGGAAGAGCCGACCCTGCGCGAGACCCGCCTCCGGGCACGGCGCGCGGACGGGAGGCGCGCCGCCGGTCTCGGAGGCGTGGCCGACGGTGGCCTGCCCGACACTGCCGTACCTGTCAGAACTGACGGCAGGGCCGACTGGTCCGACGCCGGCCCTTGACCACGCCCACGGGGCGACGTTCCACGTCTGCCTCGCGCCCCGTCCCGCGGAGAACACTGCGCCTGCCGAGAATGTCATCCATGCAGCTCAGGGGCCTGTTCGATGCTGAGGCAGGATGAGCACTCGTGTTGCTTCGTCTCGCCTACCTGACCATCACCAACGCGTTCGCCGCGCTGCGGCTGCTACCGATGAGCGACCGCGACAAGGACGCAGAGATTCTCGCCCTGCGCCACCAGATCATGGTCCTCGAACGGCAGCTCTGGGAGGAGCGGGTGAAGTTCGCCCCGGAAGACCGAGCCTTCCCCGCCGCTCTGCTGGTGCCGCTGCCGCGCCAGGTTCTGCGTCGGCTCCGGTTGCTGGTCCAGCCCGACACCGTACTGCGATGGCACCGCGACCTGATCAAGCAGCGCCACGCCCGCACCCGTCGCCCCAGGAAGCCGGGCCGCCCGCCCACCGTTCACTCGATCCGTATCCTGATCCTGCACCTGGTCCGGGAGAACCCGTCGTGGGGCTACCGCAGGGTGCACGGCGAACTCGCCACCCTCGGCATCAGCATCGCCGCCTCCACCGTCTGGGAGATCCTCAAGACCCAGGGCATCGACCCGGCACCCAACCGGGCCGCCACGACCTGGGCCGACTTCCTGCACTCCCAGGCCGACGCACTCCTGGCCTGCGACTTCATCGAGACCGTCACGCTGACCGGCCGAAGCCAGTACATCCTCGCGGTCATCGAGCGTTGCGGGTGCCGGTAAATCATCCGCCCAGGTGGAAGCCTTGATCGACTGACCTCTCAGGCCCGCGCTCGCCGACAACTCCGATGCCTGCACGTGGACAGACGCGGACGGCATCATGATCTATCGTGCTGCTGCGCCTGGCCTACCTCGCTGCGACCAACACCCTGTCGCTCCTGCGCCTGCTGCCGATGAGCGACAGGGACAAAGACATCGAGATCCTTGCCCTGCGGCACCAACTGCTCGTACTGCAACGCCAGGTCGGCAAGCCAACGTTCACAGACACCGACCGCGCCGTCCTCGCCGGCCTGCTCCACCATCCGCCGAGGCAGAAGCTGCGCCAGCTCCAGCTGCTGGTCCGCCCGGACACAATCATGCGGTGGCATCGCAACCTGCTCAAGCGACAACACGCCGCCACCTGCGTGCCAAAGCGGCGCGGACGCCCAGCCACGGTCCGCTCCATCCGCGCCCTGGTCCTACGCCTGGCTCACGAGAATTCCTCCTGGGGCTATCGCCGGATCCACGGCGAGCTCGCGGCGCTGGGCATCAAGGTCGCCGCCTCCACCGTCTGGGAGATCCTCCGCGAGCACGGCATCCCACCCGCGCCCGAACGGCAGACACGACCTGGGCCCACTTCCCGCGCAACCAGGCCGACGCGCTGCTCGCCTGCGACTTCTTCGAGACCCGCACCCTGACCGGGGCGCGTCTGTACGTCTTCGCCGTCATCGAGCACTCCACCCGGCGCATCCGGATCCTGGGCGCCACCGCTCACCCGCACCCCCCGCGGACTGGGTCGTACAGCTCGGACGCAATCTCCTCATGGACCTCGAGGACGCGGGCAGCCAGGCCCGATTCCTGATCCGCGACCGCGACGCGAAGTTCACAGGCCTTCGACGCCCTGCTGGCCGACGCCGGACTGAGAGTCGTCACCACCGGCATACAAATACCCCGAATGAACTCCATCATGGAGCGCTGGATACAGACCTGCCGCAGCGAGCTCCTGAACCGCAACCTGATCTGGAACCAGAGCCACCTCCTACATGTGCTCCGCGAGTTCGAGACCTTCTACAACTGGCATCGGCCGCACCGAGCCCTGAACCACGCCGCACCACTCCGACCGCTACCCAAACCAATCAGCGTGCCAGCACAGATCAGGTACCTGGAAGTCCGCCGACGAGACCGACTCAGCGGAACCCTTCATGAGTACCGACGTACCGCTTGACCAGGCCGGATGATTTATCGGCACCCACAGAGTCGACGGCTGACGATACGGTCGTGGTCGCTCAAGGGAAGCTCAGGGTGCGTGATACGCCGAGGGGCCTCAGCCTCGCCTCATGACCCGCGGTTCCGGCGGTGACTCCCGCACACTCAAGCCGGTCTCCACGGCTCCGACAGCGAGCGCGGCAGAAGACCTCGGGCGCCAAGCAACTGCGCGACTCCTTCACCCGCCGCTCCGGCCGCCTCCTGCCGGGCGTTGGCTGTGGTGACCCGGATGGTGCCGCGGGTGGTCTCGGCTTTGGCCGATTCTCACCCTCCGCTGAACTTCGCCTTTCATACCGCGGTTACCTTCCCAGGAGAGTCAAAGTCAGCTTTTCAGTCAGGAGACCGGTGCGGTGAAGCGACGCAACATAGGCGGCAGGTTCTACGCCCCGCTGGCCAGCGTGCTCCTGGCCGTCTCCGTAGGCGGCTGCGGCATGAGCGGTGGCAACGCAACCGGCCCGGCGACCACCTCGTCGGCGTCCGCCACCGTCGGCGGCACGCCCGGGACCGCGTCGCACGTCACGGCCGAGCCTGCCGCCTGGCACAAGTGGGGCCTGACACCGCTGCCCGCGGCTCCCCAGCCCCCGGCGGACAAACCCATCAAGCTGTCCGCGACCGGCCCAGTCCCGGTCTTCACGCACGTACCGACATCCCAGAAGGTCGTCTTCATCACCATCGACGACGGTCTGCAAAAGGACCCCAAGTTCATCGAGATGATGCGGGACCTGAAGATCCCGATCACGATGTTCCTGATGAACGACGCCATCAAGTCGGACTACGGGTACTTCAAGCCACTGCAGGCGATGGGCAACCACATACAGAACCACACCCTGCACCATCCCGCGATGAACACCATCCCGCTGGTTCGCCAGAAGCAAGAGGTGTGCGGCGACCAGAAGATCCTCACCCAGCAGTTCGGCACCGCCCCGTTCCTCTTCCGGCCGCCCTACGGGGCGTACAACAACAACACCAAGATCGCGGTGGGAGATTGCGGGCCGCGAGCGATCGTCTGGTGGCGCGAGTCCATGCAGATACGCAATATGCAGTACCAAGAGCCAGGCAGGAAGCTGCGTCCCGGCGACATCATCCTCGCCCATTTCCGCGGCCCTGCGGAGCTCAAGGGCGCCACCATGACGGAGATGTTCGCGAATCTGCTCAAGCGCATCCGGGAACAGGGCTTCGCGGTGGCCCGCCTGGAGGACTACATCCAGCCGCCAGCCGGACACTGAACCGACCAGGAATCAGTGTGCTGCGCAGCCGTTGCACTCTTTCGGCATCGGGGCGCGGGCCGCGCAGTATGCGCCGCGGCCGGCCGTTGGTGGTCGAGGACGACGGATCGTCCAGGCACTTGCCGGACGCCGGATTGACCAGCGAGCCGTTCGCACCGGCCTTCCGCTGCTGACCGGCGCGGACGCTTTCGGCGCTGTGGTCGCCGGGCAGATGCAGGAGCATGACGTAGCGGGTGGCACGCTCGACCAGGGTGCCGATGGCCGATCTGGGCGGTGGCTTGTGACAGGAGCCTCCCGGTGAAGCACCTCCCGTTTTCCCGGCCCGCGTCGATAGCACCTTGCACATCAGGGTGACACTGTGACCACCGGGGTTGCTCTCGGTGGCCTTCTCCGCGTCGATGAACGCGTAGCGCACGGCTACTTCGTCGACTCCCTCGCGAAGAAGGCCGCGGCTTTTTTCAGGACCTCGATGGTCTGCTGCTGTTCCCGGTTCTCCCGTCGCAGGCGGCGCAGTTCTTCTTTCTCGTCGCTGGTCAGCGCGCCCGTCGGGCCCTGACCCCGGTCGGCCTTGTCCTGGTTCACCCAGTTCCGCAGCCCCTCCGGGCTCACGCCGATCTCCCGGGCAACCTCGGTCACCGTCTTACCCGACGAATGGACCAGCGCGACCGCGTCCCGCTTGAACTCGGCCGTGTACCGCTTGCTCATGTTGTTCTTCTTGCTCACTACCTGGAACTGCTTCCTCCGGGACCGACCGTCCCAGTATCAGGCTGTCCAGCCCCAAGGGGGAACTTCAGGCCGGACCTGATCCCACTCCGCGTCCGTCATGTCCGACGGATACCGCCGAACACGTTCCGGGTGATCGGCTGCGTTTCCGAACCGGTGGGCGACACAATCACACGACGGAGACGCCGAGTTGAACTCCACCGGCGCGAGCACGTACAACTGCGGCAACAGGGTCTCCTGGATCTCGGTTGGCTTCGCAACCCCGAGCTACCAAGAGGCCCTGCCTTCATGCCCCGGCCGGCGGCAACCACCCGATCGAGACTCCCGTTCGGCGAACACCCCTCAAGATCGGAACGACAACAGCCACTTACGCCGCCGGCCACGGTCAGGATGGTGAACGGAGCCTCTGCCATCGGCACGCTCGTCGAACGCTCCACCCGCTACGTGATGCTCCTCCACCTGCCAGGCGGCCGCGGCACCGAGCTGGTCCGCGACGCCCTAGTGGAAGCCGTGACGACTCTGCCTACCCATCTCACGCGATCCCTGACCTGGGACCAGGGCAGCGAGATGGGACGGCACCACGAGTTCACCATCGCCACGGACGTTCCTGTCTACTTCTGCGATCCGGCCAGCCCCTGGCAGCGCGGTTCGAACGAGAACACGACCGGCCGGCTCAGGCAGTACTTCCCCAAGGGCACCGACCTGTCCGTCCACACCCGCGAACACCTGAACACCGTCGCTGCCGAACTGAACAGCAGGCCCCGCAAGACGCTCGGCTGGGAAACGCCGGCCGAGCGCCTGTCTACACTGCTCAAGGCCCAGTAGAGCCAGTTGTCGGCATTCCGTCGACACACGGCAGAACCGCGGCAGGGGGAGCGGTGAAAGTACCCGCGGAGTTGGTCGGCACTCGTGTAACACGCACGGCCTTCGACCACCAGGTTCGAATCAGCTTCACCGATCAGGCCCCAGACGGCCGCATCCGCGTCGATAGTGAGCTCGTCATCGAGACACCATTCACCCTCACAGACGCCCCGGGTCATCAGGCCCTTCTGAAGCCAGCCACCGGACCGTCCTTGGCGCCGCTACTCGGCTTGTTCGCCCGGGTCGTCACCGAAGCCGAGGTCACCGGGCAAGGCACCCTGTCCCTCGGCTTCGATGACGGCACCCGGCCCAGCGTCGAGCCAGACCCCGACTACGAGTCGTGGAACCTCACCGGCTCGGGTATCGATCCCGTCCTGGTAGGCCCAGGCGGAGAAACCGACTGGCGAGACTGATCACCGCCGCAACCGACACCGTCGCGGGACTCAACCTGTGTTGCGACGACCGCTGGAATCCGCCGGCCATGAGCCTGGGGGTTTCTTCGGCGTCTTCTTCATCGTCGCACCCGTACGCTCCACGCCGCTGGGTCCGGCCGGCTGGTCGGTGTCGAGCGCGACGGCGACCTCGAGCGATGTGCGGCGACCCGCGTACGGGCCGTGCGGGCGCGGCGCGCGGTGCGAGCGTGCCCGCGACGACACGGGCACTCGAGTCGGGTAGTCGCTGTCAGATGTCGCCGCGCGTCAGGCGGGCGCCACGGGCGCGTCCCAGTCGATCCGGTACCGGTGCGTCCAGCCGAACATCTTCTCCGGCTTCAGGAACGTCCGCGTCGCCAGCGGCATCAGCAAGGTCATGATCTTCGTCGCAACCGGCCCCATCGACTTCTGGCTGTTGGTCTTCGCGGCCTGGGCTGCGACTTTCTCCACCCTCCCCCGCCTCAGCCGCTCGTACGTCGCGAACGCCGCGCCCACGTCGGGGATGTCCCGCAGACACCGGGCCAGTTGCACCGCGCTCTCCACCGCGAGGGACGCGCCCTGTCCGGAGCTGGAGGACGGCGCGTGGGCCGCGTCGCCGACCAGGACCATCCGGCCGCGGTGCCACTTCGGCACCGAAGGCAGGATCTCCAGCCCTCCGAACGTGAGGAGTTCGTCGTCGCCGGTGCCCCGGAGCAGGTCACGGCCGGGCACGTCCTCGGCGTACTTCTCCCGCAGGATCCGCATCCACGCGGCCGGCGGCGTCGCACGGGCCTGCTCCGCACTGAGCGGCTCGTCGTAGGGCAGGTTGCCGAACCAGGCGGTGCCTCCACCGGGCACCGGCCAGTAGCCGAGAAACGCGTGCCCGCCGAAGGCGAAGTACATGGTGTCCGGCCGCGCCTGTGGGACCTCCGCCTTCGAATGCGCGCCGAAACCGAGCAGGCCGGTGTACCGGGGCCCGGGCGCTGCCGGGTCGATCAGTTGCCGGACCGTCGACCGGATGCCGTCCGCGCCGACCAGCACGTCCGCGGTCACCCGGGTCCCATCGGTGAACTCGGCGGTGACGCCCGCCGGAGTCTCCTCGGCTCCGGCCAGGCGCTTGCCGTACACGGTCCGTACGCCCATCGCGGCGGCCCGCTCGCGTACCGCCCTGTACAGGTCGGCGCGCCACATCACCTGGCTGGGCGGCAGGCCCGTCAGCCCGCCGAACTCACCCATCCGCCGGCCCCGTCCGTCGGTCATGACCATGCGATGGACCGGCTGACCGGCCAAGCCCTGGTCCACACCGACGACTTCCAGGGCGCTGAGCCCGTTGGGTGCGACCATCAGCATGCCGCCGAGGCCGTCCGCCGTGTTCTCGTAAGCCTCGTAGACGGTCGCCTCGATGCCCGCCCTGCGCAGTGCGAGGGCCGTCACCGGTCCGGCTATGCCGCCTCCTATGACGGCCGCCGTCTTGATCGCAGTCATGCGTCTGCCCCTTCCCCGTCCTGATCGGATGTTCAGTGGCCGTGCGAGCGTGCCGGGTCGTCGACGGTCGGGTGACCGCCCGTGCTGTAGGCGAGGCGCAGGTCCTGAAGGTAGGCGCGGGAGCACATGGCGCTGAGGACCGCGATGCCGCCGCGGTGCACGCGGACCTCGCTGTCGGCTGCGACACCGGTCAGACGGATCTGGCGGGCCCCGGCGAGGGCCGGTTCCCCGGCGGTCCGGCCCTGCGCGTCCTTGACCTTGCCGCGGGCGGTCCAACGCAGGTCCCAGTGCTCGACCACGGCGTCTTCCGGCACCAGCAGTTTGACCGTGGCGAGTTGGAGTTCCAGGCGCAGCTCGATGTCGTCGGGCAGGTCCGGGGAGCGCAGGTCGAGCACGGCCAGGCCTCGGCGGGCGCGCACCTGGATGTGTCCGGCGCGGGTCCAGTTGCCCAGCCGCTTGGTGGTGGCGTGGTCGGCGTGGACGCGCTCGGTGGCGGCGGGCGTCTCAGTGCTGGTGGTGGTCATTTTCGTGGTCTCCGTCCGATCGTGGGCCCCGCTCATCCCTGAATGGATAGTTGCATTGAGACTAGTCTCAAGTCAACTAGTTTCAGCGTGGGTAATATGCACGCATGAGCACCGCGCCCCGCAGCTCCCCGCTGGCCCTGACCGTGCTGGCCCTGTTGCACTTCCAGCCGCTGCACCCGTACGGCATCCAGCGACTGATCAAGCAGTGGGGGAAGGACGAGGTCGTCAACGTCGGCCAGCGCGCGAGCCTCTACCGGACGATCGACCGGCTGCTCGCGACGGGTCTGGTCACGGTCCGGGAGACCGGCCGCGACCAGCAGTACCCCGAGCGGACGGTGTACGAGCTGACCGACGCGGGGCGCTCGACCATGCGCGTCTGGCTGGGCGAGATGCTGGCCACACCGAAGCAGGAGTTCCCCCAGTTCCCCGCCGCGCTGTCCTTCGTCCTCATGCTCGCCCCCGAGGAGGCCCTCGATGTGCTGGAACAGCGCGCCGCGGCCCTCGTGCGGACCCTTGACGCGCACGACAAGTCCTTGACGGAGCAGGCGAAGGTCCATGGTCTGCCGCGGGTGACCAGGCTCGAGGAGGAGTATCTGCGCGCGATGACCGCCGCAGAACTGGACTGGATCCGAGCCGTCACAGACGATCTTCGCAGCGGTCGGCTCAGCTGGACTCTCGAAGAGCTGATCGGTTTCGCTCAGAGCACGGGACAGCAGGCCCTGGTCGGCCAAACGCCCACGGAGTCGGACCACGGCCTGGAGTGAACGCGCCGCACATCACAGAGGATCAGCAGGTCACGGGCCAGATGTTTCCGCATTTCCCGCAAGACTCCCCCTCTCCGCCAAGTCGGCAAGCGCCGGCGGCGAGCCTGCGCCCAGCCGCGTACACAGGGGCGCCAGGCATCGAATGACCCTGTGGGGCTCGTAAAGTCATCGCCGCAGGTGGGACGGTAGAGCGGTCCCGGCTGGGACCATGTCCGCCGTGATCCTCTCGATGCTGTACAAGGTAGCCCGCAAGCTGCTGTCCGTCCCCGCGATACTGCTGCGCCGCGACACCTCGAAGGACGCCGAGCTGCTTGCCCTCCGCCACGAGAATGCGGTGCTACGGCGTCAGATCGCCGGCCCGGTCCGCTACGAGCCCGCCGACCGGCTCTGGCTGGCCGCACTCTCCAGCCTGATACCCCGGCGCCGCTGGCGCGAGGTCTTCGCGGTCACTCCCGGTACCCTGCTGGCCTGACACCGCAGGCTCATCGCCGCGAAGTGGGACTACAGCGCCCGACGCGGCCGCACCGGACGCCCGCCCACCAGGGCAGCGCTCAAAAAGCTGATCCTGCAGCTCGCTCGAGAGAATGCGAGGTGGGGACACAGGCGGATCCAGGGCGAACTGGCCCGACTCGGGCACCCCATCGCAGCCTCCACGGTATGGGAGATCCTCCACGCAGCGGGCATCGATCCAGCCCCGCGCCGTACCGGGCCAACCTGGCGGGAGTTCCTCACCAACCAGGCACAGGGCATCAACTGTCGCAGGTGGGGGCCGGGGCACGCTCACCGCCTATCAACTCATGGTCATCGGCAACGCGGTCGCCTTTGTGGTCTCCGCGGCGATCCTGGTCCTCCTGCCACCCGTCGCGCCCGTCCCCACCGCCGGCGGTCCTCGCTGGATTGCCCTGCGGGACCGTCCCTACCTGCTGCTGACCGCCCTCGACGGCATCATGGCCATCCAGTTCAAGGTGCTCACCGTGGCCATCCCGCTCTGGATCGTCGGTGCCACCGCCGCCCCGCACTGGCTGATCTCGGCCACCATGCTCACCGGCACCGTCATCGTCGTCGCCTTCCAAGTCCGGGCCAGCCGCAACGTCGATTCCCCCGCCGCCGGCGCACACGCCTACCGCCGGGCAGGCGTGGCCTTCCTGATCGCCTGCTCACTGATCTCGCTGTCCGCGGGCATACCGGCGTGGGCCGCCGCCGCCCTGCTCATCACCGCGGTGGTGATCCACACGGTCGGCGAGCTATGGCACTCCGCCGCAGGCTTCGAGGTCTCCTTCGCTCTCGCCCCGCAGCACGCCACCGGCCAGTACCTGGGCGTGTTCGGCCTCGGCGCCGGCCTCGCCGAAGCCTTCGGACCAGGACTGCTCATCGCACTCTGCATCGCCTGGGGCCGTCCTGGGTGGTATGTCGCGGGTGCCATGTTCGCGCTGACGGGCTTGGCAGCACCACCCGCTGTCCGCTGGGCGCAACGCCACCAGCACGCTCTACAGACGCAATTCGCACCCACAGAAAAGGCGTCAACCGCCTGATCGACCCGAGGCAGCAGCTCAACCCCCGTTCCAACGGAGCCAATTCAAACCGCCTTCCGGGGCCACCTCCCGGCGCCTGATCTTCACGAATCATCCGCGAACTGGGGCCAGTTGGAGTCGCCTCGACGGGGCCGAAAGAAGCCGCCCTAGCCACCGAGCTGGCGGGCCACCTCGGTCACGGTCTTCCCGGACGAGTGCACGAGCGCGACCGCGTCCCGTTTGAACTCCTCCGTGTACCGCCTGCTGCGGTTGCTCTTACTTCCCACCTGGCACTAGTTCCTCTGGAACCTCATGTCCCAGTCTCCAGGTGTCCATGATCAAGGGGAAGGTTCACAGCCACGGTCAACCAGGGTGTCTGACAGGCGCACTCGTGCCTGCTTGAACCGCTCCGGGTCTGATGGAGGCTCCGGACTGTCCCGAGTTGGATCGCCCTGATCGCGCCGGGCTGCGCGGTCTTCGGCAGGCAATTCGTGACGTTGCGGGCCTTACGGCATCAGCTGGGAGCTCGACCTCGCCGCGACCGACGCCACACGCATCCGCGCCTGCACCTGAGCCCAGCACCGGGCACGTCGGACTCACCAGGATATTGGGGAGGCGGAGGGACGCTACGCTGCCCGCCGTGACCGCAGAGACAGCGGCACGGCAGATAACGGATGCGTGGCGTCGGATCGAACGATGGCTCGGCGAACATGCACCGGCCACGTACGCGGCGCTCGGCCCGGGAGCGTCTGACGAACAGATCGCCGCTGTAGAAGCCGCATTGGGGCTCGTTGTTCCGGTCGAGCTGCGGACGCTGTGGGGGCTCGTCTCGGGCGGGAACGTGGATGGCAGTGGACCGTGGCAGGGGAACGCCGCGCTGCTCGGCCTGGACGAGGTGGTGAACCACTACCGCTCGCAGATGGAGGCGCAAGCGGAGTTCGACGCGGGGTACGAGGTGCCGGGGGTGCCCGGTGAGGGCGACGTGATCGTGTGGCAGCCGGGGTGGATTCCGGTGTTCTCGTCCAGCGCGTACGACACGCTGTATGGCACATATCTCGACGCCGGGACGGGACTGCTCTGGCGGTGGACGCGCGAGACGTACGTCCCGCCCGGCCCCGACGACCCACAGGACTCGCTGGTGACGTATCTGGAGGGGCTGGCGGATGCTCTGGAGTATCCCGCCCTCGCCCAGGACAGGCCCGGTCTGCTGGACGGCGCTCTCGTGTGGGAGTCCGCTGCGTACGGGGACGAGGACTGGCGTCCGGTGTGACAGCGAGAGAGCGGGAGAACGCAGGCTGTGCGTTCTCCCTCCCCTTCATACTTGGGTGACGTTATCCGATCTTTTCCCAGTCACACGTGACGACATCCTTTTTGCAGTGGTCGAAACCAGGAGTGTCGACAAAGAAGCCGTCGTTGTCGAGCATGCGCCAGTCAGGAACGGGATAGCCCCGGAAGACCCCACTGTTCTGGTCCGCTGGAAGATTGGCTCGGCCGCACTTTTCGTGAGTGGACAGTCCCCCGGGCTGCTGCCCGACATCTGCCAACATTCCGAAAGCGGTGTTGCCGCCGGACACGGCGTCGGTGTAGAGCTGGGCGCATTGCGACCCGTCCGTCACCTTGTCGGGCGACTGGGGGAACCCTGTAGGGTGCCGAAACTCACGTATCGCTGCTGACCAGGAACTTTGCGAGGGTTGACAGTCCTGACAGGCTCGGACTGCATGGCGTTGCGCATGCTCTACCTGATCTTCATTCGGCTCCTCGGACTGATCCTGCTCCTCTCCTGTGCCGACCGGGCGAGGGACGTAGAGCTGCTCGCGCTGCGCCATGAGAATGCGGTGCTGCGTCGGCAGCTCGGTGTCCGACCGCGGCTGACCTGGCCGGAGCGTGCGGTCCTCGTCGCTCTCGCTCGGCGCCTGCCCGGCAGGCTCCGCCGACACCGCCTGGTCGCCCCCGGCACACTGCTGTCCCGGCACCGACGCCTGATCCGCTGGAAGTGGCGGCAGGAACCCGCACGGACCGGGCGGCCGCCGATATCCGAGCAGGTCACCACTCTGATCCTGCGCCTGGCACGCGAGAACCCGACCTGGGGCTCGACCCGCATCCAGGGCGAACTGCGTCGGCTCGGGTACCGGGTCGGTGCCTCCACCGTCCGCCGTATCCTGCGTTCCGCCGGACTCGGGCCAGCACCCCGAGGTGGCCCCAACACCGGCCTACCTGGCGCAAGTTCCTGCGCGCCCAGGCCTCCGGCCTACTCGCAGCCGACTTCTTCCACGTCGATACCGCGGGCTTGACCAGGCTCTACGCCTCCGCCGTCATGGAGGTCGGCACCCGCACCGTGCACATCCTCGGCGTGACCGCCCACCCAACAGCGGCCTGGGCCACCCAGCTCGCCAGAAACCTCCTGGCCGATCTCGGCGATCGGGTCTCCGGCTTCCGTTACCTGCTGCGCGACCGGGACAGCCGTTACACCCAGACCTTCGATGCCGTGTTCACCAGCGAGAACATCGAGATTCTCAAGACCGCACCGCAGGCGCCGAGGATGAACGCCCACGTCGAGCGGTTCATCCGCAGTGTCCGCGCCGAGTGCACCGACCGGATCCTGATCTACAACGAGCAACACGGCCGACGCGTCCTCGCCGAGCACGCGGCGCACCACAACACGGTAAGGCCGCACCGGGCACTGGATCTCCGGGCGCCTTGCGACGACCCGGACGTCATACCGTTCCCGGCCCAGCGCATCCAGCGCCACGACATCCTCGGCGGACTGATTCGCGAGTACCGCGACACAGCCTGAAAAAGATCCCGGCTACGCGGGCGAACGCCCAGCTCACAAGGCGTACGGCACTATTGGCACCCCACACGCACCAGGGCCTCGCGAACGCCCGCCCTCTGCGTCCCTTGCCCGAACCAATCGACGATCCAGAACGGATCGCACACCTCGACATACGACGACGCGCGCGGCTCGGCGGCACCCTGCACGAGTACGCGCATGCGGCTTGACCAGCATGGATGAGGTATTCGGCAAGAGCAACCCTGACAGGGCCCAGCCGCTTCTTGCGTACTGGGCGATGTCGATGTCCGTCGACAGAGAAGTCAGTCCCGCCGAAGAGCGCTGACCTGGGCGTACAACTTCATCGGCAGAGCGGTCGCATAGCACCTGCCTTCAGCCCAGGTTCCACAGCGCATACACCGCGACGAGCAGGATAAGTCCCGCACCTGCCATGACAGCGCCCAGGAACCGCAGATACCCGACAGACGCGAAAAGGTTCGGAGAGGCGCCGAGACGACCCATCGCCCACGTCTTCTGGTTCCTGCGGTGAATCCGTTCGGATCTGCGCGTGGTGATCCCCCGCACATCGAACGCCCAACTCATTCCGCACCACAGGAAAACCATGCCTCCCACGGCGAAGACGATGTCGATCACCGGGGACGGTCCATGTGCCCCAGCGGCGAGGGGCTGCATTTTCTTGGCGTTCCTTTCGTCGTTCCGCGCCTCGGTCGGTCTACTGCCGGCCGCACGGGTCAGCTTGTGGCTCGTCTGGGCGACCGGGCGAGAACTATCCGCGTAGTACCCCAGGCGCCGGCCAAGCCGCCCGGAGGGTCCGGGCGCAACGCAGAGAGGACGAGGCGAGCTGGCATGCTGGTGTCCGAGGTGTAGGCCATCGTCCACATCAGGACGTGCTGGCAGCACATGCAGCCCCTCGAACATACCGCGCCAGTCGTTGAGCGTGGTGCCGTGGACACGGACGTCGCGCAGAGCTCCGTCGACGACGAGGTCTTCCGGTCAATACATCCACAGACCTCGGACCGACTGCCCGTTCACCATTGCGCAAATGGCTCCCTTGCCGCGATGTCCGGGCAAGCCCGGTCGAGTGCGCGCCGGAAGTCATGGGCCAGCGCCGCCAGCATGCCCTCGACGTCCGAAAGGGAGGCTGTTTCGATCGCCGGGTCGGGAATCCAGTCGGTCTGCGTTGTACAGGTCATGGTGATCTGTTCGCCGGCCGGGTCGAACGTGATGACACGTTCGACCCCCTGTCCGTAGAAGTCGATCTGCGCACGTTCCATCCGGCGTAGGGATGTCCTTACCTGCGGGAGTTGCTCGATGACCGCTGACAGGTCGTAGGAGACGTCCACGGGCCATGGATCCTGACCGAACCCAGCTACATGGAAGCGGCAGTCGGTCTCGCCCAGGAGTTCACAGGCATCCATGACCAGAGACTCGTAGTCCTCGGCGAGGTCGAGGTCATGTGTCACCGGGGTTTCGGACGTGGGCGGAGACACTGTCATACGGAATTGCACGGAGCTGCTCACTTCTTCAGGATCGGGAACGCCGTCTTGTAGGAACCATCAGGTTTGGGGACCAGCCTCGCGTAGTTAGCCTCGACGATTTCACCGTCCGGCATGATGACCTGCCCCATTCCCGGCGGCAGTTCCACCTCGCGCACCCCGCCGTTGGGGTCATGATGGGTTTTCAGGAACTCCAGGGCCTTGTCGTTGTCCAGCCATTGCCCCTGCTGATTCCCCGTGCTGCGTGCGCGGTCGGTGAGGCTCTTGGTGTTCTTCGCGCCCGCACCGTGCTCACTGAAGGTGTGGCCGAAGGTCGGCCGACTACGTGTGTTCCAGTTGAGCTCGTCGGTCGGGATCTTCTTGCACGCGAGCCCGAGAGGGTCGAGCCAGGTGAAGGGGTTCGGGCCGTACGCGTAGGGGTTCGGGTACGGATCGAGACCGAGCGGGTCGGCGGAGACGAAGCCTCCGGTCTCCGGGTCGAAGTACCGGAAGACGTTGTAGTGGAGGCCGGTTTCTGGGTCCGCGTACTGGCCCGGAAAACGGAGCGGGCAATCCACGGAAGACTCGTCGTCCAGTGGCGCGGGGAGCGGCGCACCCCACACCGTAGTCCGGCGTTGCCACGCCAGGTGGCCGTCCGGGGTGACCAGTTCGGTGGGCGTACCCACGACGTCGGTCACAATGGCGTGGAACCGCATCCGCTGCTCGGCCGTGGTTTCTTCGGCTAGCCGGGCTAGGAACGATCTTTGTGCTTCGTGCGCTGTCGGTTTGCGGTCGGTCTGGGCCACAGGGCGGTCGGTGTTCGGAGCGAACTCCCATGTGGAGACCATGCCGGTGGGGCCGGTCTGCTCCGCCAGTCGGGTGTCGTCCCAGGAGAAGTCGGTGCGGTCGCACGCGGATCCGTCCTCGGCTACACGGTGCTTGGAGATCCGGCGTCCGAACGGGTCATAGACGTAGCACCACCGGTCGCCCTCGGGGGTGACCGCCTCGGTCAGCCGGTTCTCCGAGTTCCATGTATAGGACCAGATGCGCTGCTGACCGTTGAGTAGCCTTCGCGTCTTACGGACAAGTCGGCCTTGGGCGTCGTGCTCGTAGACGGTGTGACCGGCACGGCGGATCAGCGTGCCATCGAACTCACGCTCGTCAGAGGCACCAGCTCCCGGTGAATCCGCCCGGACCGTATTGCCCGCCGAGTCGTACGCGTAGGTTTCCGTCCAGCCGTGGGCGCGCACGCCCCTGACCCGGCCCATGGAATCGAGATCGAAGCGACGGGTGCCTGACGTCAACTCGCGGATCTCGGTGATGTGGCCGTCGGCCCGGTATGCGTAGCCACGGTGTTGGAGGAGGCGTCCGGCGCCCGCGGAACTGGAAAGCACGGTCAGCGACTGCTCGGTCAGTCGGCCGGACGCACTCCACCGCTGAAGGAGCGCGACGTCGTCTCCGAGTCTGCGCTCGGTCTCGCGGCCCGCTGTGTCGTACGAGAAGGCCAAGCTGTGGTCCGCCGTGCGAAGCGCGGTGGCTCGGCCTGTGGCGTCGTACGTCCACTCCGAGACCAGACCAGAAGGGGTCGTACGCCGAACCCGACGCCCGAGAGCGTCGTACTCGTAACTGATTCTCCGGCTGTTGACGGTCTCCCCCACGACCCGGCCCAGCGAGTCCCGCTCCAGAGACACTTCGGCGCTGGTGTTGGCAGCGTGCACCAGCTTGCGGTCGGGCCCATAGCTGTATGTGGTGATGTCACCGCTGGCCTCGTCGCGCTGTTCCACCACGCGGCCCGCGGCATCCCGCGTGAAACGAAGGCTCTCCCCGGCTGCGTTCGTGCGGGAGACCAGCCGACCCGCCGCGTCGTGGATGTACGTGAGCGTGCGGCCGTTGAAGTCCGACTCGGCCGTCAGGCGGCCGACTTCGTCGTAGGTGTAGGTCCACGTGAGGCCCTGAGGGTTGGTGACCCCCGTCAGCCGCAGCTCGGTGTCGTACGCAAACGCGTAGCGTGCGCCGTCCGGATCCGTTCGCGTGGCGAGTACGCCGAAGTGCGTCACCGTGTGGTGGGTGAGGTGGCCGGCCGGATCGGTGTGGCTGAGCAGGTTGCCCTCGGCGTCCCAGCTCCACGACTCCCTTGTGCCGTCAGCCAGTTCGCGCCAGGCCGGTCTGCCCTCCGTCGTCCAGCCCAGGCGAGTGGTGTGCCCGAGAGGGTTGGTCACCTCGATCACGCGGCCGAATGCGTCCCGGCGGATCGTCGTCGTGTTACCCAGTTCGTCCGTCAAAGCGATGGGCAGGCCGGCGTCGTCGTACGTTGCCACGCGGGTGTGTCCGAGAGCGTCGGTGATCGCCGTGGGGCGGCCCGCATGGTCGTATGCGTACCGAGTCTCGGCGCCGAGCGGGTCGACCGTCGTCAGCAGGTTGCCTTGCTCGTCGTATGAGTGTCGCCAGACTGCGCGGCCCGGCTCGATCACCTTGGTCGGCAAGCCGAGTGCGTTGTATTCGGCCTGTGCCACCGCGCCGTCGGGCAAGGTAAGTTCGACAAGGTTGCCGACGTCGTCGTAGGCACAACGGGTGATGTGGCCCAAGGCGTCGGTGAATGTCAGTGGCTTGTGGCCATACTCGTCCCACTCTGTCCGGGTGACATGCCCCAGGGGATCCGTCTCCTCCACCACCAGGCCCTCGGCGTTGTACCGGTGGACCGAGACATGACCCTGCGAGTCGGTGTAGGTGGTGGTGCGGGTGGTGTCGTCGTAGGTCAGGGTGCCGGAGAGGATGCCGTCGACGGCCTCGGTACGGACGACCCGGCCGCGATCGTCGTAGACGTAACCGAACCAGGTGCCGTTCCGGTCGGTCCACCGGGTGACACGTCCCTCGGCGTCGTACGTGAAGCGCAGCGGCTGGCCGCTGGAGTTGATGACCTCGGTGAGGTTTCCGGAGGCGTCGTAGCCGTAACGCATCACGACCGTGCCCTCATCGGGCGTGGTGCCCGGGCGGTATCGAAAGGGCGGTTCGTCCAGCAGACGGAGGGCTGTGATGCGTGGGCCCTTGGTGTCGACGGCGACGTAGTACCCGCCCGAGTGACGGATGCCGAACGGGACGCCTTCGTCGTCGCGTTCGACGTCGATGCGGTTGCCGTTGCGGTCGCTCCAGGAGTCCAGCGCAAGGTGGAAGACGCCGAAGGTGGGTGAGGGGACGGGTGCGGCGAAGGTGCGGGTCACGCCCGTCGACGGGTCCGTGACCGTCATCGCGCCGTCCGGCTTGCCATCCCACTCCAACGGCCAACGGGCGCCCTTCACCGGCATCGTCGGCACGCCCGGCTCCGGCACCGGGTACACCAGGCGCATACCGTCAGCCGCCGCGAATACGACGCCCTCGCCGTCGATCTGGAGGCACTCATCGAGGGTGGAGATCCAGGTCGGGCCGAAGCAGACGCCGCCCCGGTGGGAAGAGAGGTGGGTGCGGGTGAACTGAAGAGGCGGACTCCCCGGCAGCGACAGGTCTGTCTGCGTCATCAGCATCGCGCCGGTCGCCACGTCGATCGGCTCACCCACACACGGCATGTCGTCGGCTTTGCGGGCCGCCGGGCCCAGATCGACCAGGTCCGGGCGGAGCGACGGCGGGCGCAGCAGCGTCGGAGTGTCGGCGAGGCCGCCTTCCATGCTCGACGTCAGCAGGCCATCGCCCGCTCCGAACACGCCACCGAAGATCATGCCGTCCTTGGCGGCCTGATTGACCTCGTCCAGGCTGAAGCCGTGCTGCAGACCGGCCATCATCTGCAGCGGCTGGGCCACAGCAGCGTCGATGGTGACCGACTCGACCCCACCGAACGCGACGCCGGCGAAGGCACCTCCGATGATGTCGGCCACCACAGCGGAGACGCCGACGCCTATCGTGGCGCCGAACTCAATGACCGCGTCCGCCGCAGCTGCCGCCGCCCCCGAGGCGATGCCCGCGGTCATGATGGCCAGCGTGATGCCGCCCGCGATCACGACCGCGTCGATCGCTATCCGCGTCCACAGCTTGTTGATCGCGTCGTCGATGGTTCCGGCGAACTTGTCCAAAGCGTAGGCCATGTCCCGCGAGGACTTCGCGAGGTCGCTCAGCCAGCCGCCGTCCTTGCCCTTGGCATAGCGGTCCCAGAACTTGTGGAACGCCTCGATCGACTCACCCGTGTTGTTGTGGATGATCCCGGACGCACTGCGGTTCACCGGGGAACGGACGTCATCCACCGACTCGGCGAACGCACGCCACGCCTTCGCCGCGTCCCGCAGCTTGTCGGGGTCAGCCTCCGGCCACCACAGGCCCATCTTGAGAAGGATGTGCCGGGCCTTGTCCTCAACGCTCACCGGCACCGTCGCTCTGCTTGTCGGTCTTCACTTCCTTGAACATGCCGGCGACGAGCTTGTCGTTGTCCACGTGCCCGTCCGACATGTCCACCATGGCCTCGTGAATACTCGTCAGCCCGAGCACCAGGATGCCCGCCGCGCTCTCGATCGACTTCTGGTGCGGCTTGTAGACGCCGCCGAACTGGTTGCCCTGATCATCGTGACCCCAGGGCTCGCCGAGGCCGTCCAGGGTCTTGATGAGAGTGGTCAGGGCCTTGCTCAGATCGGTGGCGCCCTTCTGGAAGGCCGGTGCCGCCGCCTTGATGTCGGCAGTCTTGATGTCCAACACCTTGCCGGGGACCTTGCCGTCACCCATCGCTGTCGTCTCCCCCCGGTTCGCAACTGCGGCTTCTGACCCTAGGGGAGGCGAGTCAAGGAAAGGTCATATTCAAGGCGTGCGTAGGTAATGTGTCGGCGGTGGCGCCGCCTATCGAGCAATCAACTTCGTCGCCATCGGCGGACCGGGCACCAGCATTCGCCTCGCGGTGGTCATGTTCGACGGCACCGCTCAGCAGGTCAGCGATGCAATGTGCTCCACCATCGCGAGCGTGCTCAGCGCCGCCCTCGCAAGCCGGCTTCTGCAAAGGGCGGCCCGCAGCCTGTGCCAGCGGCCGCTCCGGGTGCGACCACGCGACGACGCGGCTCGTTTTGATCAAGGCGAACGGCCTATACCGGGCGCACCGTGCGCAGGCGCCCATGAGGCGGCAGAAGTCGGCGCCGGTCTCCATGACGGCTCGGTCGAAGGTGAGGCGGTCGACGATGGCCGCGCAAAGGCGGGGGCGGGCCACGAGGTGAAGGGTGCCGCCCGCGCTGCTCATCCTGGATCTCCCTCGACCGCTGTGGCGCAAGCAGGCACGTGCGTGGCGTCTTCTCCACGACTGTGCACAAGTTCGCCGACGCCGGCAAGGACCTGTCGACCCGGAGCAACATCATCGTGCTCGTCGACGAGGCGCACCGCACGCAGTCTTCCAAGGAGAAGTCCCTTGCCGGGCAGATGCGTGCGGCGTTGCCGAGCGCTCGCTTCTTCGGCATGGCTGGCACCCCCATCAGGAACCTTGCCACCGATACCTTCGCCCTCTTCGGTGAAGAGAGCGACCCCGGCAGGGTGCTGCGTGCTGTGACCGGGAAGGTTTGCCGGGAAGCTCGCGGCGTCCGGTGCGGTGCATCGCAAGGCGGAGCATCACCCGCGTACTGGATGTACTCGGGTGATGCGACAACGCGGCGAGGTGCCGTGCCGGGCGTCGCGAGCCGGTGAACCTTCCCGGTCACAGCACTAGGCATCACCATCACCCACGAACACGCAACGAGGACCACAACCATCAGGTCGTGGCCCTCATCCGCGTATCGCTATAGCGAGTGTCCGAGGGGGGACTTGACCGCTGACGATACGGTCGTGGTGGCGCAGGGGCGGCTCCTGTCAGCGGTCACGTAATTCCCGAGGACCTTCATGCTCAGCGTCACGCCTCCGAGGCCGAATAACCCTGGCGAAGGGCCGCCAGGTATCGGTGGACGTGTCCACCGATACCACCTTCTTCTACAGCTTGATAGAGCGAAGGGGCTTCGTTGCGCGCCGGCGCCAGCATGGCTGGTGTTAGAACGTCTGTGACCACCGCCCGCAAGGAAGAGCACGGCAAAGCCTGAATTGGACCACACTGACCGCGACGCGAGGGGGCGATGAGCTCCCTTGGCGAAACGTGATGCGCGGCCGTGCGCGGGTCCCTTCGGTGGGGCTGGCGAGCGGATTTCGCGGGCCCGGCGCCCGCCCCGTGACGGGGTGGGGCGGGCGCCGCGCTCACGCCTCGCGCGGCGGCTGGGATGGCACCGGCCCCTCGCCCGCGTAGGTGTCCCCCAGCGGCGTCGTCGACACGTCCTCCTCGGCGAGCGTCAGGGTGGGCCAGGGCCCGGCGAGGGTGGCGTCGTCCAGCGTGATGCCCAGGTGGTCGAGTACGAGAGCCACCACGGGCGCCATCCCGAGGTCCTCGCCCTGGTGCGCGGCGAGCGCCGCCTCCACCCGGTCCCACCAAGGTGCGGTCGCTTCGGGCCGGGTGTGCTCCATGCCGGGCTCGAAGTTCTCGACGCACTCGCCGTCGCTCCAGTACTGGAAGACGTCGAGGCCATCGGTGGCCAGCACACTGTAGGTCTCGGTGCCCCGGGACAGTTCCGCAAGCGGTTCGTCCCAGGAGCCGATGACGCCGTCCTGCTCGACGCAGAAGGCCCATTCACCGAGTCTCCCGGCCCGCAGCAGGGAGACCGCCCCGTCGCCGGAGTCTCCCGAGGGCAGCTCCGAGGCCGCGTCCTCGTCGAGCAGACGCGCCCGGTCTGGGTCGGCACCGTAGCGGGTGAACACCTCCTCGGGGCTCAGGCCTCGGGTGAAGGTGACGCACATCCAGTCCCTCGCCCAGCGGAACGAACGCTCGTCCGCGCCTGCTTCCATGTCCTGCCTCCGTCGTTACCACCGGCACCGCTCGCCGGTACCGGGTCCCTTGGGATCCCGACCGTGCACGCGGCACGACGGAGAGCCCAACTGATGATGCTTTGTTCAGGCGGTGAACTCGATCCCGGGTGGTATACCCGTCGGATCCTCAGGGGGTGAACTCGATGCGGAAGGGATCATCGTCCACGAGGCGCTGGTACTTGCGCAGGGAGCCAAGGACACCGCCCGCCGAACTGTTGGCGCGCTGGGTGATGTGGAGCCGCAGGCAGGTCTCCGTGCCCGAGGCCGGGCGAGTGGGCCAGGTCGCCGGGGCCGACCACACGCCGCCCACGACCTGCGGCGTCAGCTCAGCGCACAAGTGGGTCTGCCGCACGATCGGGTGACATCTGAACTGGCTTGCCCTGTGGGGCGGGTGGGAAGGATGTCGCTGTGCCCAAGCCTTATCCGGAGGAGTT